>JBEKIU010000001.1:0-84117 GCA_050011635.1 Acidimicrobiales bacterium
GCAGGCCGAGGGCCAAGGCCCCACCACAGGGCACCGGCCCACCGCTGTTCGACCAGCCCCCGCTCGACCCACCCCTCCTCGACCGCCGGGAGTGAGCCGCGGGTCGAGCACGGGTCATGCGCGGCAGGGGCCAGGCGCACTCTCGGCTCCTTCAGGTCAGAAACCGTCGCCGCCAGCGGATGGCCGTCGAACTCGCCACCGTCGTGCCGTCGTGCCGTCGTGCCGTCGTGCCGTCGTGCCGTCGTGCCGTCGTGCCGTCGTGCCGTCGAGCCGTCGTGCCGTCGTGCCGTCGTGCCGTCGTGCCGTCGTGCCGTCGTGCCGTCGAAGACGGTGCCCGCCAGTCGATCGCTCATCGAATCGGTCAATGAGACCGTGAAAGGCCGGCGCGGCCGGAAGCAGACACGGCGGCCGCGCCCACCCGGGAGCCGTCACACGGGTCCTCCAGCGTTTGCTGGCCACTGCCGGCGTCTTGGACAGAACCATTAGGTCCCGTCAGGTCGGACCGGCCTGATCATGGCCACCCGCGGGTGACGGCCGAGGCCCCGTTCGCTCTCCTCGGCCAATCGGGCGGCGAGCTCGGGACCCATGTCCGGGCCCGCCATGGGGGTGAACCCGCACCGGACGTAGTAGGGGCCGTTCCATGGAACCTCGGCGAATGTGGTAAGTGTCAGGGCTCCATGCCCCCGACCGGCCGCCCACGTCTCGGTGTGGTCGATGAGCGATCGTCCGATCCCCCGTCGGCTGAACTCCGGATGGACCGAGACCTGCTCGATGTGCACATTGCCGTCTACCAGGTCGGCGATCAGGTAGGCCACGGGGCGGTTCTCGGAGTCCGTGGAGACCCAGGCACGGCCGTCCCGCCGATAGCGCTCGAGCAGCTCGGCGGGGGGAGGATCGTGGTCGGATATGTAGGTCATGCCCACGCCGGCGAAAAGCCCACCTGCGGCCACCTCGATGTCTCGGAGCCGGCCAAGCTCATCGGCGTGCGGCCGACGGATCGGGTGGCGTTTCGTGGGCATGACCGATTCTCCATCTCCACCTCCGGTTCCGCCAGGTCCGACAGCCTTGCTCCCCCGCTCGGCCGTGAGACCCCTCTCGGTCGGCCGCCCCACCGGACCGTGGCACCATGGGGGCCGCAACTTCTTGCCAGCCACGTGGGTACCGAGGTGCCTTCGCCAACGAAAGGAGCCGGCAGTGGGCGATGCAGATCAGACCGGACCGGACGGGGACCTCGGCGCTACGGCCTCGGGCGACGACGAGCTGTTCCAGTCGAGGGAGGACGGCCAACTCCACTTCATCAAGGAGACAGCCGCCCGGACGTTTCCCGTCACCGCTCCTGTCGACGCCACGCCGCTCGAGGAGGACGAGCCTGAAGGGGTCATCCCTCCCAGTCCTCTCTGGGCGATGAAAGAACGCAGGCACGAGCAGTGGCCCCACCTGTTCGGCCATCCCGATCGCATCCGGGCCCGGGTGGGCGCCGGTGACGCCACGGTGTACGTGATCGACGACGGGAAGCGCCACTGCATGATCGGACGGGCGGTCGGGGCCACCGCGGATGGCTGTGTCTACAGCCTGGTGGCCCGGATCACCAGGGAGACCTACGACGCGCTGGCATCTGGCTCCATCGATGCCAGGCAGGCCTTTCTAGCGTCGAGCGACGCGGGCCTGAGCGGCACCGCCGACGCCCCCGGCGTGTCCAACATCTTCGACGTCGATTTCTACCGTCATGCCGATGAGATCCCCGTGGAGTACCTGCCACCGGCTGCCTTCATCCAGTTTGCGGAGGACCTCCCGACCGCGGACCGCTGACGGACCCGACCGCTGGCGGACCGCCGACCGTTTCGGTTCATCCGAGGGACAGTCTCAGCTCCTCAGACGTCGTCCGGGCCGCCTCCCGGAGGCGACCGGTGTCCGGCCCGGCGGCCAGCAACGATCGCGACACGTTGGCCAGCACACTGTGCGGGGGACACCTGGCGAACAGCCGGGCCGCGTCCTCGACCGTCCCTCCTTGTGCCCCGAGGCCCGGGGCCAGGATGACCCCTCCGAGCCCGGCGAGCTCGAATTGCGACGGCTGCAGTGTCGCCCCCACCACCGCCCCGACGGTGCCCGGGACGGCCAGACCTCCGCGGTTGAGATCGGCGATGGCCCCGAGGAGAGCGTCCTCCACCGACAGAGCCCCGTCGAGAGCCTCACGAAGAGCCCCACCCGGACCGGCGGAGACGGTCGCCTCCTGGATGGACCGGCCCTCGGGGTTGGATCCGCGTACGACCACGACGGCGCCCCGACCCGTTGCCGCGGCCAGGTCGAGGGCCGGTCGAAGTGCGCCGATCCCGAGGTAGGGCACGAGGGTGACTGCGTCCGCGGCCAGCGGGCTGGCCGGATCCAACCAGGCCGAAGCGTAGGCCTCCATGGTCGACCCGATGTCGCCCCGCTTGGCGTCGGCGATGACAAGCAGACCCGCCTGGCGGGCCGCGGTCATGACCGCCTCGAGAGCGCCGATGCCGGCGGAGCCCCAGCGCTCGAAGAACGCCACCTGGGGTTTGACCACCGGCACGACGCCGGCAAAGGCGTCGATGCAGCGGAGGCCGAACGACCGGAGCCCCTCGGCGGAGTCGGGCAGGCCCCACCGGGCCAGCAGGGCGGGCGACGGATCGATGCCGGCGCACAGCGGTCCCGACCGGGCCACCGCGGAGGCGACCGTCTCGGCAAACCCGCGGATGGACGGGCGATCACCCATGGGCCACGCCCGTCACGTCGACCAGCCGGCGGACTCCGTGGCGCGAGCACCACCGCTCGACTTCCTGCAGGACCCTGAGGGGTGCCCTGGGATCGCGAAAGGTGGCCGAACCCACCTGCACGGCGTCCGCCCCCGCCATCATCAGCTCGACGGCATCCTCGCCGCACATGACGCCGCCCACTCCGATGATGGCGGCCTCCGGATGGGCGACCCGCACGTCGTACACGGCCCGGACGGCGACGGCGTGGACGGCCGGTCCGGACAACCCGCCTCCGCCCGCACCCGAGCCCAACACCGGGCGCCGCCGCTCGACATCGATGGCCATGGCCAACACGGTGTTGACAAGGGTGATGGCCTCGGCCCCGGCGGCCAGTGCGGCCCCGGCCACCTCGGCCAGGTCGGCCACCGTCGGACTCAATTTGGCCCACCGCGGCAGAGTCGGGCAGGACTCGCCCACCGCGGCCACCACCTCGGACGTAGCCGTGGCCGAATGGGCGAACATCCTGCGCCGGTCCTCGATGTTCGGACAGCTCACGTTGATCTCGACCGCGGTAAGACCCGGGACCCCGGCCAGCATGGCGGCCGCCTTGGCGAAGTCGGCCACCCGTTGGCCCCAGATGCTGACCACCACGCGGGCCCCGAGCGCGGTCAGCGCGGGAAGGTCCTGATCGATCCACGACCCGAGCCCGGGGCCCTGGAGGCCGACACTGTTGATCATCCCCGATGCCGTCTGGTGCAGCCGGGGAGGCGGGTTGCCGGGCCATGGGTCCACGCACAGGGACTTGACCACCACCGCGCCGAGCGCGTCGAGCGGGAAGTAGGCGCCGAGCTCGTCGGAGTGACCCGCCGTCCCCGATGCGGTCATGACCGGGTTGGGAAGCTCGATGGATCCGATCCGCACCGAGAGGTCGACGTCGCCGGCGGTGACCGCCCGCCAGGCCCGGCCCACCCGGGCCCCGGTCTGTGCCCCCACCCGGGCTCCGGCTCCGGCCGACGCGTCCCTCACCGGTTCACCTGCGGTGATACTCCTGCAGGGACAGCACCGACAAGGGGTGGCTGACCCAGTCGGCGATGCCCGCCGCTGCCGCCCGGGCCGCGGCCACGGTAGTCAGGCACGGCACCAGATGGGCCAGCGCGGTCGCCCGGATGTGCACACCGTCGGCCCGGGGGCCGCGCCCCCGGGGCGTGTTCACCACCAGCTGCACCTTTCCCCCCGCGATGAGGTCGACGGCGTCGACCGCGCCGGGATGGGAGTCGCCCATCTTGGCCACCACCGTGCCCACCGGGATGCCCTCGGCCTCCAGCATGGCCGCGGTACCCGACGTGGCCGCCAACTCGAATCCCAGGTCGCTGAACTGGCGGGCGACGTCCAGGCCGGCCGACTTGTCCCGGTCGGCCAGGGAGAGGAACACGGTTCCGTCGACCGGGAGCCGATTGCCGGCGGCGATCTGACTCTTGGCGAAGGCCAGCCCGAAGGTGGTGTCGATGCCCATCACCTCACCCGTCGAGCGCATCTCGGGACCGAGCAGGGTGTCCACGCCGGGGAACCGGTTGAACGGCAGGACGGCCTCCTTCACCGAGACGTGGCCGGTCACCGGCTCGACGAGCAGCCCTTCGTGGCGCAGCTCGGCGAGCGTCGACCCCACCATCACCCTGGCCGCGATCATGGCCACCGGCACGCCGGTCGCCTTGGCCACGAACGGGACCGTCCGGCTGGCGCGCGGATTGGCCTCGAGCACGTAGGCCCGATCGTCTTTCACCGCGAACTGCACGTTGATCAGACCGCGGACCTGGAGCGCCTCGGCGATGACCGTCACCATCCGCTCGAGCTCCGCGATCACCGGTGTCGACAGGGTCTGGGGAGGAAGGGCACAGGCGGAGTCGCCCGAATGGACCCCGGCCTCTTCCACGTGCTCCATGACCCCGCAGATGACCACCTCGCCGGTGGCGTCCCGCACGGCGTCGACATCGACTTCCACGGCGTCCTCGAGGAACCGGTCCACCAGCACCGGGCGCTCCCTCGTCACCCCGCCCTCGCGGCCGAGCGACCCGCCGACGCCCGACATGCCCTCGACTGCCTCCGCCAACCGTTCGTCGTCGTAGACGATCTCCATCGCTCGGCCCCCGAGCACGTAGGAGGGTCGGACGAGCACCGGATAGCCGACCGAGGAGGCCACCGCGACGGCCTCGGCCGCCGTCGTCGCCGTACCGCCCGGAGGCTGGGGGATGCCGAGTTGGCTGCACAGCGCGTTCCAGCGTTCACGATCCTCGGCCAGGTCGATCGATGACGGCGAGGTACCGAGGACCAACTCCTCGGGGAGGCCGGCCGCCAGCTTGAGGGGGGTCTGGCCGCCGAGGCTGACGATGACCCCGACCAGGCGCCCCTCCCCCACCGAGGCGGCCCGCTCGGCATCGATCACGTTGGCCAGGTCCTCGGGTGTGAGCGGCTCGAAGTAGAGACGGTCCGAGGTGTCGTAGTCGGTGGAGACCGTCTCCGGATTGCAGTTGACCATGACCGTCTCGTAGCCTGCCGCCCGCAGCGCGAACGAGGCGTGGACGCAGCAGTAGTCGAATTCGATCCCTTGGCCGATACGGTTGGGGCCGGAGCCCAGGATGATCACGCGACGACGCTCGGAGGGCCGGATCTCGTCCTCGTCCTCGGTGGTCGAGTAGTGATAGGGCGTCAGGGCTTCGAACTCGGCCCCGCAGGTGTCGACCGTCTTGTAGGTGACCCCGACGCCACAGGCGGCACGGGCCGCCCGGATGTCGGCGGGGGTGACGGGATCGCCGAACAGGTAGGCCAGCTGCTGATCCGAGAAGCCGAGCTGCTTGAGCCGGCGCCATGCCCTGCGGTCGAGATCGTCCACCGTGACCCCGAGGGTCACCTGGAGATCGAGGGCCATCCGGGCGTCGGTCACCGCGGCGACCTCCGAGACGAACCAGGGATCGATGCCGGTCAGATCGGCCAGGCGGCCGGCGGGCACGCCGCGGCGGAGGAGGGCCTCGAGTTGGAAGAGCCGCTCGGGGGTGGCCAGCGCCACGCTGTTCGTCAACTCCTCGGTGGGTACGGCGTCCAGCGCCACTTCGGCAGGGTCGGCGTTCAGCCCCGATCGGCCCTGCTCCAGCGAGCGAACGGCCTTCTGCAGGGACTCGGGGAAGGTCCGGCCGATACCCATCACCTCCCCGACCGACTGCATCCGGGTGCCGAGTCGGTCGGTGGACCCGGGGAGCTTTTCGAACGCCCACCGGGGAATCTTGGTCACCACGTAGTCGATGGTGGGCTCGAAACAGGCGGGCGTGGCTCCGGTGATGTCGTTGGTGATCTCGTCCAACCGGTAGCCCACGGCCAATCGGGCGGCGATCTTGGCGATGGGGAAACCCGTCGCCTTCGAGGCCAGGGCCGACGATCGTGAGACGCGGGGATTCATCTCGATGATGACCTGGGTCCCGTCGTCCGGGTCCACCGCGAACTGGACGTTCGACCCGCCCGTCTCGACGCCCACCCGCCGGATGCAGGCGAAGGCCGCGTCGCGCATGGACTGCAGCTCGACATCGGTGAGGGTCTGGGCCGGGGCCACGGTGATCGAGTCACCGGTGTGCACCCCCATGGGGTCGAAGTTCTCGATGGAGCAGATGACCACGCAATTGTCGGCACTGTCCCTCATCACCTCCAGCTCGAACTCCTTCTGGCCGGCGATCGAGCTCTCGATCAGCACCTCGTTGACCGGAGAGGCGTCGAGTCCTTCGCCGGCCAGTTGGATCAGATCGTGGCGGGTGACGGCGATACCGGTGCCCGCACCCCCGAGGATGTAGCTCGGACGGACCATGATCGGGTAGCCGACCGAGTCACCGATGGCCAAGGCTTCGTCGAGCGAATGGGCGAAACCCGAGGCGGGAACGTTCAGCCCGATCTCCTGCATGGCCGCTTTGAACATCTCCCTGTTCTCGGCGGTGGCGATGGCCTCGGCGTTGGCCCCGATCACCTCCACGCCGAACTCACCGAGGACTCCTCGCTCGGCCAGGGCCATGGTCAGGTTGAGCGCGGTCTGCCCGCCGAGGGTGGGGAGCAGCGCGTCGGGGCGCTCGCGCTCGATGATGGCGGCCAGCACGTCCGGGTCCAACGGTTCCACGTAGGTGCGGTCGGCCATGGCCGGGTCGGTCATGATCGTGGCCGGGTTCGAGTTGGCCAGCACCACCCTGAACTTCTCTTCGGCGAGGACTCGGCACGCCTGGGTGCCGGAGTAGTCGAACTCGCACGCCTGCCCGATGACGATCGGGCCCGACCCGATGACCAGGATGGAGTCGATGTCGCTGCGGCGGGGCATCAGCGGCGGGCCCCGGATCGCACGCCGGCGCCGGTGGCGTCCATCAACAGCCGGAACTCCTCGAAGAGGTACCGGGCGTCGTGGGGACCGGGTCCGGCCTCGGGGTGGTACTGGACGCTGAAGACCGGGGCGTCCCGGCTGCGGAGTCCCTCGACCACCCCGTCGTTGAGATTGACGTGGGTGATATCGGCCGCGGTCAGCGAGTCCCCGGCGACTGCGAAATTGTGGTTCTGCGAGGTGATCTCGACCCGGCCGGTCTCCAGTCGCCGGACGGGGTGGTTGCCACCGTGGTGCCCGAACGGCAGCTTGTAGGTGACCGCGCCCAGCGCGGTGGCCAACAACTGGTGGCCGAGGCAGATCCCGAACACCGGGACCGTGCCCCCGGCGGCCAGCTCCCGGATCTCGCCGATGATGGCGGGCAGCGCCGCGGGGTCGCCGGGCCCGTTGGACAGGAAGATCCCGTCGGGTTCGAACTCCAGCGCCCGTTGGGCGGGTGTCGAGGCCGGTACCACGGTGACCGTGGCCAGCACACCCAGCTGGCGCAGCATGGCCTCTTTGATGCCGAAGTCGTAGGCCACCACCCGATACGGCCCGGAACCCCTCGTGTAGACCTCGCTCGTCGTCACCCCCGACACCAGGTCGACCCCGTCGGTGGAAGGGGCGGCGCCGGCCGCCGCGTGCAACTCCTCCAAGCCGGCCGTGCCGAAGGCACACGGCATCGCTCCCTCGTTGCGCAGATGGCGGGTGAGGCGGCGGGTGTCGACGCCGGTGATGCCGGGGACCGAACGCCGGGTCAGGTACGCCTCCAATGACTCGGTGGAGCGCCAGCTGCTCGGTCGATCACAGAGGTCGCGCACGATCACGCCCCGGCAGTGCGGACGCGCCGCCTCGTCATCGGTGGGGTTCACCCCGTAGTTGCCGATGTGGGGGTAGGTGAAGGCGATGACCTGGCCGGCATAGGACGGATCGGTGATCACCTCCTGGTAGCCGGAGAGCACGGTATTGAACACGGCTTCCCCTGTGGCCACGCCCTGTTCCGGTCGGGCACCGATCGCCTCGCCTTCGAACACTGCTCCGTCGGCCAGGACGAGGGCGGCCTCGGTCCGGTGCGGGGCGCCACTCCGGCCGGTCATCGCCGGGCCCCGCCGTCGACGACCACTGGTTCGCCGCGGAACACGGTGTGCCGAACTCGGCCGGTGAGCGTGCGCCCTCCGTAGGGCGAATTGTGGCTCCGGCTGGCCAGGGCGGCGACGTCCACCGTCCAGGTGGCCGTCGGATCGATGACGCAGAGGTTGGCCGCGGCTCCCGGCACGATCGGGCCGCCCTGGTCGCCACCGTTCGACGGGTCGAGCCGGGCGATCCTCGCCGGCTGCCAGCTCATGAGGGCCAGCAGCTGGGTCATGGGCAGACCGAGCTCGCCGATGGCCAGGGAGGCTGCCGTCTGCAGGCCGAGCATGCCCGGAGGGGCCTGGTCGAAGGGAAGGTCCTTGAGCTCGGGCGGATGCGGGGCATGATCGGTGGCGATGGCATCGATGGTCCCGTCGGCCAGGCCCGCCTTCACGGCGTCGACATCCGACTGCGGCCGCAACGGGGGGTTGACCTTGAACACGGGATCGTATCCCGACGCGCAGCCGTCGGTCAGTGAGAAGTGGTGGGGTGCCGCCTCCGCCGTCACCGCCAGCCCCTCAGCCTTGGCTTGCCGGACCAGCTCCACGGATGTCGCGGTGGACAGGTGGAGGAAGTGGATGCGGGCCCCGCACGCCCGCACGAGGGCGATGTCCCGCGCCACCATCGCCTCTTCGGCCACGGCCGGCATCCCGGGGATCCCGAGCCGGCTCGACCACTCGCCCTCGTGCATGGCACCGTTGGCGGCCAGTGACCCGTCCTCGCAGTGCTGGGCCAAGGTGACCCCGATCCCCGTGGCGTACTCGAGAGCCCTGCGCATGACCCCGGCCGACTGGACCCCGGTACCGTCGTCGGTGAACAGGTGCACGCCGAGGTCGGCGAGCTCGGCCATCGGAGCCAGCCGCTCTCCGGCCCGACCCACCGTGATGGCGCCGGCCACGGCCACCTCGGCGGTGGCCGTGGCCGCCAGCTCGAACACGTTGCGGACCGCCTCGGCCGAGTCCAGCGCCGGGTCGGTGTTGGGCATGGCCACCACGGCGGTGTAGCCGCCCAACGACGCGGCCCGGGTCCCTGTCTCGATGGTCTCGGACTCCTCACGTCCCGGCTCCCGGAGATGGGTGTGCAGATCCACCAGACCGGGGGCGACCACGCATCCGGTGGCATCGAGCACGACGGCCCCGTTGGGCCCGGTGATCTCGTCGTCCAGCGCAGCCACGAGTCCCTGGGTCACCAGCACGTCGGCCCGGCGCTCCCCGTGCTGGTCGATCACCATGCCACCGCGGATCACCACGGTGGGCAGTTCACCTCCTGGCCCGTCATCGGTCCGATCAGCCATGGAGATCCCCCTCCTTCGGCCCCTGACCGAGGAGCAGGAAGAGCACCGCCATCCGGATGGCCACGCCGTTGCTCACCTGTGCGGTGATGAGGGCGGCCGGGAGCTCGGCCACATCGGAGGCGATCTCCACACCGCGGACGATCGGCCCCGGATGGAGGATCACTGCTCCGGGCTGGAGCATGGCCGCCCGGCGGGCGGTGAGGCCGTAGCCGGCCGTGTACTCGCGGAGGCTCGGGACGAACTCCCCGCTCCCCCGTTCGGACTGCACCCGGAGCAATGAGACCACGTCGGCCTTGGGCAGCACGTCGTCGAGATCCTGGTTGACCGCGATCACCGGCCACCCGGCGAGCGACGGTGGGAGCAGGGTGGCCGGTGCCACCAGGGTGACGTCGGCGCCCATGGCCGAGTACGCCGCGATCTGGGACCGTGCCACCCGGCTGTGGCGGATGTCACCCACGATCGCCACCTGCAGCCCCTCGAACCGGGCCAGACCGGTGTCACCTCCGCCGAACGCCTGCCGCACCGTGTACAGGTCAAGTAGCGCCTGGGTCGGATGCTGGTGCCAACCGTCGCCGGCGTTTATCACCACGCAGTGGTCGACCCACTCCGCCACCCTGGCCGGAACACCGGACGACGAGTGCCGGATGATCACCGAGTCGATCCCGATCGCCTCGACGGTCTCGACGGTGTCTCGCAACGACTCGCCCTTGTTGACGGACGAGGAACCGGCCGCGAACGAGAGCACGTCCGCCGACATCCGCTTGGCCGCCGTCTCGAACGACATCCGGGTCCGGGTCGAGTCCTCGAAGAACAGGGTGGCCACCGTCCGGCCCCGGAGGGTGGGAACCTTCGGGTTGGCCCGTCGGCCCACCTCGACAAAGGAGTCGGTCACCCGGAGCACCTCGGCAATCTCTTCCCGGCCCAGGTCGTCCATGCTGAGCAGGTGGACGGGAAACGGGCTCACCTGACGACCAGGTCCCCGAGGGACACCCCTTCTTCGGACACGTCGACCATCTCGTCCCGGCTGGTGGGGAGGTTCTTCCCCACATAGTCGGGTCGGATCGGGAGCTCCCGGTGACCTCGGTCGACCATCACGGCCAGTTCGACGATCTGGGCCCGCCCGTACTCGCCCAGCGCATTGAGCGCCGCTCTGATGGTCCGGCCGGTGAAGAGCACGTCGTCGACCAGCACCACCGTGGCCCCGGTCAGGTCGAAGCTGATGTCGGTGGCGGCTTCGGGAAGGACGGGGCGGAGCCCGATGTCGTCGCGGTAGAAGGCCACGTCCAGGGTTCCGACCGGGATCGCCGCCCCCTCGAGCTCGGAGAGCGTGCCGGCCAGTCGCTCGGCAATAGCCACTCCGCCGGTCTGCAGGCCGATCAGGACCAGGTGCTGGAGTCCGCGATTCCGCTCGACGATCTCATGGGCCATCCGGGTGATGGCGCGGTGCACGTCGTCCGCCGACATGACCTGCGCACGGGGAACGAATACAGCACCCCGCGGGCGGGTATGACTGCGTTCGCGCTCGGCCACCTGCATCCTCCTGTCCGTTCGGGCCTCACGGGACCCGCTTCACGGTCAGAGGCCGAGTATACCCACGCGGTCCCCGGCGCACCACGCGCACCACGCGCACCACGCGCACCACGCGCACGGCCGGACCTCCGGGTCGGCGGGTCGGCGGGTTCGCTCGGGCCTCCGGGTCGGCAGGTCGGCGGGTCGGCGGGTTCGCTCCTCTGTGCAGGCGGGTCGTCCCCCGGGTCGACCGGGCTGTCAACCTCTGACCTGTTCGGCCACCGTGGCCAAGACGCCGTTGACGAAGCGACCGGAATCGTCGGTCGAGTAGGCCGAGGCCAGTTCGACCGCCTCGTTGAGGATCACCGGGGTGGGTACGTCGGGGAAGTCGAGCAGTTCGGCAACGGCCAGACGGAGCACGTTCCGGTCCACCACCGCCATCCGGTCGACCTCCCACCCGATGGCGGCACCACCGATGAGCCGGTCGATGTCGGCCTGGCGCGCCTCCACCGCCCGCACCAACGCGACCGTGTAGGGATCGGGGGCCACCATCAGCTCGTCGAGGACCTCGGAGGGCCGCCTTCCCTTCAGCTCCGCCTCGTAGAGGAGGGTCACGACCCGTTCGCGGGCTTGGTGTCGAGGTGCGGGATCCATTGTCGATCGTCGGTCGGGCTCCACGCGGGCTGCACGGATGTCGCCCCCGGCCGGGTGCCGGCCGAGGTCAGGCCCGGGTCAGGTACTCCCCGGAGCGGGTGTCGACCTTGATCCTCTCGCCGGGATTGACGAAGAGAGGCACCTGGATGACCAGGCCCGTCTCCACGGTTGCCGGCTTGCGCGCACCCGACACCCGGTCCCCCTGGACCCCGGGCTCGGTATCGGTCACGGTCAGCTCGACTGCGGCCGGAAGATCCACCCCTACGATCTCCTCCCCGAAGAACTGGAGGACCGCGTCGTCCCCTTCCTTGAGGTAGTTGGCGGCGTCACCCAACAAGCCGGTCTCGACCTGGAGCTGCTCGAACGAGGTGGTGTCCATGAAGACGTAGTCGGAACCGTCCCGGTAGAGGAACTGCATCTCCCGCTTGTCGATGATGGCCTGCTCGAGCTTCTCGTCGGCCCGGTAGGTCCGCTCGATGACGGCACCGGTGCGTTGGTTCTTCAATTTGGTCCGCACGAAGGCGCCGCCCTTTCCCGGCTTGACGTGTTGGAACTCGACCACGGCGAACAGGCCTTCGGGGAGGTCGAGCGTCATCCCATTGCGGAGATCATTGGTGGAGACGGCCATCAGACGGCAACTTCCTTCGGGAACAAGGTCAACGATCGGCTACCGTCCGGCGTCACCACCAGGGTGTCCTCGATACGGACCCCACCCGTCCCGGGCAGGTACACCCCCGGCTCCACGGTGACCACGGTGCCGGGGGCGAGGATAGCAGTCGACCCCGGCCCGACCGACGGTCCCTCGTGGATGTCGAGCCCGACGCCGTGCCCGGTGCCGTGCTCGAACCGTTCGGCCCACCCCGAGGCGGCGATCACGTCGCGGCAGGCCCGGTCCACCGACCCGGTGATGGCCCCGGGCCCCACCGTGCGCACCCCGGCCCGTTGCGAGGCGGCCACCACGTCGAAGACCTTGGCCAGCTCACCGGTCGGCTCGCCACCGACGCAGAAGGTGCGGGTCATGTCCGATCGGTACCCGTCGAACACGGCACCGAAGTCCACGACCACCGGATCGCCGGCGCGGATCCGGCGGCCTCCCGGACGGGCGTGGGGCTTGGCCGAATTCTCTCCCGACGCCACGATGGTCTCGAATGCGCTGTCCTCGGCACCCTGTTCACGCATGGCGTGGTCGAGGGCGGCTGCGAACCGGCCTTCGGTCAGCTCGTCGCCGGCACCCCCGCGGCCGGCCGCGGTCAGCAGGGGCAGGGTGGCTTCGAGGGCCTGATCGGCGATGGTTGCCGCCCGCTCCATCCGGGCCACCTCGGCCTCGTCCTTGACCATCCGCAGGCTCTCGACCAACCCGCCGGTCGGCACCAGGGCCACCGAGGCCAGGAGCCCCTCCCAGGTGCGTTGCGCCGACCAGGTGACAGCGTCAGCCTCGAGTCCGATGACGCCGACGGCCGCCGCCCGGGCCACCACGGCATCGCGTTGGGCCTGCACCCCGCCGATGCAGGACGTGATTTCGGCCTCGGCGCCGCCCGCCCGCAACTGCTCCGAGGACTGGGTCCGGTATCGCCCGTCGGTGGTCAACAGGGCGCCGTCGGCCGTCACCAGCAGCAATCCCGCCGATCCGCTGAAGCCGCTCAGCCACCGGATGTTGGCCGGGGTCGTGACCAGCAGGCCGCCGATGGCCTGCCCGTGGTCGCCGGCGGCGGCGAAGAGCGCCCGGAGACGTTGCAGGCGACCCGATACATCCAGCGGGGGTAGACCTCCGGCCGGCGGCACGCCTCCCGTCGTCGCCCCCATCAGCCTGCCGCCCCGGCGGTGAGGAGCCGGTGGACCGCTTCAACGGCGAGTCGGTACCCCAACCCCCCGAACCCGGCGATGCAACCGTCGGAGACGGGGGCGATCACCGAGGTGTGGCGGAACGGCTCCCTGGCCGCCGGGTTGGTCAGGTGGAGCTCGACCACGACGCCGTCGAACGCGGCCAGCGCATCGTGCAGGGACCAGGATGTGTGGGAGAGGGCTCCGGCGTTCACGATGATGGCGTCGGCGCGATCCCGGGCCCGCTGCACCGCCTCGACCAGATCTCCTTCGTGATTGGTCTGCAGATGCTCGAGGACCAGTCCCACGGCGGCGGCGGCGGCGGCGGCGGTGGCCACATGGTCCTCCAGGGTGTCCGATCCGTAGATGGCCGGTTCCCGCTCCCCCAGCAGATTGAGGTTGGGGCCGGACAGCAACAGGATCGAACCGGGCGTGCTCACCTCGTGCCACCGGGTTTCGAACCTTGCATCTCAGCCAGGGTAGCGAGCACATCCGCCTCATCGACTCCATGGGCGACCTCGACGCCCGCTGGGCCGTCCAGGACGAAGGTCAGATCGTGCCTCGCCTTCTTGTCCCGGGTCATGAAGGACACCAGGTGCCCGGGCTCGACTCCTTCGGGCACGGCAGCCGAGAGGTCGAACCCACCGACCACCCGGCGGTGCAGTTCGACCCGGGCATCGTCGATGCGTCCGAGCCGACGGGCCAGGAGTGCCGCGTAGACCAGCCCGACGGCCACCGCCTCGCCGTGCCGCAGATCGATGCCCGAACCCGGTTCGAACGCAGCCGCCTCCAGGGCGTGGGCCAGCGTGTGGCCGTAGTTGAGGACCATCCGCCGGTCGCCCTCCCGTTCGTCCGACGCCACGACATCGGCCTTGATCGCCACACACCGGGCCACCTGTTCGGCCAGAGGCAGCTCGAGGAGCGACGCGTCGGGCCCCCGTCCGGTCTGCGGGAGGCCCAAGAACGCGTACTTGGCCATCTCACCCCGCCCGGACGCCCACTCACGCGGCGGCAGCGTGGACAGCAGGTCGGTGTCGCAGATCACGCCGCTGGGCTGCCAGAACGCGCCGACCAGGTTCTTCCCTTCGGGTAGGTTCACCCCGGTCTTCCCACCGATGGCCGCGTCCACCTGGGCCAGCAGCGTCGTGGCCACATTGACGTAGGCCGTCCCCCGGTGGAAGGACGCCGCCGCGAATCCGGCCAGGTCGGTGACGACACCACCGCCGACGGCGATGACCACGTCGGACCGGCTCAGCCCGGCCCGGGCGAAGCCACGGCAGAGCTCCTCGGTCACGGCCAGCGACTTCGCCCCTTCGCCGTCCGGGACGGTGAACACGTCGGAGGGCAGACCGGGATCGACGGAGACACCGATACCGGACTGGGTCACGATGGCGGCGCGCCGGGCGCCCGGAACGGCAGAGGCCAGCATCCCAGCCAGCCCGTCCCGGGCCCCGCCACCCACCACCACCTGGTAGCTGCGGTCTCCCAGCTCCACCGGAATCTCGATCACCGGCCGCGGCCCGCCCCGATGCCCCTGTCCGCCAGGACCGGTTCGGCCAGCAGGCGATCGACCACCTGGTCGGGTGGGAGCCCGTCCACGTCGATGGTCACCTCGGCCAACGCCTCGTACAACGGCTTCCTGACCTCGTAGAGATCGGCCAACCTCGCCGCCGGTTGGTCGCCCAGCAGCGGCCGGCCCTCGCCCTTGCCCACCCGCCGGGTCAGCACACGCGGGTCGGCCCGTAGCCACACCACGACACCCGATCGCTGCAGGAGGTCACGGTTGGCCGCCGACAGCACCACCCCGGCGGCGGCCGACACCACCACCGGCTCGGGGGACGACAGCGCCTCGGCCAGCACGCGGGACTCCTCGGCCCGGAAGGCCTCCTCGCCCCGCTCGGCGAAGAGCTCGGGCACGCTCGACCCGGTGCTGGCCATCACCTGGGCATCGGAATCGAGGTGGCCCCACCGGAGGCGCTCGGCCAGCAGCCGGCCGACGGTGGTCTTTCCCGCCCCCATCATGCCGACCAGGATGACGCGGTCAACCATCGGCCGGCGGTGGCGGCGCCGAGGGCGTCTGGCCCAGCGCGTCCAGATAGCCGCGTCGGTTGCGGCGGAACTCCGCCACCGAGTCGCCGCCGAACTTGCGTAGGGCCTCCGAGGCCAGGACCAGGGCGACCATCGTCTCGGCCACCACACCCATGGCCGGGACCGCGGTGACGTCGGTGCGCTCCTTGAAGGACACGGTGGCCTCTTTGGTGACCACGTCGACCGTGCCCAGGGTGGGGCGGTTGAGCGTGGCCAACGGCTTCATGGTGGCCCGGGCCACGATGGGGGAGCCGGTGGAGATACCGCCCTCGACCCCACCGGCGTGATGGGTGTCGCGGACGTAGCCTCCCCCCAGCCCGGCACGGTCGTCATCCGTTGCCTCGGCCCCGCTGGAGGCCATCCGTATGGCGTCATGGGCCTCGGATCCCCGGCGGCCGGCCAGCTCGGTACCATCGCCGAACTCCACGGCCTTGATGGCCTGGATGCTCATCAGGGCCTGGGCCAGGAGGGCGTCGAGACGTCGGTCCCAGTGCACATGGCTTCCGAGGCCCACGGGGACCCCGTAGGCGATGACCTCGGCCACCCCACCGAGAGAATCACCGTCCTTGGCGGCCGCCTTGACCGCGGCGATCATTCGGCCCTCGGCGTCAGGATCACAACACCGCACCTGCGACTCGTCGACCCGGATGAGCTCCCCCACCGTGGGAAGCGTGGTGGTCTCGGCCCGCTCGGGCCCGAGCTGCACGATGTGGCTGAGCACGTCGATGCCGATCTGCCACAGCAGCAGTTTGGCCAGCGTGCCTGCAGCCACCCGGGCGGCCGTCTCCCGTGCGGAGGCCCGCTCGAGGACATCTCGTGCGTCGTCGAGACCGTACTTGAGCATGCCCGAGAGGTCGGCGTGACCGGGCCGGGGTTGGGTCAGTACCTTGGCCGGCAGACCCGGGCTGGGTGACATCTCGGCTTCCCACTTTGGCCATTCGGTGTTGGCGATCTCGATGGCCACCGGCGAGCCGAGCGTCCTGCCGTGCCGGATCCCCCCCACCAGGGTCACCTCGTCCGCCTCGAAGCGCATCCGGGGGCCGCGTCCGAAGCCCAGCCGCCTGCGAGCCAGCCCGCGCTGGATGTCCTCTGCGGTCACCAGCAAGCCGGCGGGCAGCCCCTCGACGATCACCACAAGGGCGCGTCCGTGCGACTCACCGGCGGTCAGGAAGCGGAGCATGCCGGGAAATCTACTCGGGGCGGCAGTGGTCAGGATCCGGCATGGAACAGGCTCTGGGCGATGGGACCACCCCAGAAGACAGCGATCACCGCCCCGGTGGCCAGGGACGGGGCGAAGGGGATCCGCGTCTTGCGTCCCGACGCCGAGATCACCATCATCAGCACGCCGAACAGCATCCCCACGATGAAGCCGGACAGAAAGGCCACGTAGGCGTGAAGGAGGCTGAGGTAGCCGACGGTGATGCCGATCACTGCGGCCAACCGGACATCGCCGAACCCCATGCCCCGCGGGACGAACCACCAGACGCCGAAGAAGAGGCCGAAGGCAACACCGCCGGCCACGGCCGATCCGGTCAGGTCGCGCCACTGGTGGTCGATGGCCGACGCGCCCACCAGGAGGGGGACGATGAGCGCCAGCGCGGCGTAGAGCAGCCGACGCGGCACGAGCCGGTGGGAGAGGTCGGTGACCGAGATGACCACCAGCATGGCGAAGAAGACACAGAAGGGGGCCAGGAGAAGCTGCCTCCCGAAGTGGGCCGCTGCCCCTCCGAACAGGGCGGCGGTCAGGAGCGCGGCCGCAGCCGTGCGGGCCGGGGCCGAGCCCGAGGGCAGGAGATTCGGGACCGTGCCCTCGACCGGGGCCGGGCGGTCGGAGTCGTCAGTTCCGGACGCCAGGCGACGCTCGTCCGCCAGCCGGCTGAGGTCGGCGGATCGCTGCCCGAGCGGATCGAGGGCCCCACCGACCAGGAGACCGGCGATCGTCGCACCGGAGACCAGCAGTGTGTCCACGACAGGCAACGTACCGGACGCCCACCGAGGGAATGGGTATCGGGGTGCGGCTCACCGTCTTGTCGAGGCCTTGTCGAGCTCGAGGGCACCGCCTGGCGGTGACCCCCGCCACCGTCGATCGGCGCGCCGTTTCGGTGCGCTCAGCCGACGCCCGGGTCAGCCGTGGGCCGGCTCGTAGTACGGGTTGGTGCCGTCGGCGTGGTCGGTGACATCGATGATGTTGGCGATCTCCGGGATGGCTTCGCGGAGGATGACCTCGATGCCTTGGGAGAGGGTGGCCTTGGCCATGCCGCACCCCTGACAACCACCGCTCAGCCGCAGATAGACCGAGGCGTCCTCGACGGCGACCAGGTCGGCGCGGCCGCCGTGGGCGGCGATGCTCGGGTTTACCTGCTCGTCGAGGACGGACACCACCCGCTGCGCGAGCGGGTCGGAGAGGTCGATGCTGGCCCCGCTGGCCAGGCCGCTCAGGGTCGGGGCGGGGGGCGTGTTGGGATTCACGATGACCAGACCCCCCTCGCCGGAGGCGTCGGTCACGAAGTCCAGGGTCGCGCCCTGGAGCCGCTCGACGCTGGCCTGGGGTATGACCACCGGCAGCTCACCGCCCTCTTGCACCACGTCCCCCGGACCGGCATCGGCAAAGGCCTGGAAGTACATGTCGTAGGCGTAGGCGCCGTTGTTCTCGCCACTGATCTCCAGCCACAGGGCCAGCGAGCCCGACTCGGACTCGTTGGCCAGCACCTCGAGAACGGTGGCCTGCGCGTCACCGGTGATCGTCAGTACCGGGCGGACGTCCTCACGGTCTTCACTCATGCCTGTCATCATAAGGGCGTGGCAGCGAGCAACAAGCACCAACCGGCCAACGCCCACGAGTGGGTCAGCTTCGACGACCCGGACGAGGAGCGGACCTGGCTGTTCGATGTCACGTTCCTGGCCAGCTCCTGGACCTGCATCTTCGGGCAGGGCTGCCAGGGCGTGCTCACCGGGCCGGCCCCTGAGCTGGTACAGGGCTGCTGCTCCTACGGGGCCCACTTCACCGGAAAGAAGGACGCTCGCAACGTCGAGCGGGCGGCGGCCGAGCTCACGCCCGATATCTGGCAGTTTCACAAGCAGGGGCGCAAGGGTGTGGTGAAGAAGCTACCCGACGGCGAGCTCGGGACCCGCCTGGTCGACGGCGCCTGCATCTTCCTCAACCGGCCTGGATTTCCCGCCGGCCCCGGATGCGCACTTCACCTGGCGGCGCTGGCCCAGGGACGCAGTCACGTCGAGTTCAAGCCCGATGTGTGCTGGCAGTTGCCTCTGCGCCGCGAGGACGAGACGGCTGCGGACGGGCGGGTGACGTCGGTGGTGCGGCAGTGGGATCGGCGCCACTGGGGAGAGGGCGGGGACGAGTTCCACTGGTGGTGCACCGAGGACCCCGCCGCGTTCGTCGGCCACGAACCGGTCTACGTGAGTATGCGCAGCGAACTGGAGGCGATGGCGGGAAAGAAGATCTACAAGAAGCTGGCGGCATACCTCGACGAGAGGCGTGCTCCCCGGGTGCGGGTAACCCTCCTGACCCATCCCACCCTGCGCCGCTGATCGCCTCGGCCGCCTCGACGATCGGCCGGGCCGATACTCGGCCGCCTCTACTCGGCCAGGGGATCGTCCTCGGCCAAGGTGTCCTCTTTTTGGCTGGTGCCGAGGATCTCGTCGTAGTCGTCCTCGGTGGCCAGGCACCAAGAGGCGTGCTTGTCGTCGGGCTCGGCACCGCATTCGGGGCAGCGCCGACTGGCCGTTGCGACGGATCGCTTCAAACTGCGCGCTTCTTCGAAGCGGCGATGGCGTCCCTTCTTCACGGAAACAACTCCTTGCCCCACCAGGGGTGGCACGCACTCAGGCCACCCTCGGGCCGGAGTGACCACCTATCACCAATGCGAGCCAGTGTAGTGCGGGGCGCCCTCATTCGTAGCACAGCGGCCGCGCCGGTACCATCGGGCCATGGCTGATCAATTCGACCCCCGGGCCATGGTGGAAAGGTTCCGGGCCAGGGCCGACGCGGTGAGATCCCGGGGCCTGCCGCCCGTCGAGGGGCCTGACCGCGAACGGTTCAAGCAGCAGGCCCAAGCCGACTTCATGGACTTCGCCATGATCGGGGACGCCGAACCCTCGATCGAGGACGGGGTGCTGACCCTCCGGATCGACCTGCGCCCGCCGGCGGCGCCGGAAGGCTGAGACCCGGAGGCCTGGGGTCCGGCCGGCGTCGTGTGCCGAGGTCCTCCGGCGGCCGGTGTGCCGAGGTTCGTCCTCCGACGGCCGTCCGCCGACGTTCATCCGCCGTAGTTCATCCTGGTGTCCTCCATGCGGAGCACGCCGGGCTCCCCGCCCTCCGCCTGGTCCGCCTCATCTCCTTCCACCTCGGTCTCTCCGGCGTCGACGACCTCACCGACGAACAGGACGTGACTGGCCACCCCCGCCGTCCCCTCACCGTCCCACCGGAGGAGGTGACGCACCTCGCACGCCAACCACGACCGGGCTACGGCCAGGCAGGGGAGGCCACCGGCCACTTCCCACGCCGGCTCGCCCTGTAGGGAGACGACGGACCCGGCGCCGTCCAATTCCACCGTGTCGGTCGGCTTCACGAACCGACGGACGACGGCCCGAGCCGACCGAGGCAGCACGCTGACCGAAAAGCTGCCTCCCTCCTCGATGAGCCGACGGGTCACCGAACCCTGTTCCACCGCCACGGCCACCAGCTTGGGCGCGGTGGCCACCTGCATGACCCAGTTGCAGGTCATCATGTTGCGCTGCGCTCCGGCCCGGCTCCCCACCACGAAGAGCCCGGTGGGCAACGACCACAGCACCCGCCGGCGGAGGCGGTCGTATTCCTCCCGATCGCGGCCCTGCGGGTACGGGCCGATGCCACTGTCCGCTATTGGCATGGCCGCCCGCCCAGACATGCACCGATGACGCCACCCATCAGTGCCCCCACCGGTCAGCTACCGCTGAACGGGTCATCGCCGCTGTCGGCGGGCGCCGTGGTCGAAGTGGACGGGGTGTGCCCGGTGATCGACGCGATGCGTTCGAGCGCGATGCCCAGCATGGGGACGACCTTGGCCCGCTCGACGGCGGACCGATGGAGCAGCGAGGCATTCCCGTTGGCCCCGTTGTAGCAGTCGTTACCGGCCGAGGCCGCATCCTCGTAGGCGGCGTTCAGGTCGTTGGTCAGTTGGGTATCCGGCGTCGGCAGGTTGCCGATGGCTGTCTGGGCGTCGGTGGTGAGCAGGGCGCAGACCGTTCGCAGCGCCTTCGCCGTGTCGTGACGGACGATGGCCAGTTGGATGTTGCGGGTGTCCGCCTCCACCTGACCGACGGCTGAGCCGCCACCCGAGGTGGTCAGCCATCCCGACACCTGTGTAGCCGGGGGGCCCGTCTCGTCGAGCGTGCACCCGGACACGACGGAAGCGCAGAGGACGGCGAGCGCCGCACCCACCAGCGCCAGGCTCTTCACCCGGACGGGACGCTGGGGGCGGTGGGTGGTCCGGACGGCGGGGACCTCGATCCGCGTTGCGGCGGGCGGTCTTGCCACTAGGCGGGGAAGCCTGTCCATTCGGCCCGCCAGGACGGATCGAGCTGGCGCAGGAACTGGGCGCACCGCTCCTCTTCGGTGTGCTCCCCGATGGCACCGGACGCGGAACGGAGGCCGTCGAGGCAGCGGAGGAATCCGCGGTTCGAGTCGTGTTCCCACCGGACCAGTCCCGATCCCTTCCAGCCTGCCGCCCGCAACGCGTCGAGACCACGGTGGTACCCCACCCGGAAGCAGGCGTAGGCCTCGACGTCGTCCCGGGCCAGTGATCCGAGAGCGGCCCAGGCGGCCAGCGACCGGGGGTCGGCCCGGACGATGTCGGAGACGGCGTGACGGCGCCGCTCGCCCGGTTGAGCCATGGCCGCCTCAAGACCCGACCGCACCGCCTCGGGCTCTTCGGGCAGCACCGTCTCGGGCAGGCCGGCGGTGAGCCTGACCGGTGACATGTCGGTTGGTTCCGTCCCTGGGCTGCTCATCGCGCTCAGTGTAGGACCGGGAGGATCGGTCTCCCGCCGCATCGTCAGTCGAATTTCACCAGGTGGTAGTCGCGTTTGCCCCGCCGGAGCACCAGGTAGCGACCCGCCACCAGATCATCAGGGCTGATCATCCGCCCCGGCTGGCTCTCGCGACGATTGTTGACGTAGGCCCCTCCCTGCTCGATCGTGGTCGTCGCCCGGCCCTTCGACGGCACCAGACCGGTCTCCACCAGCAGGTCGACCAGGCGCAGACCCTGTCCGTCGAGACGGCCCCGGGCCAGCATGGTCGAGGGGGCGTCGGCGAACACGTCGAGTAACGTCCGCTCGTCCAGCTCGGCCACCTCCTCTCCGAACAGGGCGGCCGCCGCCTGCTCCGCCCGGGCCGTCTCGGCGGGCCCGTGGACCAGTGTGCACACCTGACGGGCCAGCTCACGCTGGGCCTGGCGCTGTTGGGGCCTCGAGGCGGTGGCTTCGTCGAGGGCCAGGATGGCGTCGTGGTCGAGGAACGTGAAGTACCGGAGGTAGGAGCCGACCACCGCGTCCTCGCTGTGGAGGAAGAATTGATAGAGCTGATAGGGGCTGGTCCGCGCGGGGTCGAGCCACACCGTCCCGGACTCGGTCTTGCCGAATTTCGTTCCGTCCGCCTTGAGCACCAACGGGGTGGTCAGTCCCCATACCTCCTGCTGGCGGACCTTGCGCACCAGCTCGGTTCCCATGGTGATGTTCCCCCACTGATCGCTGCCCCCCAGCTGGAGCCGGCAGCCGAACACGTCGAACAGGTGGAGGAAGTCGTAGGCCTGCAGCAGCATGTAGCTGAACTCGGTGAACGAGATGCCCTGGTCGGCGCGGGCCAGGCGCGACTTCACCGAGTCCTTGGCCACCATCTGGTTGACGGTGAAATGCTTGCCCACGTCCCGCAGGAACTCGAAGAGCGACATGGGCCGGAGCCACTCGGCGTTGTTGAGCAGCAGGGCCTTCCCCGATCCGTCGTCCTGGTCGAAATCGAGGAAGTGCTCCAACTGGCGACGCATGCCCTCGAGGTTGGACTGCAGCGCGTCCTCGCTGAGAAGCGACCGCTCCTCGGACTTGCCTCCCGGATCACCGACGAACCCGGTACCTCCACCGGCCACGGCGATGGGCCGATGCCCGGCCAGCTGGAGGCGGCGGAGATTGCAGACCTGCAGCAGATGCCCGACGTGCATGCTGTCGGCGGTCGGGTCGAATCCGCTGTACGCGGTCAGCCGATCGGAGTCCAGGCGCCTGTCGAGCTCGTTGTCGGTCACTTGGTGGATGAGTCCCCTGAACCGGAGGTCGTCGGCGAGATGGGCCATGGCGTCAGCCTGCCACGTCGCCGAACCGCGGTCGTCACCTGGCCGGATGCACCTCCGTCGGGTACGGCAGCAGGAGGCGGGTACCGCTGGCCCGCCGACCGCTACGCTCAGGTCCCGTCCCGCACCACAACGCCAACTCGCCGCCGAGGACCGTCCGATGCCCAATCCGTATCTCCGAGGGAACTTCGCGCCCGTGCTCGAGGAGCGCAGCGACGACATCGAGCTTCCCGTCACCGGCGTCATCCCGCCCGATCTCGAGGGACGGCTGCTGCGGAACGGTCCCAATCCGGCGGTGATCCCCGCCGACGAGGCCGACTACCACTGGTTCAGCGGGGACGGCATGATCCATGCCGTCTCGCTGGCCGGTAGCAGGGCCACCGGCTACCGCAATCGATGGGTGCGGACCAGGGCGCTGGCCGCCAAGACCGGAACGCCGCCACCCCGGGGACCGGGCGAGCCGATCGACGGGCCGGCCAACACCCACGTCATCCGGCATGCCGGTACGACCTTGGCCCTGGTGGAGAGCGGCTTCCCCCACGCCCTTTCGTCCGATCTGAGTCGGGCCCGGGTCTACGATTTCGACGGGGCGTTGGCGTCACCCATGACGGCCCACCCCAAAGTCGACCCGGTCACCGGCGAGCTGGCCTTCTTCGGAACCGACGTCTTCGGGCCACCCTTCCTCCGTTACCACGTGGCCGACGCCACGGGGTCCCTGGTCCGCACCGAGGAGATCGAGCTACCCCGGGCCACCATGATCCACGACTTCGGGGTGACGGCGACACGGGCCGTCTTCCTCGACCTGCCCGTGGTATTCGACCTCGAGCTCGCATCCACCGGTCGGTCCATCCCCTACCGGTGGATGCCCGAGGCCGGGGCCAGGGTCGGCGTGATGCCACGGACCGGCGGGAACGCCGAGATCAGGTGGATCGGGATCGACCCCGTCTACGTGTTCCACGTCCTCAACGCGTACGACGACGGTGACCGCGTGGTCGTCGACGTCATCCGCTACGACGAGGCTTTCGACACCCCGCCTGGAGAGGTCGTCAGCCTCGACACGCCGGTCCTCGCCCGTTGGACCGTCGACCTCGCGTCCAACCGGGTTTCCGAGCAGCGGCTGGACGACACCGCCGTCGAGTTCCCGCGGGTGGGCGACGACGTGGCCGGGCTCCCCCATCGGTACGGCTACTGCACCCGAGTCGGGGAGCGTGCCGACCAACCCGGCTACCGGGGCCTGGTCAAGTACGACCTGGTGCGCGACGAGTCGATCCGGTTCGACCCGGGCGAGCGCCTCTCCCCCGGGGAACCGGTGTTCGTGAAGGCCGCCGACGGCCGGGGCGAGGACGAAGGCTGGATCCTCAGCGTGGTCTACGACGCCACCCGAGACGCCAGCGACCTGGTCATCCTCGACGCCACGTCCTTCGGCGGCCCTCCGGTGGCCACCGTCCACCTCCCGGTTCGTGTCCCGTTCGGCTTTCACGGATCGTGGGTGCCCTCGGGTCGGTGAACCTCCCGACCACGGGTGACACCAGATCCGACCCCGGTCGTGGGAAACTGTCCGTCTCCAAAGGACAGGGCAGTGATCTACTGCCGGTAGATCGCACTTTCGATCACGTGATCCGAGACCCGAACCCCCGTGCCACCATCTGAACCCCCCCCACCCAGCGGGCCGCGCCCGTCGGGGCGCTCCTCCGGAGGCTCCACCGGGCGGCCGCGGGCGTCCACGAGCGTTCCGGCCCGCGGCAACGGTCGTGGACCCGAGTTCCCGGGGCCCATTCTGGGCGGGCACGTGGAGGTCCCGTCGAGACGCGAGCTGCGCAGGGCGAAGAGACGCCGGCGCCGGCGCGGCGAACGGCTCCTGCGAGCAGCCATCGCCCTCGTGGTGTTCCTCCTCGTCGTGGTCGGCCTCGGCTACGGCTACTTCCGTTACGAGTGGAGCAAGGTCTCCTCCAGCCCGTGCTCCTCCTGCGTGGCTGCGGCCAACGGCCAGCCCTACAACGTGCTGCTGATCGGCTCTGACAGCAGAGCCGGGGAGACGGCGGCCGAAGCCCAGCAGTTCGGCAACGCCACCAATGCCGGGGGACAACGGAGTGACACCATCAAGATCGTCCACGTCGATCCCACCGCGGGTACCGCCTCGACCCTCTCCATCCCCCGGGACACCTACGTGACCCTGTCCGGCATGGCCGCCAGCACCGATCTCTCCGGCCCCAACAAGATCAACGCCGCCTTCGCCAGCGGCCCCGACGCCCTCATCAAGACCATCGAGAACACCTTCGGGATACCCATCAGCCACTACATCGTGATCAGCTTCTTCGGCCTGCAGGACGCCGTCAACGCCCTCGGGGGCATCTCCATGGACTTCCCGTACCCGGTCCGTGATCAGGACTGCTCCACCGGTGTCTGCTACAACAACTCCGGGCTCAACATCCCGACCGTGGGCTGCCAGGTGTTGAACGGGGCCCAGGCGCTCGCCCTGTCCCGCTCCCGTTACTTCCAGTACTACGCCGATGGACAATGGAACTCCGATCCCACCTCGGACATCGGGCGGATCGAACGCCAGAACCTGATCATCTCGGCGGCCCTCGACAAGGCCAAGTCGACCTACAACCCGTTCCGGCTCAACACACTCCTCACCTCGGTGGTCCACGACTTCAGCAAGGACAACGGGCTCACCCCCGACGACCTCTTCTCCCTGGCCGAGCGGTACCACGCCTTCTCCGGCTCCGCCCTCCAGACCTACACGCTGCCCACCGTGGGCGCCACCTCCTCGACGGCGGGCGACGTCGAAGTGGTCGAGCCCGAGACGGCGGGGCAGATGATCGACCAGTTCCTCGGGGGCACGGTGGCTCCGATCGTCACCCCACCGCTCGACGCCTACGGCAACCCCATCACCCTGCCGGTCACCGCCCCGACCACGGCCCAGACCACCGCCCCGACCACCGCAGCCACCCCGGGCGCCACCACGGCGACCACGGTGCCGACCTCGACCGTTCCCTCCTTCGACCCTCGCCCCTGCTGACCGCGACACAGGCGCGATTCAGCGCTCGATGGCCTCGACGACGGCGGCATTGATCCGGCGATGAACGGCCACGTTCTCGTCCCGCCCGGGGAGCCCGGCCCGGATCACCGACATCGACTCCCCGACCAGCCGACGGTCGAGCGCATCCTCGAGCTCGGCGGTACCGGCGGCCGGACCGCACTCGTCGACCGGCCAACCGAAGCCCGCGGCCACTGAGGCCACGTCGTCGAGCTGCGGCGTCCCGAAGAGAAGGTCGAAGGAGTCCGGATCGAGCACCTCGGCGGGGTCGAGGAACGAGAAGATCCCCCCGCCGTCGTTGTCGGCCACGACAACCGTCAACGCTGCTGTGAGCCGCTCGGCGCGCACCAACGCCGACACATCGTGGAGAAAGGCCAAGTCCCCGACCAGCGCCACGGTCGGGGCGGACGAGGCGATCGCCACGCCCAGCGCAGTGGACACCACCCCGTCGATGCCGTTGGCACCTCGGTTGGCCACGACCCGAGGGGGGTCGTGGCGCGGCGCCGCGAATGCCTCCAGGTCCCGGACGGGCATGGACGACGACACCACCAGTACCGAACCGGACGGCATCCGGGCGAACAACCGATGGGCCAGTGAAGGCTCGGTGAGCGAGCCGCCCACACCTCCCATGCCGCCGTCGGCACCGAGACGGGCGATCACCGTCCGGGCCGCCGCCTCGGCTGCCTCCCACCCGTCGCTCCACCCTCCCGATCGGCTGCCGACCCGGCCACCGGGCTCGCCGTCGTCCACCCACCGGGTTGCGGCCAGGCTGAACAACGTCGGGTCGGAGCGGACGAAGGTGGAGGTCTCCCGCTCGGGGTCACGCCAACGCCCCCACGGGTCGACCACGACGGCCTCGGCACCGCCGGCGACCGCCGAAGACAGGAAGCCGTTGACCACCTTCGACACCCACGGCTCGCCCAGACGGAGCACGGTCTCGGGCACATGGCCGCGGGCGAAGCGCCCCGATCGCAGGATGGCGTCGGCGGCACCGATGACACCCGGGCGGAGCAGGCGTGCTCCCGAGCGCGGCTCGGCCAGCACCGGCCACCCCAGGGAGTCGGACAGCGCCAGCACCGCCTCCGGATCGCCGCACCCGGCCCCGGCCACGATCAGCCCGCGGCGTGCTCGATCCAATGTGCCGGACTGGAAGAGGTCCCTCAACGCACCCTCGGGCGGCGGCACCCGACCGTGGACCACCTGGTGCCACGGGAGGCCCCTCGGCCGTCCCGGGCTCACCCCTCCCCCGGCGGCCGGATCCCCGAGGAGTGGCTCCCGGAAAGGCAGGTTGAGGTGGACGGGGCCGGGACCGCCGGCACCGGAGATGGCTTCGGCGACCGACCGAGCGGCGAGCGACCGCCACGACGAGCGGGCGGCGCGGTCCGGAACTCCCTGATCGCAGAACCAACGTACCGAACGGCCGAAGAGGTGGGTCTGGTCGATGGTCTGGGGGGCGCCCACGTCACGGAGCTCCGGTGGGCGGTCGGCGGTGCAGGCGATCAGCGGTACCCCGCCCAGATCGGCTTCGACCACCGCGGCATGGAGCTCGGCCGCGGCCGTGCCGCTGGTGGTCACGACCAGCGAGGGCTGCCCACGGGCCCGACCGATCCCGAGGGCGGTGAATGCCGCCGACCGCTCGTCCAGGCGGACGTGCACCGCCATGGCCGGGTGGGCGGCCAGGGCCATCACGAGGGGGGTCGACCGCGATCCCGGGCACACCACGGCGTGGGCCACGCCGCACCGGACCCACTCGTCGACCAGGGTCGAGGCGAACGCAGCCTGCCCGTCCGGATCCCCGGTGTCGCCGGAGGACGTCGATACGCTCATCGGGGTTCCCCATGACCACGGCCACCCCATCCTCGACCCCGCCTCAGGGGCCCCGGCCGGCGCGGACACTGCACGCCGAGACGGTCGGGAATGGTCCACGGCTGGTGCTGGCCCACGGCTTCACCCAGACCGGTCGGGTCTGGGGCTCGATGGATGGCAACCTGGCCGCGGACCACCACGTGGTCCGGGTCGACCTGCCCGGCCACGGTGGCTCGGCCGCCGTGGCCGCCGGGCTGGAAGACGGTGCCCTGTTGTTGGGCGGGGCCGGCGGACGGGCGATCTACCTCGGGTACTCGATGGGCGCGCGCTTCTGCCTCCACCTGGCCCTGGCTCGTCCGGATCTGGTCGCCGCCCTCGTCCTCATATCCGGAACCGCGGGGATCGAGGACGAAGCCGAACGTCGCCGGCGCCGGGCGTCCGACGACGAACTGGCCGAGGAGCTCGACCCGATCCGGGGTCCGGGCCCGCCCCTGGCGGTCGGGACCTTCGTCCGGCGCTGGCTGGACGGCCCGATGTTCGCAGGGATCAGCCCGTCCGCCAACGGATTGGACGAGCGGTTGCGCAACACCGGCCCCGGGCTGGCGTCGAGCCTGCGCCTGGCCGGCACCGGCACCCAACGACCGCTGTGGGACTCCATCGGCCGCCTGACCATGCCGGTGCTGATCATCTCCGGTGAGCTCGACGAGAAGTTCACCGCCCTCGGCGCTCGGATGGCCGAGGCCATCGGGGCCACCGCCGACCGAGCCGTGGTTCGCGGGGCCGGGCACGCTCCTCACCTCCAACGACCCGACGAGGTGGCGACACTGGTGCGGGTCCACGGGCATCGGGCCGGTGGGTGCTGAACGCATGTCCCCCGTCAACGGATCCAGAGCCAGACCGAGGCGGCAAGGAGCGCACCGAATGCCATCTGCAGCCGACCGGTGGCGGCCAGCACCGGGAGCAGGGCCCGGCCCGAGGCGTCGCTGGCGACGATCTTCACCGGCGGCACCACGAGCGGCAGGGCCAGCAACGGGAGCAGCGCAACAACGGTCCGCGAGGAGGACACCACGGTGGAGACCGACGACAACGACCAGACCAGCACGGCGGCGAAGGGCACCAGGACACAGGCCACGTAGAACCATCCCGCGTCACGGCGGCCCACCCGGACGGCCAGCGTCCGCTTGCCGGTCCCGGCGTCGGTCTGGATGTCCCGCAGGTTGTTGGCCAGCAGTAGTGCGGTGGCCAGCAGTCCCACCAGCACCGCGGCGAACCACACCACGGGCTCGTCGATCCTCAGGGTCTGGACGTAGTAGGTGCCCACGGTGGCCACCAACCCGAAGAACACGAACACGAAGAGCTCGCCCAGACCGGCGTAGCCGTAGGGGCGGGGGCCACCGGTGTAGAACCAGCCGGCGGCCAGGCTGGCCGCGCCGACGACGAGGATCCACCACGACGTGGCCCAGGCCAGGCCGAGTCCGACGACCCCGGCCACACCGAAGCAGGCCAGCGCGGCTCGCTTGACCGCGCCGGGTGAGGCCAGGCCGGACGCCACCAGCCGCACGGGGCCGACCCGGACGTCGTCGGTCCCGCGGATGCCGTCCGAGTAGTCGTTGGCGTAGTTGGTGCCCACCTGGATGGCCAGGGCGACGACCAGCGCGGCGACCGCACGCCACCACACGCCGACCGGCGAGCCCGTCTCCAACGGGGCAACGCCGGACCAACCGGTGAACCCGTTGAGGGGATGGGCGGCGGCCGTTCCTACCAGGACCGGCACGACGGCGGCCGGGAGCGTGCGCGGCCGTGCGCCGAGCACCCAACGCTTGATGGGCCCGGGTGCCACCGGCGCAGCCGGAACGGCGCCGTCGGCCGTCACGGGCGCCGCGGGAAACGACCGAAGTCAGGCGGGCGGTGCTCCTGGAACGCGTTGCGGCCTTCCTGGCCCTCCTCGCTCATGTAGAAGAGCATGGTGGCGTCGCCGGCAAACTGCTGGAGGCCGGCCAACCCGTCGTCGGCCGCATGGAGCCCGCCCTTCAGCATCCGCAGCGCCAGGGGGGACAACGAAAGCATCTGGCGGCACCAGGCCACCGTCTCGGCTTCGAGATCGGCCAGTGGCACCACCTCGTTCACCAGACCCCAGTCGCGGGCCGTTCCCGCGTCGTACTGCCGGCACAGGAACCAGACCTCCTTGGCCCGTTTGAGGCCGATGGTGCGGGCCAGCAGGCTGGCCCCGTACCCTCCGTCGAAGCTGCCCACCTTGGGGCCGGTCTGTCCGAACCTGGCATTGTCGGCGGCGATGGTCAGGTCGCAGACCAGGTGCAGGATGTGACCACCGCCGATGGCATAACCGGCCACCATGGCCACGACCGGCTTCGGGAGGCGGCGGATCTGGATCTGGAGGTCGAGGACGTTGAGGCGGCCGATGCCCTGGCGGGCCACGGCGTCGTCCCCGAGGTAGCCGTCGTCGCCCCGGATCTTCTGATCGCCTCCCGAGCAGAACGCGTCCGGACCCTCCCCGGTCAGGATGACGACACCGACCGAGGGGTCGTCCCGGGCGGCGTTGAAGGCGTCGGCCAACTCGAAGAGGGTCTGGGGACGGAAGGCGTTGCGGACGTCGGGTCTGGCGATGGTGAGCTTGGCCATCCCGTCGGCCACGTCGTAGTAGATGTCCCGGTACCCGCCCCGGCGTTCCCACGCGGGTGGAGGCTGGCCGCGGAACCTGTCCACGGGGTCGGCCGGGGGGCCGGCGATCACCGTCTCGGGCCGCGGGCCGGCTGATGCCGCATCCCCGTTCACTTCCGGTGCAACCATTCGACCAATCACTCCTAGAGTCGGTACTCGTACGGTCGCCTAGGCTACCGTCATGCCGGAGTTGGTAGCGCTCGACCTTCCGGCCGGCCGTCGCTTCGTGGAGGCATTGCAGACCGCCTGGGATGCCGGCCACGCGGTGCTGCCGCTCGATCCGCGACTCCCCCGGCCCGCGGTGCGCCGGCTGGTCACAGCCTTCCGGCCCTCCACCGTCGTGGACGCCGACGGAATCCACCGGCAGCCGGAGGGTCGGCCCGTCGACCCCGGGGACGCGCTGGTCGTCGCCACCAGTGGGACCAGTGGCGACCCCAAGGGCGTCGTGCTCACCCACGACTCGGTCACGGCGTCCGCCCTGTCCACGTCCGAGCGGCTCGGGGTCGACCCCGCGACCGACCGATGGGTGGCGTGCCTCCCGTTGGCCCACATCGGCGGGCTGTCCGTGGTGACCCGGTCACTCGTGACGGGAACACCGGTCACCGTGCTCGAGCGGTTCGATGCCCAGGAGGTGGAGCGGGAGGCCCGCGCCGGGGCCACCCTGGTCTCGCTGGTGTCCACCGCCCTTGACCGGACCGACGCCTCCGGCTACCGCCGGGTCCTTCTCGGGGGTGCCGCGCCACCCGTGCGGCTCCCCGCCAATGTCGTGACCACGTACGGCTCGACAGAAACCGGCTCCGGTGTCGTCTACGACGGGACACCCATCGGTGACGTCGAGCTGCGCATCGGCGACGGTGCTGTCGGTCTGGCCGGAGAGATCCTCGTTCGCGGCCCGATGCTGCTCCGTTCGTACCGGGACGGGGCCGACCCCAAGATCGCCGGGGGATGGTTGCCCACCGGGGACGGGGGGCGGGTGGCCACCGACGGCACCCTGACCGTCTTCGGCCGCATGGCCGAGGTGATCGTCACCGGCGGCGAGAAGGTCTGGCCCGCTCCCGTCGAGCGGGTCCTGGCCGGGCATGGGGGAATCGACCAGGTGGCGGTGTGGAAGCGCGCCGATCCGGAATGGGGTGAGCGGGTGGTGGCCTGGGTGGTCCCCCGGGACCCGACGGCCCCTCCGGGCGTGGAGGAGCTCCGGGACCTGGTCGCCGTCACGCTTGCCCGGTGGGCGGCCCCGCGTGAGGTGGTGGTGGTCGAATCGCTGCCCCGGACCCCGAGCGGCAAGGTCCGACGGTCGGCGCTCGACTGACGTCGGCGATCGACCGACCGGGGCGCTCGACTGACCGGGGGACTCGACTGACCGGGAATGCCGACTGGTCAGGTGATGCCCCCGCTGGTGATGCACATGGCGCCACCGTCGATGACCAGCGTGTGACCGGTGATCCAGGAGGCCGCGTCCGAGCAGAGGAACAGCGCGGCGCTGGCGATGTCGTCCACCAGGCCCAGCCGGCCGAGGGGCAGCCTGCGGGCGATCGCCTCTTCGCCCGGCTCCCACAGGGCACGGGCGAACTCGGTCTTGACCAGACCGGGGGCCAGCGCGTTGACCCGGACACCGGGGCCGAGTTCGCCGGCCAATTGACTCGTCAGATGGATCACGGCCGCCTTGGTCACGTTGTACCAGCCGATGCCTCGCTCGACGGACAACCCGCCGACTGAGGCCATGTTGAGTACGACTCCACCCCGTTCGGACATGCCCGACCGCCACGCGGCCTGGACCCATTCGAGATAGCCGGTCTGGTTGACCCGCACGGTCTTGTCGGCCCGCGCCGTGTCGATGTCCATGATCGGCCCGAAGTAGGGATTGGTGGCTGCGTTGTTCACCAGGATGTCCACGGCACCGAAGCGTTCGACGGTGGCCGCCACGCACGACTCGGCCTGCTCCGGGTCACCGGCATTGGCCACACGCCAGGCAACCGTGCCGGCTCGGTCCCCCTTGGCCGCATCGATGTCGGCCGCCGCGCTGGCCAGGGCGTCGGCCTTGCGCGACGAGATCATCACCGAGGCCCCCGACGAGCAGAAGGCCAGGGCGATGGCCTGCCCGATGCCCCGGGACGCGCCCGTGACGAGCGCCGTCTTGCCGTCAAGGCGCAGTTCCATGGCGTGACACCTTAGACATCCCGACCGGGACGGCTGGCCGGGACGGCTGACCGGGGCGGCTGGCCGGGGCGGCTGACCGGGGCGGCTGGCCGGGGCGGCTGACCGGGACGGCTGGCCGGGGCGGCTGGCCGGGACGGCTGGCCGGGACGGCTGGCCGGGGCGGCTGGCCGGGGCGGCTGGTGCACAATGGTGGCGTGGATGCCGAGCCGCCCGCCGACCAGGAGCACCCGTCCCCCAGGGGCGGCCCGCGCCGGGCCGACCGTCGGTGGCGCGGACGGAGCTCCGTCCCGCCCGTGGGGGGTCAGCGGTCTCCGCGACACGCGGGCATCGACGAAGGCGGGGCCCGTTGCCCCTGATCAGAGACATGCCGGCGGTGGAGCTGTCGCCCTACCTCCTGCAGCACACGGCCAACCCGGTCGACTGGTACACCTGGGGTGACGATGCCTTCGAACTGGCCGGAGGCCGGGACCGGCCGATCTTCCTCTCCGTCGGCTACTCGGCCTGCCACTGGTGCCACGTCATGGCCCACGAGTCGTTCGAAGACCCCGACAGCGCCGCCGCACTGAACTCGTCGTTCGTCTGCATCAAGGTCGATCGCGAGGAGCGACCCGACGTCGACGCCGTCTACATGGAGGCCGTGCAGTCGATGACCGGCTCGGGAGGATGGCCGATGAGTGTCTTCTTGACCCCCGATCGGCGGCCCTTCTTCGGCGGCACTTATTTCCCTCCTGACGATCGACCGGGGATGCCGTCGTTCCGCACGGTGCTGGCCGCGCTGACCGACGTCTGGGACAACCGGCGCGACGAAGTGGAGGAGCAGGCGGACGAGCTGTCCCGGGCCATCGCCTCACGGTCGCTGATCCAGCGGCCCCCCGGGTCGAGCTCACTGTTCACGTCGGCCGGCCATTCCGCGGCGGAGCCCGATCTGGTGGCCACCGCGGTCGACGAGCTCTCCCGCCGGTTCGATCCACAGTGGGGCGGGTTCGGCGGTGCTCCCAAATTCCCCCAACCGACCCTCGTGGACCTGGCGCTGTACCACTCGCTGCGGGGCCAGACCGGCCAGACCGCGGCGCAGGCCGGCCGGACCGCGGCTGAGCAGATGGCCGTCACCACCCTCGACGCCATGGCCGCGGGCGGCATCCACGATCATCTCGGCGGCGGGTTCGCCCGCTACTCCACCGACGCCGAATGGCTGGTCCCCCACTTCGAGAAGATGCTCTACGACCAGGCGGGCCTGTTGCGGGCCTTCCTCCACGGATGGCAGGTGACCGGCCGGGGAGAGTACCTCGATGTGGTGGCCGGCATCATCGGCTACGTGAGCCGGGACCTGACCGCGGCCGCAGGCGGCGTGTACTCGGCCGAGGACGCCGACTCCGAGGGGGTGGAGGGGCGGTTCTACGTCTGGACCCCCCATCAGATCGAGGCCGCGGTGGCCGAAGGGTTCCGAAACCGTTCCCGGACAGAGGGCGAAGCCGGTGAGGCTGCCACCGTGACCGATGCGGTGACCGATTGGTTCGGAGTCACCGGCGAGGGGAACTTCGAAGGCAGCACGATCCTGCGCCGGCCGGTCGGAGCCCCCCTCCGGGGCGGCCCCGCCGTCGAGACGGGCCGGCAGCGTCTGCTGGCCGCCCGCGGCGCGCGGATCAGGCCCGGGCTCGACGACAAGGTCATCACCGAATGGAACGCCATGTACGGTTCGGCCGTGGCCGAAGCCGCCGCGGCGACCGGGGACCCGGGGTGGCGTGACGCCGCCGAGGCCATCGCCGACTTCCTCTGCCACCACCTGGTCGGCGGTGACGGCCGGTGGCTGAGGAGCTGGCAGCCCGGTGGTGGAGCGCGCCATCTGGCCTATGCCGGCGACTATGCCTGGCTGATCGACCTCTTCACGAGGCTCGGCGAGCTCACCGGCCGCGCCCGGTGGACCGAACGGGCCGTCGAGACCGCCGACGCCCTCATCGATCTGTTCCACGACGACCAGGGTGGTGGCTTCTTCACCACCGGCCACGACGCCGAAGCCCTCATCGTGCGGACCAAGGATGTCATCGACGGTGCCACCCCCTCGGCCAACGCGGTGGCGGCCATGGCCCTCGGCCGTCTCGGTGCACTCACCGGCGGTGACGGTTACACCATGCTCGCCCGTGAGGTCGTGGACCTCCTCGGCGACCTCCTGCGCCGGCACCCGACCGCCTTCGCCCAGACGGTGCTCACCGCCACCCATCTGATGGAGGGTTGGACCGAGGTGGTCATCACCGGTTCCCGCCCCGACCTGCTCGACGTGGTCAGGAAGCGATGGCTGCCCGGCTCGGTGCTCGCCTGGGGTGAGCGGACCCCCTCCCCGCTCTGGCAGGACCGTGACGACTCCCTGGCCTACGTCTGCCGGAACCACACCTGCCGGCTCCCGGCGGCCGACGCCGACACCTTGTCGTCCCAGCTGGCCGCGACGGTCCGATGAGCCGGGGATCGACCCGGACCCCTCGGAGCGGCACCGCCCGTGAGGTGCTCCGGGCCATCAAGCCCCGATCCAGCATCGAGGTGGCCGGCGGTTCGTCGCTCACGGCGCTGGTCCTGTCCTGCCATGCCGAGGACACCACGGGCGTGGACCTGGCCTCGGGGACACTGGTGCGGGTGCGGGTGGCCTGGCCCGAGGACCACGGGCCGGATCTGTCGCCGTTCGACGTGGTCGAAGCGCGGTTGGCCGACGAACCCGAGCGCGACGACCTCGCCCAACCGGAGGCCGTCACCGCCGCCGGGCTGCCCCGGCATCTCGGGACCCTCCACGGCCGGCGGGTGCGCCGCATGCTCCATCGCCTGGTCGCGCCGGTAGAAGAGCACGTGCTCGGGTTCCCGGGCGCATCTGCCCCGTACTGGGAGTTCCGCGGGTTCCGCCCCTCGCTCGCCCTGGTCGTCCCCACCAAGGGGCCGGTCCTGTTCCGGAGGATCGAGGACCGGTCGGTGTGGATCCGGTTCGGCTGGGGACGCAGTGACAACTGGCTGCCGGTGGAGGACCCCGCCGCCGAACGGGCCCTCGACGTGGCCCGCCGGGACCGCCTGCAGGGGAAGGATCTGGCCTCGACGCTCGGATTCAAACCCCACTACCTGGTGGCGGCCATCACCGTGCCCCGTGACGGCCATTGCTACAAGACCGTCCGCGCCGTGCTCCCTCGCAGCTGACCCCCGTATCCCCGTCGCCTACAGTCAGCATCGATGCCCGCACCCGACCCGCACCCACCGTCGCCGGCTCTGGCCCTCCCGGATTACGAGGGCGCCTGCATCGCCAACGTGGTGCCCGCACTGCTCGGCCCCCCCGACGACCGCGGGGACCCGGCCTGGCTGCCCGAGTCGGCTCGGCATGCCCAGCAGGTCGTGCTCCTCGTCGTCGACGGGCTGGGGTGGCAGCAGCTCCAGGCCCGGCCGGGATTGGCCCCGACCCTGTCCGGGGCCGAGGGCATCGACCGGCCCATCACCTCGGTGGCTCCGACCACCACGGCCTGCGCCCTGACATCCATCACCACCGGTTGCCGACCCTGTCGTCACGGCCTGCTCGGCTACCGCCTGGCCATCGACGACGAGATCCTCAACGTGCTCCGGTGGACGATGGGCAGTGGCCGGGTGCTCGACGCCCGTCGCACCGTCCCCGCCCGGAGCTTCCAGCCGTTCCCGCCCTTCCCGGGCTCGGCGATGACGGTGCCGGTGGTATCGAAGGACGAGTTCGGCGGGACCGGCTTCACCGCCGCCCACCTCGGCGACTCACCGCTCCGCGGGTACAAGGTGCTCTCCTCGCTGCCGGTCGAAGTAGCGCGTCTGCTCGGAGAGGGCGAGCGTTTCGTCTACGCCTACTACGACGGCATCGACAAGGTGGCCCACGGGAACGGGCTCGGCGCCCTCTACGACGCCGAGCTCCGGGCCGTCGACCGGCTGGTGGCCGACCTGGTGGCCGAGCTACCGCCCGGGGCCGTCCTCGTCGTGACGGCCGACCACGGGGAGATCGATGTCGACCAGATCGAGCTACTGGGACGCGACGTCATGTCCATGGTCAGGTTCATGTCCGGCGAGGGTCGCTTCCGGTGGCTGCACGCGCATGAGGGCGCCGCCGACGAGCTCGAGGCTGCTGCCGCGGAGCTCTACGCCGACACCACCTGGGTCATCGGGAGGGAGCAGCTCATCGCCGACGGCATGTTCGGCGGACCGCTGCCCGATCACCTGCTCGGCCGGGTGGGCGACGTGGCCCTGTTGCCCCATGCCCCGATCGCGTTCATCGACCCGGCCGACACCGGCGAGAACCGGCTCCACAGCCGGCACGGCTCGCTGACCGACGACGAACTGCTGGTCCCCTTGGTGGTGCTGGCTGGAGATGGGAGTATCTGACCATGACCACGGATCCCAGCCGTCCCGCGGCCACCGACCCCGAACCGCTCCGTCCCGAGGTGCTCGAGGGCGACCCGGGACGCGCCGCGCCGGCCGGAGCCGGGGCCGGGGCCGTCCAGATCACCGTCGACCCCTCGGCCGACGGTGTGGGCGGCGGTGCCGGCGGCGGTGCCGACTCGGATGCGCCCAGCGAGTCCATCGAACACCCGGGCAAGCTGCTGCGGATCGGATCGATGGTCAAGCAGCTGCTGGAGGAAGTCCGCTCCGCCCCCCTCGACGAGGCCAGCCGGGGCCGGCTCCGTGAGATCTACGAGCAGTCGATCCGCGAATTGGCCGAGGGCCTCTCGCCCGACCTGGCCGCCGAGCTGGACCGGATCTCGATCCCCTTCGACAGCCCCACACCGTCCGACGCCGAGCTCCGGGTGGCCCACGCCCAGCTGGTCGGATGGCTGGAAGGACTCTTCCACGGCATCCAGGCCACCTTGGTGGCCCAGCAGGTTGCCGCCCGGGCCCAACTCGACGAGATGCGCCAACGGTCGCTGCCCCAGGGTTCCGATCCGTCCGTCGGCCGACCGGGTACCTATCTCTGAACCGCCGGCCCCCGACCTGGCCTGACCGACAACTTCCCCGGGCGCCGTCCCATCGCGCTATCGTCGGAATGACAGCGGTGTAACTCGTCCACACCCTGTGGAGAACTGACGCACCTTGGGACGAGCTCGCCGAGGAAGGTAGCAGTCGTTGGTCGCCACACGGTCGTTCGCACACCTGCACACGCACACAGAATTCTCGATGCTGGACGGCGCCGCCCGCGTCACGGACCTGGTCCAGTCGGCAGCAGCCGACGGTCAACCGGCGCTCGGCATCACCGATCACGGGAACATGTACGGCGTCCTCGACTTCTATGCCGCCTGCCGCCAGGCAGGGATCAACCCGGTCATCGGCACCGAGGCCTACATGGCCGCCGAGTCGAGGCACGAGCGTCCGGTGCGCAAGGGGAAGATCGACGACACCGGCGGGGACGTCGCCGGAGGGGAGAAGCTCTACTACCACCTCACCCTGCTGGCCGAGTCCACCGAGGGGTACAAGAACCTCCTCAAGCTGTCCTCAGCCGCCTACCTCGAGGGCTACTACTACAAGCCCAGGCTCGACTGGGAGCTGCTGGAACGCCACAGCCGAGGTCTGATCGCCACCACCGGATGCCTGGGTGGGGTGGTGCTCCAGGCGCTGTTGGCCGACGATCGGATCAAGGCCGAGGCGCTCGCCGCTCGCCTGCAGGACATCTTCGGGAAGGACAATCTCTTCGTCGAGCTCCAAGATCACGGTCTCCCGGAGCAGCACAAGACCAACCCGGCGCTGGTCGAGATCGCCCGGCGAATCGGCGCACCGTTACTGGCCACCAACGACAGCCACTACACCCATCGCGAGGACCACGTGGCCCACGACGCCCTCCTGTGCGTCCAGACCGGGGCCCTCATCGCCGATCCCAAGCGGTTCAAGTTCGAGGGCGAGGAGCACTACCTGAAGTCGGCCGCGGAGATGCGCCACCTCTTCGCCGAGCTGCCCGAGGCGTGCGACAACACGCTGCTGATCGCCGAACGGGCGTCGGTCGAGATCGAGTTCGGGCGCCCCAGCCTCCCCCGGTTTCCGGTGCCCGAGGAGTTCAGCGGCGAGACCTACGAGGAGCGGGCCGCCGCCTACCTCCGCCACCTGAGTGTCGAGGGGGCCAAGGACCGTTACGGCCACCCCGTCCCCGCCGAGGTCATGACCAGACTCGACTACGAGCTGGGCGTGATCGCCGACATGGGCTTCTCCGCCTACTTCCTGGTGGTGTGGGACCTGATCCGCTTCGCTCGCTCGCGGGGGATCCGGGTCGGACCCGGCCGGGGATCGGCCGCCGGATGCTGCGTGGCCTACTGCCTCCAGATCGTCGACGTCGATCCCATCCGCTACGACCTCCTCTTCGAACGCTTCCTCAACCCGGGCCGGGTCCAGATGCCCGACATCGACATGGACTTCGACGAACGGTACCGGGGCGACATGATCAAGTACGCCGCCGAGCGGTACGGATCCGACCACGTGGCCCAGATCGTCACGTTCTCCACCATCAAGGCGCGGGCCGCGGTGCGCGATGCCGCCCGGGTGCTGGGCTACCCCTACATCGTGGGCGACAAGATCGCCAAGGCCATGCCGCCCCTGCTCATGGGCCGCGACACCCCGTTGGCCGCCTGCCTGACCCGCTCCGAAGGGCACGAAGACGGGTTCGCCGCCGCCGCCGAGCTCCGGACGATGTACGAGACCGATCCTGAGGCCAAAAAGGTCATCGACGTGGCCAACGGCCTCGAGGGACTGCGCCGCCAGGACGGCATTCACGCTGCCGCCGTGGTCATCACCGACGAGCCGGTGACCGAGTACGTTCCCGTCCAGCGCAAGCCGGACGGGAACGACCCGGACGACTCCCCCATCGTCACCCAGTACGAGATGCACGGGGTCGAAGACCTCGGGCTGCTCAAGATGGACTTCCTCGGGCTGCGCAACCTGTCGGTCATCGAGCGGGCCCTCGACCTGATCGAGGTGTCCACCGGGAGCCGTCCGGACATCGACAGCGTGCCCCTCGACGACCCGGCCACCTTCGCCATGCTGTGCCGGGGGGATTCGATGGGGGTGTTCCAGCTCGAGGGAGGGCCGATGCGGTCGTTGATGCGGTCGCTCGCCCCGACCAGCTTCGACGACGTGGCCGCCCTGGTGGCCCTCTACCGGCCGGGCCCCATGGCCGCCAACATGCACCGCGACTACGCCGACCGCAAGAACGGCCGCCAGCCGGTGGCGTACCTCCACCCCGACCTCGAACCGGTCCTCGGCGACACCTACGGGCTGATGATCTACCAGGAGTCGGTCATGCGGGTGGCCCAGAAGATCGCCGGCTACGACCTGGCCGAGGCGGACAACCTGCGCAAGGCGTGCGGGAAGAAGAACCGGGCTCTCATCCAGGCCGAGCGCGAGAAGTTCGTGGCCGGCTGCGTCGCCACCGGGTACGAGGAGTCGCTGGGCACCGAGCTGTTCGACATCATCGAACCGTTCGCCGACTACGCCTTCAACAAGTCCCACGCGTACGGCTACGGCCTCATCGCCTACCAGACGGCATGGCTCAAGGCCCACTATCCGGTCGAGTACTTCGCCTCCTTGTTGACCTCGGTCCGGGACAACAAGGACAAGACCGCGGTCTATTTGGGAGAGTGCCGATCCCTCGGCATCGAGACCCTGGTCCCCGATGTCAACCGGTCGCTGTCGGACTTCGCCGCCGACTTCTCCGGTGGGAAGGGGGTCATCGGTGAGAAGGGTGGGAGCCCCGGGGCCATCACCTTCGGCATGGCCGCGGTGCGCAACGTGGGCGCGGGGCTCGTCGCCCTCATCGTGGAGGAGCGCGAGCGGAACGGCCCCTACATCGACTTCTACGACTTCTGCCAGCGAGTGGACCCACAAGTGCTCAACAAGCGGACCATCGAGTCGTTGATCAAAGCCGGCGGATTCGATTCGCTCGGCCACCCCCGTCAGGGTCTGTGCCTGGTATTCGAGGACATCGTCGATCGGACGGCGGAACGCCGTCGAGAGCACGACGCCGGCGTGATCTCGCTCTTCGCCAGCCTCGAGCCGGAGACGGCCGGCCATGCCACCGGCTTCGCCGATACCCGGACGCCCATCCCCGATTCCGAGTTCGACAAGTCGCAGCGGCTCGCCTTCGAAAAGGAGATGCTCGGGCTCTACATCAGCGACCACCCGTTGATGGGCCTCGAAGGAGCGCTGTCGCGGCTGACCGACTGCACCCTGGCCGAGCTCCGGGACACCGACACCGACACCGACGTCGGCGGCGGCCCGGGAGGTGGGGCCGCCGGTTACCCCGGAGAGGGACAGATCCGCATGATCGGGGGCGTGGTCACCGACCTGACCCGTCGGTTCACGAAAAAGGGCGACCTCATGGCCACCTTCGTCCTGGAGGACCTCAACGCCTCCATCGAGGTGTTCGTGTTCCCGAAGGCCATGGCCGACTACGGGGCCCTCCTCGACGACGACGCCATCGTCGTCCTGAAGGGCAGGGTCGACATGCGCGACGATCGGCTCAAGGTCGTGTGCATGGAGGTCCAGCGCCCCGAATTGGCCACGGATGGATCAGTCGATCTGCGGATCTCCCTTCCCATCAACAGCCTGACCGATCACACGGTGGACGGGCTCAAACACCTCCTGTCCGAGCACCCGGGCGATTCCCCGGTGTTCTTGCACGTGGGCGAAAAGGTGCTCCGCCTCCCCCCCGAATTCAACGTGGACAGTCGCAGGGGCCTGGTGGGTGAGCTGAGGGTCCTGCTCGGGCCCAACGCCATCGAATGCTGAGACCGGCAGCGTCGAAGCGGGCGGTCCCGGACCGCCACTGAGCACCAATTTTGCTGCTCACGGGGCCCGGATACGACAGGGGCGTTCAAATCCCGTAAAATCGAGGCACGGCTCCTGACGTGGAGGCCCACAGACCCGTCCGCCTCACCGGGCAGACGGCTGGGGGGCGTCGACGCCAGACCCGGGCCGGCGGCTGATACCGCAGCGAGACCGAGGAGTACGGAACGGCATATGTCGATCAAGGTGGAGACCAAGGACTGCACATCGATCAGTGACGCGGAGTTGGCCGAAATGGCCGATCTGTGCGCCGAACGGGAGCCCCGATTCGATATCGGGTTCCTGTCGAAACAGCGGGAGGAGTGGGTCCTCGTCACCCGGGTGCGCGAAGGGTCGAAGCTCCGGGGCTACTCGTTCTCCACCCTGGAACGCATCGGCGGAACCCCGTCACTCCTGATCGGGCTGGCCACCGTCGACCGCACGTCGAGGGCCGACACGGTGCTCCGGGCCATGATGGGTGACAAGTACCGGCGGGCTCTGCTGGCCTTTCCGGACGAGGACGTGCTGGTGGGAACCCGTCTGCTCGGGGCTGAAGGTTTCCGTGCCTTCTCCGGGTTGACCGAGGTCGTGCCCGGTCCGGGCCACAAGGCCACCGGCGAGGAGAGGGCGTGGGGCCGCCGGTTGGCCAAGCGTTTCGGCGCCGACGGCCGGATAGACGACCGCACGTTCGTGGTCGTCGGCGACGGGTGCGAGGCCGGAGGATTCGATTTCGTGAGCCCGAAAGACCAGGTGGGGTCCGAGATCGGCATCTTCTTCGAGGGTGTCGACGTCGGGGCCGGAGGTCGTCTGGTGGCCTTCGGATGGGCCATGGCCGAAGACCTGGCGGCGGGAAAACTCGGCGGGCGCTGACCGGTTGGCCAGAACCTGCGTCGGTGCTGCCACGCTCCCGGGCCACCGAAACAAGGCCCGGACTGTCCGTGCAGGCAATAGCATGGGCATGTGAAGGTATCGACTCGAGGTGACTATGCGAGCCGGGCGCTCTTGTCGCTGGCGCTCCACACCGATGGCGAAGGCCCGACCGCGGTCAGGGACATCGCCGAGCGTACCGGGCTGCCTCAGCCGTACCTCGAGCAGATCCTGCTGGCCCTGAAAGGCGCCGGCCTGGTCCGTTCCAAGCGGGGCGTGGGTGGTGGCTATGTGCTGGCCCGGCCGCCCGAGGAGATCACCCTGTCCCAGATCGTGTCGGCCGTCGACGGGCCCATCGTGGCCGGCGACTTCGGGCTTCCCCACGAGAACGGAGCCTGCGATCACGAGGGGCAGTGCGTCCTGCTCACCGTCTGGGCCGACCTCGGCGAGCGCATGCGCACGCACCTCGACTCCTTCAATCTGGCCGACATGGTGGCACGCGCCCAGGGCAGGGTGCCCGCCCTGCGCCAGAGTGCCGGCTGACCTCCGGCTCCCCCGTTCATCGTCGGGTCGGCGGGGCCGCCCCGACACCCGGGACCGGGCCGGCGATCGGGTCACGCCTCCGCGCCACCGAGGTTCCACCAGGAGATGACCGGCTGCTCGCGATCCCAGCCGAGTTCGCCCAGGGAAGCCGGGCCAAGTGCGAGGGAACGACCGGCCGAGGCCTCGAGCCCGGCCCACCGGGCGGCCATGACCCGAAGCACGTGACCGTGGGCCACACAGGCCACGTCGCCCGAAACGGCCCGGATCCGTTCGATCACCCCGTCGACCCGTCGGCCCACGTCCTCTGCCCGTTCCCCGCCCGGGGCGCCGTCGGCGAAGAGGTCCCAGCCGGGGCGCCGGCGCCGGATCTCCCCCGTGGTCAAGCCCTCGTAGGAGCCGTAATCCCACTCCGCCAGGTCTGGGTCGACGACGGCGTCCTCACCCAGTCCGGCCAGTCGACAGGTCTCCCGGGCCCGGACCAGCGGGCTGGTCCACACGGCGGCGAACCGATAGTGCGACAATCGTGGGCGGAGGGCCATGGCCTGTTCCTCGCCTTCGGGGAGGAGCGCCAGGTCGGTGCGCCCGGTATGGCGGCCGGACCGGCTCCATTCTGTCTCGCCGTGTCGTATCACCATGCACCGATGCTGGGTCATCCTGACAGCCGAACACTCCGACCAGGGAGAATGCAAGCCCGTCCCCGGCGGCCCCTCAGGGAGCACCTGGCCGAGGACGGTCGGTCCGGACGATCCGGATCCGAGCCAGAGCCCTGGAATGTCCAGGACCGATCAGGCGTTGAAAACGCTGTCGACCCTGTGACGATGAATGAGGAGAGGGATGACGACTCGCACTTCGAGTAGGGAAACGGAAGGCCAGGCCCGGTCGGGCGCGGCGCGGGCGGTACGGTCCGCGGCGTCCGGGCGCAGCCGAAGTGCAGATGCCGACACGCTCGGCCTGTTCCTCCGTGATCTCGACCACCACCCGCTCCCCGACCACGATGCGCAGACCGAGCTGGCCAAGCGGGTGGCCGACGGCGACGACGAGGCCCGGCGCGAGATGGTGGCCGCCAACCTCCGTTTGGTGGTCCACTGGGCTCGGCGCTACCAGGACCGGGGCGTGGATCTTCCCGACCTCATCCAGGAGGGCACATTCGGCCTCATGCGGGCGGTGGACAAGTTCGACTGGGAGCGGGGATTCCGTTTCTCGACCTACGCCACCTGGTGGATCCGCCAGGCACTGCAGCGTGCCGTCCAGCAGCACGGCCGTACCATCAGGCTGCCCATGGAGGTCGCCGAGCGGAACCAGCAGGTGGACGCGGCCCTGTGGGAGCTGACCCACCAGTACCAGCGTCCACCGACCGACGACGAGATGGACAACGCCACCAACACCACCGCCGAGGTACGTTCCGACCTCAGCCAGGTGGCCCGGGTGGTTGCCAGCCTCGATCAGCCGGCCACCACCGATTCGACGGCCACCCTCGGTGACCTCGTCTCGACCGACCTCAGCGACTTCGAGGACGACGTGGCCTCGGAGCTGACCCTCGACCTGGTCCGTCAGGCGGTCGATCGATTGACCGATCTCCAACGCCAGGTGATCCGGCACCGCTTCGGTTTCGACGGAAGCGATCCGGCCTCGTTGCAGACCACGGCTGAGCGCCTCGGGATCGGGGTGCGCAAGGTGCGCCAGGCCGAGGCCGAGGCCCTGGAGGTGCTGGCCGACAGCGAGATGCTCGAAGCCGCCCACGAGGCCGCCTGACCCACTGCGGACCCCGCCGCGGTCGCCTTACGCCGACAGCTGGTCCAGTTGCCGGCGCAGGTCGTCCGGTAGCTCCGAGGTCCATGACATCCCGGCTCCGGTGGACGGATGCTCGAGGGCCAGCGAAGCGGCGTGCAGGAAGGGCCGGGACACCACGGCACCGGGCAGCGATCGGCCGTGACCGTACACCTCGTCGCCCACCACCGGATGGCCGATGGCCGACAGATGGACCCGGATCTGGTGGGTCCTGCCCGTCTCCAGCCTGGCCGTCATCAAGGTGGTCGGGGCCGGCCGGGAGAACCGACCCTCGACCCGGTACCGGGTCCTGGCCTCCTTCCCCTTGCGTGACACGGCCATACGGGTCGGAGCGCTGACCGACCGGCCCACCGGGGCGTCCACCATCCCGGACTCCTCCTCCACCCTCCCGAGCACCAGGACCCGGTAGATCCTGGTCACGGCGCGGTCCCCCATCTGGCCGACGAGAGACCGGTAGGAGCCTGGCGTGCGAGCCACCACCATCAGGCCGGAGGTCCCCCGGTCGAGCCGGTGCACGATGCCCGGTCGGTCGACGTCGGTCCCCAGTTGCCCGGGCAGCGTCCGGAGGTCGGGGTACCGGTGGACGAGCCCATTGACCAAAGTGCCGGTCCGGTGACCGGACCCCGGGTGCACCACCAGGCCGGCGGGTTTGTCCACCACGATGAGCTCCTGGTCCTCGTAGACGACCTCGAAGGTGACAGAGGGGTCGCCGTCGGGCGCCTGCTCGGGCCGCGCCGAACCAGGGTCCACCACCAGCTCCTGACCGGTTCGGAGCGCCGTGCTCCTGCTCCGCACCGTCATGCCGTCGATCTGCACCCTACCTTCGGCGATCAGGCCATTCACCGCCGACCGGGACATGTCGGCCACCAGGGCCACCGCCTTGTCGACCCGCACGCCGTCGAGCGCTGTCGGCACCTCGACCCTCACCACCGTCACGGGTGCCGGGGTCCGCGGGCCAACGACACCAGGAACAGCGCACAACCGACGACGATGGACGCGTCGGCCACGTTGAACGTGGGCCAGAAGTGCAGGGCGATGAAGTCGACGACGGCCCCGTGGTCGCCGCGGAAGAAGCGGTCGCAGAGGTTGCCCAGCGCGCCACCCACGATGAGGCCGAGGATGGCGGCCCGGCCGTTCGTCGTCGCCCGCCAGGCCATGACGCTCAACACCATGATCAGCACCAGCGCGATCGGGATGAGGATGGCCGCCTTCCCCTGGAACAGACTGAAGGAGGCGCCGGTGTTGCGGGACAGTTCGAGATCCAAGGTCCCGATCACGTGGATGGGGCCCGACGACAGTCGGGTGAGCGCCCACCACTTGGTCAGCTGATCGACGAGCACCACCGCGACCATGACGGCCACGGCCACCGACAGGCGACGGGCGCCGGCACGGCGCTCACGGCCATCTGCGCCCACCGCCGGCCCACCGGTCAGCGGCGTGACAGGCCGCCACTCTTGCAGGCCACGCACAGCCTGGCGAAGGGCAGGGCCCGAAGCCGCGCCTTCGGAATGGCCTGGTGGCATCGTTCGCATCCTCCGTAGCTCTTGCGATCGATCTTGCGGAGCGCGTCATCGATCTCCTCCACGGCGGCAGACGCCTGCGCGGAGAGCGCCAAATTGCGTTCACGGTCGACGGTGACCGTTCCGCCTTCGCCGGACTCCTCGTCGAACTGGACGTCGCCGGGCTCTCGCTCGAGGGCTAGGGAGTCGGCCTCGGCCCGAAGATCGACAGCCTGTCCGCTGTAGATGGCGCGCTCTTCGAGGAGCAGGGCACGCTGCTCCTCGAAGAATTTGGCGTCCTTGGCGTAGGGCCCGACACTGGGTCTCTTCGGGGCCGCAGCCACACTCTTGGTGGTGCCCGTCTTCTTCTTGGACGGCGAGGCGCTCGCACCGGTGCCCGCCGCCTTGGCCGGGGGTGCGGTCTTCTTCGCCGCGGTCTTCTTCGGGGCCGGTGCCTTCTTCTTCTCGGACGCCGCCGCCCCGGCCTGCGCCGGCGCGGTCTTCTTCGGGGCCGAGACGACCTTCTTCGTGGCCTTGGCCGCGACGGCAGCCCGCTTCGGTGCCGCGGCGCCCTTTTTGGAAGTGCCCACCTTGGCTTTCGACGCCGTCTTGGTCGGCGCTTTCGTCGGGGCCTTCTTCGCCGCCGAGCCGGTCCTGGTCGCAGGACCGGCCTTCCTGGGCGACGGTGCTGCCACCTTCTTCGCTGCCGTCACTTCGACCTCCTTCAAGGTTCGCCCCGTCGTGGGATCGGGACCGCACGGACTCGGTGGCCAGGACCATCCCCGACATCAGATGGGCGGGTGACGATACCGTGCTGAGCTCAATGCGGCAATCCGAGACCTGAAACGTGCCCAGGGACCATACCGGTGTGGTCGCTTCCATCAAACGCGCCCGGCCGTCAGGCGGGAGGTCGGGCCGGCGGTGCCGCGGGGCGGGGCAGGCGACCGCGACGACCGCTACAACGGAAGGACGGCGTCGGTGGCGGCCGGGCCGGGGGTGACACCGGCCGGTCGCATCTGGGTCACTTCCCCGGTGGCGCCCGAGCCGCCGGGGCCGGGCGACGGTGCGTTCTCGGGTGGTGCGGCTTCCTGGGCTGCCGCGGCCGGTGCGGGTGCCGAAGCCGGTGCCGGTGCCGGTGCGGGTGCCGAAGCCGGTGCCGGTGCCGGTGCGGGTGCCGAAGCCGCTGCCGCTGCCGGGGCAGAGGTCGGTGCCGCGCCGGATCCACTCCCCGGGTCTTTCCCCGCCTGGACATCCGCGGGCGCGGAGACCTGCTGCACGTTCTCGTCCACCCACCGCAGGATGTCGCTCAATGCCGTCCGGAGGCGGTTTCGCTCACCCTCCAGGTGACGGGACATGGCCTCGACGTCGTGACTGAGCCTGGCCCGCGAATCCTCGAGCCGGTTGATCTCCTCGCGCAATCGTTGCTCCGATTCGGAGGCGATCTGAGAGGCCTGGGCCTGGGCCTGGTCGGTCATCTTCCGTGCGCTGGACTCGGCGTCGGCGATGGTCCGCGCCGCCTCGGATTCGGCATCCGCCTTGGTCTGGTCGACGAACTGCTGGGCCAGAATCAGGGTCCGCTGCAGCGTGTCATCGGGCACGGCCGGCTCGGCCGGCTGAGGAACCGGTTTCTGCTCGAGCGCCGTCTCCAGCTGTGAGATCCGCTCTGCCGCCTGGCGGAGCCGCTCCCCGCTCTGTCGGAGCTGCTCTTGCAGTCCTTCTGCCTCGACGGCGGCCTTTTCGAGGTACTCGTCGACATCATCCCGGTGGTATCCCTTGAGGGTCTCACGGAACTCAACCGTCCGAAGTGAATCGAGGGCAGATTGCGAGGCGTCCATGGATCACCATGCTAGCGGTGCCGACCGATCGATCCAGGGATTACGGACCAAATTGCGGGAGGGTCGATGGTGCTGACGACGCCCGGACGTCCCCGACCGGGAGGGTCAGGAGGAGAAGAGCGGGATCAGGACGACCAGGATGACCAGGAAGACGATCATCACCGACAGATCGAGGCCCACGCCGCCCACCCGCACCGGGGGGAGGAGGCGCCGGACCGGCCTCAGCACGGGCTCGCAGATGGCCGACAGCACGTTCTGGATCTTGCGGACCGGTGAGTCGTAGGCCATGTGGCCGGCGGCGATCACCCAGCTCAGGATGGAATAGGCGAAGAGAACCAGGAGGAAGAGTTCGAGGATGATAACGATGATGGCGAACACGTCAGCTCACTCCCCCGGCGCCTTGGAACAGGGATGCAGGTCCTCGCTCAGGGATTCACCAGCCCGCGGTCGGCGAGTCGCTGTCGTTCTTCGTCGGAGACCTTCACATTCGAAGGTGTGAGGAGGAAGACCTCGTCGGCGACCCGCTCCATCCCCCCCGACAGCGCGTAGGTCACGCCGCTGCAGAAGTCGATCATCCTCCGTTGCAGGTCGCGGTCTGCACTCTGCATGTTCACGATCACCGGCTGACTGTTCATGAGCCGATTGGCGATCTCCTGCGCGTCGGCAAACCGCCCGGGGGCCACGATGTGCACCCTGGCCCCGGATGCCTCCTGTGAGATGGGCCGGACCGACGAGGATCCCACGGTCGCTCGCGGCGCGACCCGCGCCGGCGCCGCCACCGCCGATCCACTGGTCTCGTCCGCGGTGAGCGTGCGGATCCGGGGGCTCGGGATTGCCGTGGTCGGCTCATCGAGGTCGTCGGCCACCGCCACGGACCGCTGGCCCGCCCGTGCCACCGGCGCGGCCGACGACGCCCGGGGCTCGTAGTCGTCGAAGTCGTCGTAGTCGTCATCGACCAGACCCAGATAGGCCATCGTTTTTTTCATGAACGAAGCTGGCATCGTGTCCTCCTGCGCACAGCGTAGTGCCTGGCTTCGGGGACCGGTGGACCACCCGGGCATACACCGTGAGGTGGGATTCCTCCCATACGGACCCTCGATGCAGTCGAGCGCCTCCGTGCCGGTGCCATCACCGCCGGCCGTCAGGAAGGGGCCGGTCACCGAAGAGCGCACGGCCCAGCCTCACCATGGTCGAGCCCTCGGCCAGCGCCACCTCGAGGTCGTCGCTCATGCCCATGGACCGGACAGGCAGGTCCAGACGGTCGGCCAGACCCGACACCAGGGCGAAACCCGGCCTCGACGCCTCCGGGGCCCCCGGCGGACCTACCGCCATCAAGCCGGCAACATCGAGGTCCTGGTCACGCAAGGCCGCCACCAACCCGGGGACCTGGTCGGGCGGGCACCCGCCCCGCCCCGGCAACCCGGCCACGTCCACCTGGACCAGCACCGTCGCTCCGGGGAGGCGTCCGGCGATGGTCCGTCCCTCTTCGACCCGGGACACGGTTTGCCACCAGCTCACCCACGGGACCAGACGGGGAACCTTGTTCCGTTGCACGGCCCCCAGGAAGTGCCACACCGGCACCGGTTGCCCATCGACGCGGACCGGTCCCTCACCGGCTCCGTCTGCCACCGCCCCTGCCTTGGCCACCAGCTCGTCGGCGTAGTTCTCCCCGACGTCAGTGAGCCCGGCGGCCAAGGCGGCCACCACCGCATCGACACCGAACCCCTTGGTCACGGCCACGATGCGCACGGCGCCGGGATCGGCGGAGGCCGAACGGATGCGGTCGCGCACCGCCTCGAGGCGCTCGGCGAACCCGGCGCCGGTGGGCCGGCCGTCCCGTCCGCTCACCCGGGGCCGGGCGCGGGGTCCGACCAGACGACGAGGGCTTGGCGCCCACCATCTCCCCGCGCCCGATGGGAGAAATAGCCGCCTTCACATGCAGTGCAGGCATCGATGCCGACGACCTCTGCCGCCCCGCTGGCAGCCAGAGCGGCCGAGACCGCGGCGGGTACGTCGAGGGCCGGCCGGCCCGCCGCCGTGAGACCGCGGACGCCGTCGCCACGGACGGCAGCCACACCGGCCAGGTCGTCTTCGGAGAACTCATAACAGCGGGCATGGATGCAGGGGCCGAGCGCACCGACGACACGGGTGGCGCCCATCGTTCTCATGGCGCCCACCGCCCCCTCCACCACATCACCGGCCAGTCCTCGCCAGCCGGCATGGACGACTCCGAAGACACCCTCACTGCTCCCGAGGGCGATCGAGGCGCAGTCGGCCGTGAGCACGACCAGAGCGCACTCGGGGGAGTCCGATACCAGGGCGTCGCCGGGTCCGGCGAACACGGCGGTCACGCCGGGTGGCCCGACACCGCCGGCTGCCGGCGACCGCGGGTGGGCGGCGACCACACGGGTACCGTGGACCTGGTCCAGCCAGTGGACCTCGCTGACCGACGCCCCGCCTCGGCTGGATCCGGTGGCTCGGGCCACCAACCGTTCGAGCTCCACCGCCTGGCCGGCCGACTGCCCTGTCGGCCGCAGATCGCCCGAGGACGATCCGGTCCATGCGGCCCGGACAGGCCCGACGATCGGTATCGGGACGACGGGCAGAGTCAGCGGAGGAACGACGGCACGTCGAAGTCGTCGTCGCCCAGGTCGAGCTCCTCGTCCGTCGGTGTGGCGAAGATGTCCTCATGGGCCGAGTCCGAGCCCAGCACCCGGCTGCGGGTCTCCTCCCGGCCGGTGGCCTCGGCATTGCCGGCGCCACCTCGAGTCTGCGCCTCCCAGCGCTCGAACCCGGCGGCGATGACGGTGACCCTGACCTCCTCGCCCATGGCCTCGTCGATCACACTGCCGAAGATGATGTTGGCATCGGGATGGGCCACTCCGTGGATGATCTCTGCTGCCTCATTGACCTCGAACAGGCCCAGGTCCGGACCCCCGGCGATGTTGAGCAGGATGCCCCGGGCGCCCTCGATGGACGCCTCGAGCAGCGGGCTGGTGATTGCCGCCCGGGCGGCGTTGACCGCTCGTCCCTCGCCGGTGGCAGATCCGATGCCCATGATGGCCGTGCCGGCGTTGCTCATGATCATCTTGACGTCGGCGAAGTCGGTGTTGATGAGACCGGGAACCGTGATCAGGCTGGTGATCCCCAGCACACCCTGCATCAGCACCTCGTCGGCCATCTTGAAGGCGTCGACCATCGACGTCTTCTCGTTGGACACCGTGAGCAGCCGGTCGTTGGGGATGATGATCAGCGTGTCGACCTTCTCCTTCAGGTTCTGGATGCCCTGCTCGGCCTGGACCGAGCGGCGGCGACCCTCGAAGGTGAACGGACGGGTGACCACACCGATGGTCAGCGCACCCAGGCCCTTGGCGATCTCCGCCACCACCGGCGCGGCCCCGGTGCCGGTCCCACCGCCCTTGCCGGCCGTGATGAAGACCATGTCGGCGCCCTTGAGGGCCTCCTCGATCTCCGACCGGTGCTCCTCGGCGGCCAGACGGCCCACCTCGGGATCGCTTCCGGCGCCGAGACCCCGGGTCAATTGGCGCCCGATGTCCAGCTTCAGATCGGCGTCGCTCATCAACAGGGCCTGGGCATCGGTGTTGGTGGCGATGAATTCGACCCCCCGCAATCCGGCCTCGATCATGCGGTTGACGGCATTGACACCACCTCCGCCCACGCCCACCACTTTGATGACGGCAAAATAGTTGTTCTGTGCCGGAACGGTCATGTAATCCCTTACCCTCGACCAAAGGTTGAAACCGTTCCAACCGGCGAGTTGGTGACCACGATACGGTCAGCGCAGTACCTGGTCAAGCACGGGGGACACACGGAGGACACCTCGGCCCGCGGCATCGACCCAGGTGACGGCGATCAACCGGTCACCGTCGGGGACTGGGGAACGGTCACATCGATGGTGGTCGCGCCGTGCAGGGAGCCGTGGGCGATGACCGCGGCCACGTCTTCGTACTTGGCCTCCATGTCGGTGTCGGTCCCGAGCAGAACGGTAATTCCAGAGTTGAGGCCCAGGCTCACCGTCGCGTTCGCCGCCTCGGTCACCGACACCACCTGGGCGGAGAATGCGAGCGGCAGCGTCCTGCACACGATCAGGCCGAACGAGCCGGCGGGGCCCAGGGTGCCGCCCACCTTGGCCGGGTGCGCCGCCCCTGTGGTGGTGGCCGCGGCCAGCACGACCAGGCCCGGTGGCTGGGCGGCCAGTACCTCGAGCGTCCGGCCGTGGGCGTCCAGCACCGACCACGACGCGCCGGGACCGGCCATGACCACCTTCGGCACCCGTTCCGTGACCGAGATGGTCACCCCGTCGGGCCAGTGGCGGTGCACCTGGGCGGTGGCGATGAAGGGAAGGCTCTCCACCCGCTCGGCCACCGCACCGGGGTCCACGCTGATCAGCGGCGGTTGATGATCGAGGCCGGCGGCGGCCACGATGGCCGCGTCGGTCGTGTGGGGGTGGATGCCGGACACCGAGACGACCCTGGCACCGAACAGTGGGGTGTGCAGAAGGCCCACAGCCCCTGTGACCAGCACGAGCACCGCGATCGCGCCCGTGATCCACCGGAGGCGGCGCCGCCCCTGGCTCCGCTGGATGGCCACCCGTCGTTGCCGGATGCGGGGGTCGATGACCGGGCGTTCGTCCACGGTCGGCGCATCGGGCGGGTTCATCGGGCGCCGTCCCCGGCCCCGGCCCCGTGGGTCCCGGTCTCGTCGGCGTCGACCCCGTCGGACTCGGTCCCGTCGGCCCCGGCCCCCGTCCCGCTGAACCCGACCAGCCGCACCTCGGTCCGCAGGGTCACGCCGGTCGCACCGGCCACCACCGACCGTACATGGTCGACGAGCCGGAATACGTCGTCCGCCGATCCTCCGGGGTCCGCCTGGATGAAGTTGGCGTGCCGGGGCGAGACCTCCGCCGTTCCCAACCGGAAGCCTTTGAGCCCGCACGACTCGATGATCCGGCCGGCCGAATCCCCCGGTGGGTTCGTGAACACCGACCCGGCGTTGCTCCCCCCGGGCTGGTTGGCCCGGCGCCACCGGACGATCTCCTCGATGGTGGCCCTGCCCTCGGCCGGATCTCCGGGCTCGAGCCGGTGGACGCCGGAGACGACGACGTCGGTGGGCCTGAGGTCGGAGTGCCGGTAGCCGAACCCGAGTCGTTCGGCTGACGCCTCGTGTACCTCGCCCGAGCACAGGTCCACCCACCGGTAGCCGGTCAGTGTGGCCGCGGTATCCGAGCCATGGCCCCCGGCGTTCATCCGGATGGCGCCACCGACCGAGCCGGGCACCCCGACCGCCCATTCCAGACCGTGCAACCCGGCCGCCGCGGTGCGCCGGGCCAACACCGGAAGGCTGAGGCCGGCCCCCGCCGTGACCGTGGCGCCGTCGACGGACAGGGAGTCGAACCCAGCCCCGAGGGAGACGACCAGGCCGTCGAAGCCCCGGTCGGCCACCAACAGGTTGGATCCCTTGCCCATCACCAGCACAGGGGCCCGCAGACCCCTGAGGGCGTGGCCCACCTCGACCAGCTGCGCCTCGTCTCGGGGTGCGATGAACAGAGCCGCCGTCCCACCCACCCGGTACGTGGTCAGGGCACCGAGGGGGTGGTCGTGGTGCACGGCGGGTCCGAGAGCCAGTCCGAGGGCGGCCAGGTCGTCGGTCGGAGCCGTCATCAGGCGCTCACCACCTCGGGTCGGCCATGAGCTCGTCGGGGAGCGAGGTGAGATCACCGGCGCCCAGCGTGCAGCACAGGTCGCCGGCTTCGAGGAGCTCGCCCACCGTGCGCCGCAGCTCCGAGCGACCCGGTGCGTAGAACACCGGCATGGCGGGAAGCGAGCGCCGGACGGCCTCGGCCACCAGGCGGCCCGAGACCCCTGGCACCGGGGCCTCGCCCGCCCCGTAGACATCGGTGACCACGACCAGGTCGGCGTCGCCGAACGCCTGCCCGAACTCGGTCCCGAGCTCGACCGTGCGGCTGTAGCGGTGGGGTTGGAACACGGCGACGATCCGGCGCCAGTCGCCGTTGCGCGCCGCACCCAGCGCAGCGCGCACCTCGCTGGGAAGGTGCGCATAGTCGTCGACGAAGGTCACCCCGTTCACCGCACCCCTGAATTCGAACCGGCGGGCCACCCCGGCGAACCGGGACAGGGCTCGGGCCGCGGCGGCGAACGGGACCCCGGCCCCGAGGGCGGCCACCGTGGCCACCGCGGCGTTGCGTGCGTTGTGGACGCCGGGCACGGGCACGGCCAGTCGGCCCAGCCCGACCCCGTCCGGACCGACCAGTGAAAAGGAGATCGAGCTGCGGGCCAGCTGGAGATCCACGATCCGGAAGGTGCACTCGGGCGCGAGACCGACCACCGCTGCGCCACTGTCCCTCCCGATCCCGGCGGCGACCGGATCGTCGCCTCCCACCACCCGCCGGACGCGGGCACGGGCCACGAACTCCTCGAACGCCGACCGCATGGCCCCGAACGATCCCCAGTGGTCGAGGTGGTCCGCCTCGACATTGGTGACGACGGCCACCTCCGGCTCGAGCGACAGGAACGAGCCGTCGCTCTCGTCGGCCTCGACCACCAGCCACTCGCCGTGGTCCCAGACCGCGTTGGTGCCGATCTCATTGACGTCGCCGCCGATGAGGAACGAGGGCCTGGACCCACCTTCGACGAGCTGGAGGGCCAGCATCGATGCGGTCGTGGTCTTCCCGTGGGTCCCGGCCACCGCGATGCAGCGCTTCAGCGAGGCGATGGACGCCAGTGCTTGGGCGCGGGCCAGCACGGTGATCCCGCGGCGCCTGGCCTCTGCGACCTCCGGGTTGTCCTCGGGGACGGCCGAGGACACGGTGACCACGTCAGCCGGACCCACGTTGGCTGCGGCGTGGCCGATGGCCACCGGGATCCCGGCCCCGCGCAGCCGTTCGGTGACAGCCGACGCCTTGAGGTCGCTGCCGGTCACGGTGTGGCCCATGGCGTGCAGGGCGGTGGCGATGGCGCTCATCCCGGCTCCACCGATCCCGACCACGTGGACCGTGAGTGGGTGGCCGGGAGCACCGAACGGCCCCGTTCCCGGGGGGGCGGTCATGCCGACCTCCGGGCCGGCTCCGGCCTGGCGTTCGCCTCGACCAGCCCGGCACCGGCTGCGGCGGCGTCGGGGCGGCCCATCGACCTGGCCGCCCTCCCCATGGCCTCGAGACCGGGCGGGTCGTCGAGGAGGCGGTCGATCGACTCGGCCAGCGTCGCCGCTTCGCACTCCGGATCGGGCAGGAGCAGAGCAGCCCCGACCCGTTGGAGGACACGGGCGTTGGCAGTCTGGTGGTCGCCCGGCGCACCGGGGAGCGGGACCAGGATGGAAGGCACGCCCGCCACCGCCAGCTCGGCGACGGTCATCGCGCCGGCCCTGCACACGACCAGGTCCGATGCCCGGTACACCAGATCCATCCGATCTTCGAAGGGCACGCTGACCACGCTGAGGCCCGGGCCCTTGCCCGTCCCACCGCCGCCGGAGTCCCCACCGGTCGGGGGACACCGGTCCCAGTCCCGCCGGCCCACGATGTGAAAGATCGACCGGTCGGTACGGTCCTTCCAGCGTTCGACCAGGCCGGCCGCGGCGTCGTTGAGGCGGCGGGCCCCGAGCGAGCCGCCGAACACCGCCACGGTGGGGCGGTCCGCCGGCAGACCCAGCGACCGCCTCGCCTGCCGCCGGGCGTCGGGCCCGCGGTCCACATCGGCGATCGCCGGACGTACCGGGGTGCCGGTGACGACCGAACGCGGCAGCGGACTCCCCGGCCATCCGACCGCGCTGGCGCGGGCGAAGCGCCCGAACAGCCGGTTCGCCGCCCCCGGCACCGCGTCGACGTTGACCAGCACCAGTGGGACGCCGAGCAGCACCGCGGCCGACGAGGCGGGCAGGCTGGCGTAGCCCCCGACGGAGACCACCACCCGGGGACGGGCCCGAACCACCAGGGCGAAGGCTCGCACCGTGGCGACCAGCAGACCGCTGACGGCCCCGAGGTTGCGCCAGATGTCCACAGCCCGACGGCCACGGGCGATACCCCGGCCCGGCAACAGCGTGAAGGGGAACCCGCGCCCTTCCAGGGTCACCCGGTCCTGGCCCCGCCTCGATCCCACGAACTCGATGCTGTCGCGACCGTGCCCGGCATCGACCAGGGCTTCAGCGATGGCCAGTGCGGGCTGGAGGTGGCCTGCCGTTCCACCACCCGCGACCAGCGCATAGCGCCCCTCGCTCACCGGGGGGACAGCCGCCGCCAAGGCCGGTCGGCGATGGGCGCCGAGCGCTCTTGGGCGGCGATGTTGATGAGGATGCCCACCGCGGCCATGGTGACGATCAGCGACGACCCACCGAAGGAGACGAAGGGCAACGGGATGCCGGTGACCGGCAGGACGCCGATCACCGCGCCGATGTTGATCACCGCCTGGCTGGTGATCCAGGTGGTGATACCCACGGCCAGCAGGCTGCCGAACCGGTCTGGCGCTGCGGTCGCGGCCCGGAGCCCGTACCAGGCCAGGGCAAAGAACAGGCCCAGGAGGAAGAAGGCGCCGATCAGGCCGAGCTCCTCTCCCACCACCGAGAAGATGAAGTCGGTGTGGGCGTTGGGCAGGGTGCCGTACTTCTCACGGCCACCACCGAGGCCCAGCCCGAAGATGTGCCCCGATCCCAAACCGATCAGCGACTGCCAGACCTGGTAGCCCGTCCCCGACTTGCTGGCACCGGGGTTGAGGAAGGAGAGGATCCGGTCGCGCCGGTACGGATCGGCCAGTCCGACGATGAGGGCGAGCGCGGCGAAGGCCCCGAGGAGCTTCATGATCGGGGCCATCGGCACCCCGCCCATGAACAGGATGCCGAAGGCGATGCAGCTGAGGACCAGCGCGGTCCCCATGTCGGGTTGCTTCAGGATGAGGACCCCGGAGATCCCGAGCACAGCCAGGACGGGTACCAGGACCATCTTCGGGTCGGCCGCGGGATTCGCCCGTCGGGTCAACAGGTCGGCGGCGAAGACGGCCAGCGCCAGCTTCATCAGCTCCGACGGTTGCAATTGCAGCATCCCGAAGCCGATCCACCGTGACGATCCTCCGGCCGACACACCGAGGTGGGGCACCAGCACGACCACCAGCAGCCCGAGGGTCACCACCACCAGCGGTCCCCTGACCTTTCGCCACTTGCGGTAGTCCATACGGGCGAACAGGAGGAGACCGCAGGTCCCGACGCCCATGTACATCGCCTGACGGATGAGGATCGCCCAGGGCGACCCGTAGATGCTGAGGGAGATGATGGGGGACGCCGAGCCGACCATGACCAGTCCGAACACGCACAGGGCTCCGACCAGGACGGCCAGTGCGGGTGCTGTTCTCAGCCGCACCGCCCTCACCCGGACGGACCGGCCCGGGCCTTTCGGTTCCGGCACCGCGGTGGGGCGGTTGGTGTGGGTGGGCGCGTCGGTCGGTCCGGTGGTGGCCCGAGGCCTCACCGCCGTGGTCGTGCTCGACGGATGACGTCCCCTGGTGACCGTCCGGGCCGACGCTGTCCGCTCAACCACCGCAACCTCCCCCGATCGGTGGCACGGCCACCTCTCCGACCTCTCCCGCCCCTGTGTCCATCCCCCTAGCCTCGTCCACCGGGGCCCCCGGGTGGTGGAGCCTGGTCATCAGACCTTCCCCACCGACAGGAAGTCCCCGTAGAAGATGCCCAGGCCGAGGGCGGCGAAGAGCCCGGCCAGGATCCAGAAGCGGACGATCACGGTGGTCTCGGGCCATCCCAGCAGTTCGAAATGGTGGTGCAGCGGGGCCATGAGGAAGACCCGACGGTGGAAGACCCGGAAGCTCACCACCTGGATGACCACCGACAGGGTGACGATGACGAACAGGCCGCCGATGACGACCAGCAACAGGTCGAGGTTCATCAACAGGCACAGGGCGGCGAGCGCCGCTCCGATGGACAGCGACCCGGTGTCACCCATGAAGATCTTGGCCGGTGCCGCGTTCCACCACAGGAAGCCGAGGCAGGCGCCGGCCAGGGCCACCGCGGCCAGGGCCAGGTCGAGGGCGTCGCCCACGTGGTAGATGGAGAAGTGACGGTACTGCCAGTACCCGATGATGGCGAGGCATGCGAAGCAGAAGGTCGACGCCCCGGCGGCCAGCCCGTCCAGGCCGTCGGTCAGGTTCACCGCATTGGCCGAGGCCACGATGATCACGGTGGCCCAGATCACCCACAAGCCCGTGCCCATGTGGAACCCGATCGAATCGTATCGGGTGAAGGACAGCGCGGTGGAGGCGTGGGCCCAGTACACCGCAAGTAACGAGAACAGCACCCCGAGGCCGATCTGGGCACTGAACTTGGCCCGCTTGTTGAGCCCCAGGCTCCGACGGTGGCGCACCTTGATCCAGTCGTCGGCACAGCCGATGAGACCTGCCCCGACCAGGGCCAATATGATCAGCGCCCCCGATCGGGAGAAGGTCACCCCGGGCACGGCGTGGGCGGCGAGGTAGCCGGCGACCACCGCGGCCACGATGCCGATTCCGCCCATGGTGGGCGTACCCGCCTTGGCGATGTGGACCTGGGGCCCGTCCTCCCTGATCTGCTGGCCGATGTTGTGCTTCACCAGCCAGCGGATGAGGAACGGGGTCGACAGCACCGCCACCCACAGGGCGACGCCGCCTGAGGTCATCAGCGAGATCACGGTCGGACGCCGCCCGGTTCGGGGTCCGCCGACCGACCGGCGAGGGCCCGCCGCGCTTCGAGGCGATCGTCGAAGGGGACCACCCCGTCGGCCACGACCTGGGTGGTTTCGTGGCCCTTTCCGGCGATGACGACCACGTCCCCCGGTCCGGCCATCCCGACCGCCGCGTCGATGGCCCCGGCCCTGTCCGGCTCGACCACCAGCTCCACACCGTCGCCGATGCCGGGCCGGATCTGGTCGATGATGGCCCCCGGGTCCTCATCCCGCGGATTGTCCGAGGTCAGCACGATGGTGTCGGACCAGCGGGTGGCCGCGGCACCCATCTCCGGGCGCTTCCCCTGGTCGCGATCACCGCCGCAACCGAACAGGCAGATCACCCGCCCCGATCCGGCCAGCTCCCGGGCCGCGGCGAGGACGACGTCCAACCCGGCCGGGGTATGGGCGTAGTCGACCAGCACCGTGAACGGGGTCCCCGCCGACACCACCTCCATCCGACCGGCGATCGGGGCCGCGCCGGCCAGACCGGCGGCGATCTGGTCCACGTCCAGCCCGAGGGCGTCGGTCACCGTCGCCGCCATCACCGCATTGTCGATGTTGAACACCCCCGACAGGGGCACGCTCATGGGACGGCCGCGCCACCGGAACGATGAAGAACCTACGGCCAGCACGATGTCGGAGGCGTCCGACCGCTGGACCGGGATCACCCGGTGGCCAGCCACCCGGTCGGCCAATCGCCGGCCCCACTGGTCGTCCACGTTGATCGCCGCCACCCTGGCCGCCTTCGGCTCGAAGAGCCTCGCCTTGGCCTCGAAGTACTCGTCCATCGTCCGGTGGTGGTCGAGATGGTCACGACTGAGATTGGTGAACGCCGCCACATCGAAGACGATGCCGTCCACCCGGTGCTGGTCCAACCCGTGCGAGGACACCTCCATGGCCACTGCCCCGGTTCCCGCGGCCCGGAACGCGGCCAGCTGGGCCTGCAGCACCGGGGACTCCGGGGTGGTCCGCGACCCGCCCAACGTCCCGATCACCCCGGTCGGTTCGCCCGAATGGGCCAGGATGGACCGCACCAGCTGGGTCACCGTCGTCTTCCCGTTGGTGCCGGTGACGCCCACCATCTTCATCGCCCTCGAAGGGTGCCCGTTGAACGCCGATGCCACCGTGGCCATGGCCGGCCTGACCGCACCGGCCGCCACCCGCACCTGGGTCACGTCGAGATCGAGGAACCGGTCGCACAACAGCGAGGTGGCCCCGCCGGTCACCGCGTGAGCGGCATGGAGGTGGCCGTCGGTGTGCTCGCCGGGAACGCAGCAGAACAGCGAACCCGGGCCGACCAGCCTGCTGTCGAAGTCCACCGCCGTCACCTCGGTGGAAGCCGGATCGCCGCGGACATCGAGCACATCGAGGTCATGGATCAGCTTGGTCATCAGCACGAGAGGGTGTTCCAGGTGGTCGGGCGCGACGGAGGGCTCCCACGATTGGGGTCAGGGCCCACCTAAGGCCCTTCCGTGGTCGCTCCAGCCGGCACCGAGATGCTACCCGTGCCACCGACGGCAGAATTCGATGCCGAAGTCGTTCCCGCCGCGGTGGTGGGAATACCGTAGTGGTGCAGGGCATAGGCCATAATGGTGGAGAAGACCGGCGCGGCCACAGCACCGCCGTAGATGGGGGTGGGGTGGTCGAGGACCACCACCGCCGACAGCACCGGGTTCTGAGCGGGGGCGAAACCTGCGAACGACCCGACATAGGCTCCCGAGATGTAGCCCAGGTGGCTCGGATTGGGGATCTGGGCCGTACCGGTCTTGCCGGCCACCGTGTACCCGTCGACGGCGGCCTCGGTCCCGGTCCCCGAGTTCACCACCCCTTCGAGCATGGAGACCAGCTCGGCGTCCGTGGTGGGGTTGATGACCCGGTGCTTGCTCGACGGGCGGACAGCGGTCACGACCCCCGAGGGGCTCACGGTGCCCCGCACCAGGCTCGGAGCTACGAACACGCCCCCGTTGGCCACCGCATTGTAGGCATCGAGGATCTGCTGGGCCGTCACCGCGTCATCCTGTCCGATGGGCGTCGAGCCGATGGAGGTCCCGGTCCAGGTGCTGGCCCCCGGCACCAGGCCCTCCGACTCTCCCGGGAAATCGAGACCGGTCGGATGGCCGAACCCGAGGTTGCTGATTTGGGCCAGGAGCGGGTCCTCCCCCAACCTTTGGGCGATTTCGATGGTCCCGAGGTTGGAGGACTGGGCCAGGATCTGGCTGGCGGTGAGGACCTCGTTGCCGTGCGATTCGGCGTCGTGGAACGTGTAGGTGCCCATATGCAGCGAGGCGGGGACGTTGATCCTCTGGTCCGGAGTGATCAGACCGTCGGCCAGGGCCGCGGAGAACGTGACCAGCTTGAACACCGAACCCGGCTCGTAGACCTGGGTGACGGCGTAGTTTGCCGGCGCCTCCTCCACGCCGGCCGGAAGGGTGTCCGCTCCGGACACCAGGGTCGGTCCGGACGTCGACTGGATGCCCGAGGGCTCGGGTGCCCGCTTGTCGGCCTCGGTGGCCCCGGTCGTCGCCGACCCGGACGTCGCCTGAAGGTCGGCCATGGCCAGGATGTCGCCCGTCTTCACGTCCTCGACCACGGCGATGCCACTGAAGGCGTGGGATGCGGCGATCTCGGCCCCGAGGGCCTGCTCGGCGACGTACTGCACAGCCTCATCGATGCTCAGCTCCAGCCCGGTACCGGGTCGGGTGGGCACCGAGCCATTACCGGAACCGGGCAGCGCCACCCCGCCGGGTGACTCCAACAGGTTCTCCGAACCGGACCTGCCCGCCAACAACGACTGGTACTGGTACTCGAGCCCGGACGTCCCATTCCCGTTCCAGCCGGTCGACCCGACGACGGGAAGGGCCAACTGCCCGTCGGGCTGCACCCGCTGCGCCTCGGGGACCAGGTTGATCCCGGCCAACGCCAGTGCGGTCACCTTGGCTGCCACCGCGTCGGACACGCGATGGGCGAGGTAGACGAAGCCCGAAGGCTCGGTGAGCTCGCTCCGGAGCTGGTCGGTCGGGATCCCGAGGACCGGGGAGAGCGCCGCCGCAGTGGTGGCCGGGTGGGTGATGAGCAGCGGATCGGCCACCACGGTCTGCTTGGTGACCGACTCGGCCAGCACCTCGCCGTTGCGGTCGTAGATGGCACCGCGGACGGCCGGGACGGTGATCGTCTGGGCCAGCTCCGATGTCGACAAGGAGGCGTAGTGCTGATGGCTGAACTCCTGGACGCCGACCAGGCGGACGACCAGGGCGACGAAGACCAGTACCAGCACCAGACGCATGGCGCGGGTGCGCCGGCCCAGCAGGACGGATGGGCTCACTGCCCGGCTGTTGCCGCGGAGCTGGCCGTGGCGGCCGGGTCCTGGCCCGGGAGGGGTGCCGTCTGGGGAACGGGGAGCGGGACATCGAGAGGCACCTGCGGCAGATCGACCACATAAGGCGTGGCCAGAAGGCCCTGCCGCTTGGCTTGAGCCACCACCACCGGGGGCGCGGCCTTCTCGGCCACTTCCACCTGGAAGGCCTTCTGGGTGACAACGGCCGCGGCCAGCTGGCTCTGGGTCGTGGCCAGGCTGACCTGGCCCTCGCTGACCAGGGCGTCACCGACCACCACCGTGAGAAGACTCCCGACCACGAGGGCTCCCGACACCCACATGGTCCACCGCCGGACCGATCGCGTGGCCGACCTGGAGCGGCGGGCGGGCTCGAGGACCCGCAGCGGTGGCCGACGGTCCCGGGACGGCTCGGGACGGGGCGCGGTACGTGACGACAGGCGCGGGGCCACTGAGGTCGGCGGGGCCATCAGGCCACTTCCCCGCCGGCGGCCGATCCACTGGACGAGCCGGGCAGGCGTTCGATGACCCGGAGCCGGGCGGCCTCGGCTCGGCGATTGCGACCCACCTCGTCCTCGGTCGGGCGCCGCGCCCCGCGAGCGACGAGGCGGAACTGCGGGTCGGCGCCGCAGACGCAGGGAAGGCCGGGTGGGCACCTGCAGTCGTCGGTGGCCATGCGGGTGAAGAACGTCTTCACCAGCCGGTCCTCTCCCGAGTGGTAGGCGATGACCACGCACCGCCCGCCGGGTCCGAGGAGGTCGAGGGCGTCAGCGAGCGCTGTCTGCAGTTGGTCGAGCTCCTCGTTGACCGTGATCCGGATGGCCTGGAACACACGACGCGCCGGATGCCCGCCGGTCCGCCGGGTGGCCGCCGGGATGGCCTCCCTCACCACATCGGCCAACTGCCCCGTGGTGGTCAACGGCCGAGCGGCCACGATGGCGCGCGCGATACGCCGGGCGAACCGTCCTTCACCGTTGTCGGCGAAGATCTCGACCAGGGCTTCCTCGTCGTACTCGTTCACGACGTCGGCAGCGGTGCGTCCCGTCGTCGGATCCATCCTCATGTCCAGGACCGCATCGCGACGGTAGGAGAACCCTCGCCCGGGCACGTCCAGCTGGGGTGAACTGACTCCGAGGTCGAACAAGACCCCACTGAGCCTGTGGTGGCCGGTGGACGACCCGGACCCGTCCTGCAGTTCACGGACGACGTCGCTCAGCGCGTCGAACCGTGACTGGCGGACCGCGGCCCGGCTCCCGAACGGGGCCAGCTCCTCGGTGGCCGCGGCCACGGCCAGCGGATCACGGTCGATCCCGAGGATCGTGATGCCGGGGTTGGCCCGGAGCAGGGCGGCGGCGTGGCCCCCACCCCCGAGCGTGGCGTCGACCACCAGGCCCGGGGGCACCGGGCTCAACAGCTCGACCACCTCCGTGGTCATGACCGGCTCGTGGTCGAATGTCTGGCTCATCCGCAGTCCCTCGACCGGCACGATGCTTGCGGGTGGAGTGCCGCGACGCTCACTCTGGAAGCAGGCGGAGGAGGATTCTTCCAGAGATCCGGTCGAGGGACTGCGCATGGGCCAGACCCGCTCGATGTGTACGTCCTGACGGGCGACGGCGGCCAGCCCCGATTCGAATGGCGTCGGCCGGCGGCATCCGTCTGACCGCCCTCCGGGCACCAGCGTCTGGACCGGCGCCGTCGACGTGGAGATGGTCCGGATACCGCTCCGGTCGGCCAAGGCATCCGATCCCCTGGCCCCGCCGGCGGGGTGGTCGGGGCTGATGCGACCGGCGCCGTTCGGCTCGGCGCCGTGGATGCCGGAATCGGCGGACCCAGACGGGGGGACGGGAAGGCTGGCGCGTACGACATGGAGGCGCACCGGGGCACTCAGCCGTCGTCGCCCTGGGTGAGTCGTTCCTCCTCGGGCAGCACCTTTTGGTCCCAGGTCTCCCGGTTCCACAGCTCCACCCGGTCGATCGCCCCGAGGACCAAGACGTCTCCCACCAGGCCGGCGTAGGCCCGGAGGCGTGACGGAATGGCCATCCGTCCCTGCCGATCGATCTCCAGCTCGTGGGAGGTCGAAGCCCACAACCGCACCAGGTTGCGGTCGCTCCTCCCGGTGGCCGCCCGCTCCAGCATGCTCTCCATCTGCAGCTCGAACTGGTCCGGCGTCCACAGCGACAAGCACCCGTCCTGATATTCGGTCAAGTAGCCGCCGTGCTCGAACGGTCCGCGGAACTTCGACGGGAGGATCACCCTTCCCTTGTCGTCGAGCGAGTGCTCGTACCTGCCGAAGAACCGTGCCACTGGTGATTGCTCCCACAATGCTCCCCGCAGTGCCCGAAACCCGATTGTCAGGTTCCTCCCTTTCACACCACTTTGCGCCACTTTACGCCCCTGACCCCCACTGGTCAACCACTCGGACCCAATGCGGGCGCAGCCCGGACGGAACGATCGGTGCGGTCGGCCTCCGGCGACGCGCACGGGTTGGACCCGGTGGAGGCCGCGAGGCGCGGATCGACGCCGGCCGGTGCCGTCGGATCGACATCGGGTCGGTGCCGCCGGATCGACGTCGGGCCGGTGCCGTCCATCGGGACGGACAGGGACCTGCGGGCAGGCCCCAGGGCCGGCCTGGCGGAGGATCAGGGCAGTGCGGCGACCACCGACACGGCGACCTCACGCCCCTCGATCGGACCCTGACCGGCCTGCTCGCTGAGGTCCGACACCCCGACGGCGGCCCCGCCCAGGCCCACGAGGGCGGCCTCACGTTCCAGGACCGACAGGGTCAGCAGGTCGACGAGCCGGGCGGGATCCCAGTGCAGGTAACAGGCCCCGTGGAACCAGGCGCCATGGCGGTTCCTGCGCTGGGCCAGACCGACCACCTTGCGACCGTCTGCGGTGACCACTTCGCCGGTCCCGACCCCCCCGAAGCAGACCGACGTGGCCCAGCGGGTGCACGCCACGTATCCCTGGCGATGGGCGGACACCCCGTTGATTCCCGATCGGCCGAGGGCTGCCGTCCAGGTCTCCCCCAACCAGTCGAATGCCCGACCCACGTCGTCCGTCCACAGCGGATCGCCCGCCGGTAGCCAGGCGTCGACCCATACCGGGTCCGCCGGCGTCACCAGCACGGCTCCCCCACCGGACCTCCTCCGGGCCACCGCGACCCCGTCCGCACTGGCTCTGGCCCCATCGACCAGGGACGCAGGTTGGGTGGAGCCGAGCACCACGGCCGCCTCGGTCACATGGCACACCGCCAGCGCACGCCCCTCGGGGCGTTCGAGGACCGCCGGCCAGGCGTCGTGGAGGACGGCCGCACTCCCCGTGCGTTCCTCGACCCTCCACTCATCTGACACCCGACCATGTTCCCATCAGCCGGCGGAGCTCCATCACCCGCCAACGCTCAGGCCGTCATCGGCACCCGACGATCAACACCCGCGCCCAGGTAGGTGTCCCAGTCCTCGCTCCCGCCCCCGCAGAGGGCCAGCAGCTGCACGCGATGGCGGGGCGCCGCCGGAACCGACCGCAGGATCATCCCCACCTCGTGCGGCAACCGATCCTCTTTGCGGGTGTTGCACCGGCGGCAGGCGGCGACCACGTTCTCCCAGGTGTGAGGTCCGCCCTTGCTGCGCGGGATGACGTGGTCGAGGTTCTCGGCCGCCGACCCGCAGTACTGGCACCGCGAACCGTCGCGGGCGAAGACCGTTCGCCGGTTCACCGCCACCCGGTAGTGGCGCGGTACCTGCACGTAGCGCACCAAGCGGACCACGGAGGGTTCGGGAACCGTCAACCGCTCGGCACGGAACACGCGCTCGGTGGTGTGGACGAGCTCGGCCTTCGTGTCGAGCACCAGGAGCACCGCCCGCCGGGAGGACACGATCCCGAGTGGCTCGAACGTCGCGTTGAGCACGAGCGCCCGCCGGGACGGGGACATCGGTGATCGCACCGGTTCGGATACGTCGGAAGCCGCCCTCTTGGAGGTCGCCGTCTTGGCCGCGAGCTTCGTTCGTCGATCCATCAATCCGAAAATTAGCCTGAGTGGGTCGCATCCAGGCGACTGGGCGACGAACCGGTCGACCCCGCCCTTCCACCCGTCCTGCCGCGTCGGTCTGTGGAGCGGCACCACTCGAGGTAGGAGATCACATCGGACGGCTCCGGCGAAGCGTCCGGGCTCCCGTAGGCGGTGACCATCCGGAAGGCCCACAGTCGCCGGTCGGGTAGCGGGAGATGCGGCGGGGACCTCCACCAACCGGGCGCAGCCAGGCGTCCGAGGGCTCCGAGCGCGGCCCACCAGAGGTCCGGACGCCGCAGCACCGCCTTGGCCATCGCCGCGTTGGCCGGAACCACCTTGGCCGCCGTGCCCTGGGGGGACAGAGCATCCGGACCCGCCGAGGTCACGACAGGCTCCTGCCGGCGGCCACGGCGGACAGTGCCCGGCGTCCCACGACCGCCGCCCCCACCAACGGTCCATCGGCGCCCAGTCCGGCGGGGATGATCCGGGTCGCTCTCGAGAAGTCGAGCCGGGCCCGTCGCCCGATCTCCTCCTGGGCGGCATCGAAGAACGACCTCCCGAAACCGAGGGCCACGGAGCCCGCGACCACGGCCAACTGGAGGTCCAACAGATTTGCCACCGAGGCGACGGCCCGGCCGGTGAGAGTGCCGGTGCGTCGGCGTACCGGTTCTGGGGCCTCCGAAGCAGGATGACCGGTCATCGCCTCGATGGACAGCCCGGATGCTTCCGCCTCCAGACAACCCCGTCCCCCGCACACGCACACCCGGCCATCCGGTTCGACCACCACATGCCCGATGTGCCCGGCATTCCCCTGGGCTCCGTCGAGCAGCCGACCATCGAGCACGATGCCGGCGCCGATACCGGTCGACACCACCATGGCGAGGTAGTTGTCCAGCCCCTGGGCCGCGCCGAGCCAGCCCTCGCCGAGCGCCAACGCCTTGGCGTCGTTGTCGACAGCAACCAAGAGTCCGGTCTCCGCGGCCAATCGGTCGCGCAGAGGGAAGTCGACCCATGCCCGGATATTGAGCGGCGACACCGTCTCGCCGCCGGGCAGCATCGGCCCGCCACATCCGACACCGCAGACGTCAGGGGCCAACGACGTCTTGGATCTGACCTCGGTCACCAGCATGGCCAGCGCGCCGAAGACCGCCTCTGCCTCATGGGTCTCGGGCGTAGCCACGTGCTCCGCGCCCACGATGGACCCGGTGCCGTCCACGAGGGCGGCGGCCAACTTCGTCCCGCCGATGTCGATGGCCAACACCACGGTGCCATCTCCGGCCCGCGGCCCCCCGCCATCCGACCGCCCGGGCCGACCCTCGGGAACAACGGTCAAGGAGAGTTCAGTCGTCGCGGTGGAAGCGGCCACGGATCCAGTCGCGTGGATCGTGGACGGTATTGCTCAGATTACGGCTGTGCAGCGACCGCGAGATGTCGTCGATGCCGGCCTTCCCCATACGCCGCGCATTGTTGGCGAAGACCACGCCCGACAGGAACATCACCACGACGCCTGCGAATCCCAGGACCACCGAACGCGAGAAGGTGAAGAACATGAAAACCAGGGCGGCCACGAACACCAGCGCCGACCAGATGCAGTACCTTCCGGCATGCCTGTACACCGTCTCCGAGCGGACGCGCTCGGCGAAGTCCGGATCCTCCTGATAGAGGGACTGCTCCAGCTCATGCAGGATGCGTTGTTCGTGTTCAGAGAGCGGCAACGACTCGTCTCCTCGCCCGGTCGTCAATGGCGGTGGCAATCGACCATCTCATCCTCGCGCAACCCCCACTCGAACACACTGCGCAACCACAAAGCCTTGACCACGGCCTGCTGCAATCTTTACCACACCCGACCGTTTTCCAAGCACCGCCACCATATTACAAGGTGGCGGCTCATTCATCATCCCGGACCTTGGGTGCGGCCGCAGATGGGCCCCACTGGGCCTCTCCCCGGCGCCGGATCCGAAGCCCGTCTGCCCCCACCAGGGATGCAGGTCCGACCGACGACCCACCGTAGCGGGCCCGGATAGCGTCGACGGCAGCCGTCACCGGACCCCAGGAGCGCTGGATCCGCTCGGCTTCGTCGTCGGCCCTGAGCACGGGATCGTCGGGGCCGACAGTCCAGGATGGCGGGCCGCTGGAGGTGTCTTGTATCGGCGCTCCGTCGGCATCGCCGCCGACGGTCGGGTGGCCCGGACCCGGGTCGACGGAGCCGAGATCGAGGCTCAGCTGGGTCCCCACCTCCTCCCGATCGAAGCCGGACAGGCTGACTCCCAGGAGTCGAACCCCAGACGTCAGATCGACCGAGTCCAGTAGTGCGGCGGCCACTGCTCCGATGGCCGGTGAGGCGTCGATCGGTGCGCCCATGGTGTGGGACCGTGTGATGAGGGAGAAGTCCCCAAATTTGATCTTGATGGTGATGGTCCGGGCGGAGAGCTCGGCACGACGAAGAGCGGTCGCCGAGGCATCCACCATGCGCACCAAGTGCCTCTGGAGCTCACCACGGTCCCAGAGGTCGGACCCAAAGGTCTCCTCGTGTCCGATCGACTTGGCCACCTGGTCGGGCACCACCGGGCGGGGGTCATAGCCACGGGACAGGGCAGCCAGATGCGCTCCCTGCGCAGCGCCCAGATACCGCTCCAGCGCGCCGGGAGCCAGGGCGGCAATGTCACCCACCGTGTTGATCCCGAGGGACGCGAGCCGACGGCCGGTGACCGGTCCGACTCCCCACAGGGCGCGCACCGGCAACGGGTGCAGGAACTCGAGCTCACCGTCCGGCGGGACCACGACCACTCCTGGACCGGGGGTGATCCCCCTCCGGTCGGCAACCGGCTTAGCGGCCTTCGAGGCCAACTTGGCCATCAGCTTGGAGCGACCCACGCCCACCGAGCAGGTCAGCTCGAGCTCCTCGGTCACCCTCCGGCGAATCGACTCCGCGATGGTCATACCGTCTCCGAGGAGCTGCCTCGAACCGGTCACGTCGAGAAACGCTTCGTCGAGTGAGATCCCCTCGACCAGCGGGGTCACCGATTCGAAGATGTCGTGCATCTTCCCGCTCTCCTCCACATACCGGTGGAACCGGCCGTCCACGAACACCGCCCCCGGGCAGAGGCGGCGAGCCATCGACGACGGCATCGCCGAATGAACACCGAACATCCGGGCCTCGTAGGTGCAGGCGGCCACCACACCGCGACTCCCGGAGCCACCCACGATCACCGGAAGCCCGCGGAGTGACGGATCGTCGAGCACCTCCACCGAGGCGAAGAAGGCATCCATGTCGACATGGAGGATCACCCGATCCCAGACAGAGGAGCCGGCGGGCACCGTCGGCGCGAATCCGGTCGGCCCCGACCCCGACTCACCCACCGAGGCGCAACCTCCGGAACCCCTCCGCGTGGGCCACGCCGGCCTGGCGGCCGGCGTCCTCTGCACCCAGCCTGACCGACGTCGAGGCCCACTCCACGCCGTCGGGGAACTGGCTCCGGTGGCATCCGACCGCCTCGCCCTTGATGTCGATGGTGGTCGAGATGTCCACCCACACGTCGGGTTCGAGTGTCCCCGACAGCAACACCGTGTCCACCTGATGGGCCGGTCCGGCGTCGGGAAAGTAGTGAGGGAGCGATGCGGCCGGTGCCACGGCGTCGAGCACCGCCCAGCCGGTCAGGCGGTGGTCGCGATGATTGAAGTACTCCTGCCCGAAGAAGACCGCGGTCGGGTCGGGGCAGAGGACGATCTCGGGTCGGAGGCGTCGAACCGCGGCCACCAACGCCTCACGGAACACGGCGTCGTCGACCAGCTCCCCGTCCGGATAGTTGAGCCGCTCCTGACCGGCCACACCCAGCAAGGTGCCCGCTGCCGCGGCCTCGGTCACCCGTTGGGCGCTCAGCTCATGAGGGTCGAGCGACGGGTCGCGGGAGCCCTTGCCCCCGTCGGTGCACAGCAGCACCGTCACCTCGCAACCAGCCTTGGCCCATACCGCCAGAGTGCCTCCGCAGGAGACGTCCGGGTCGTCAGGATGGGCGTAGATGGCCAGCGCCCGTGCCGGCGCGTCGACCAGGAGCTCGGCCACGATCTAGCCACCCTGTCCTTTCGGCGCCGTCGTCTTGGTCAACAGACCGACCTCGCGCCGGAAATCATCGACGCCCTCGAATCCCTTGTACACGCTGGCGAACCGGAGATAGGCCACCTCGTCGACGACCCGAAGGCGCTCGAGCACCGCCAGGCCGACCTGCTCCGAGGTCGGCTCGGATCCATCCTCCCGAAGTTCATCCTCGACCTCGTGTGCCACCACTTCGAGTTGCGCCTCGGACACTGGACGGTTCTTCGTCGCCGCCCGCAGGCCGTCGATGACCTTGCCCCGGTCGAACACCTGGCGTGCGCCGGAGCGCTTGATGACCATCAACGGGATCTCATCGATCCGTTCGAACGTCGTGTAGCGGTGTCCGCATCCGGCACATTCACGCCGCCGCCTGATGGCTGCACCGTCCTCGGCCATTCGGGAATCGACCACCCGGTCGTCGTCAGCCAGACACCAAGGACAACGCACACCACGAGGCTAGTGCCCAGCCATTGACCCCACCCCGTCAGCAGGTGTCCACAATCGTCCCCGGGTCAGGGTAGGACGATCCGCTCTCCGGGCCTCACTGATTCCGACCCCGTCTGTGATGCCAGTCTGGCCACCAGCGGTCGGGGATCCGCCGTCGGGTCCAGCCGCTCGGCGATCGACCACAGCGAATCGCCCGGCTGGACGGTGTAGACGACCGGGCCCCGGTTCTCCGCCAGAGCGGAACCGGCGGGGTGGGAGTAGCCGCCGGTTCCGCTCAGCGGAAGAGCAAGTGCGATCAGGAGCAGGCCCATGACAGCCAGCAATGTCCGCCGGCGTCGGACCTGTGGCGAACTGCGCCGCCCGCCCGCTGTCCCGTGCCGTCTGGCCGGGACCACGGTGAGAGGCGGGGTCCGAGGTGCGAGCCCGTCGCCCTCCTCCCCGATCTCGCCGTCCCCGCCTGCATCACCGGGCAGCGGGTTTCCCGCCGTCCCGACCAGGCGCAGGCTTCGACGGGCCGCAGCCTGCCACGAGGCGTCCTCCGTCCGGGTTGGGTCAAGCCACGTCACTGTCACGACCGCGGCCTCCCGATCGGCTGCTGGGAACTCCTGTGCATCGAACCTTTGTTCGCCATGAGGTCATCTGACCACGAACGTCTGTTCGTTGTCAAGCACTTCTTCGAACGGGTGTTTGCTTTCGGAGGCACCCGGGGCTAGGTTCTTGCAAACAGATGTTCGCCGGTGGCGGCGACACACGACGGCGAGGTGACCCGATGGCCCAGGTACTCAGCACCAAGCGCAAGCAGATTCTGGACTGCATCTCCGATGCCGTCAGGGATCGCGGCTACCCGCCATCTGTGCGCGAGATCGGCGAGTCGGTCGGCCTCACGTCCTCCTCCACCGTCCATGCCCACCTGGCCGTGCTTCAACGCGAGGGATATCTGAGGAGGGACCCGACCAAGCCCCGGGCCATGGAGGTGTGCTACGACCCGTCTTCAAAGGTCATCGCCGATGCCCGGCCGATCAGGCACGTCCCCCTCGTGGGTGAGGTGGCGGCCGGTACCGGTGTGCTGGCCCAGGAGAATGTGGAAGAGCTCTACCCGCTCCCTGAGGACTTCACCGGCACTGGCACGCTGTTCATGGTCAAGGTGCGGGGTGACTCGATGATCGAGGCCGGCATCATGGACGGTGACTGCGTCGTCGTCCGCCAACAGCCTGACGCCGAACAGGGGGATGTGGTGGTGGCCGGCATCCCTGACGGCGAAGCCACCGTCAAGCATTTCTCCCGGCGCGACGGACGGGTGATCCTGACCCCGGCCAACCAGCGGCTGGAGCCCATGGAGTTCGATCCCGACGAGGTCACCGTGTACGGCAAGGTGGTCACCGTCCTGCGCCGACTCTGATCCTTCGCTGACCGCGGACGAGGAATCAACACCGAAACAAGAGCAGGACCTACGGGCCGGTGCGCAGCAACGTCTCGAGCACGGTGGCCACACCTTTGAGCTCGGTACTGCTCACATACTCACCGGGGGTGTGGCTTCGGAGGGGATCCCCCGGGCCGAAGTTGGCCGCGGGAATCCCGTGGGCCCAGAAGGAAGCGACGTCGGTCCATCCCTGCTTGGCCTTCGGTGCTGCGCCGGTGGCCGCCACCAGCGCCGCCAGCACGGGATGGTCGAGCCCGGGGGGCGCGGCCGGAGCGGACTCGACCAGCTCCCACCGGTCCCCCGCTTCCAGATGGGGCCCCAACAGTTCCCGCACCGACGCCTCGGCCTCTTCGACCGTCCGGTCCGGGGCGAACCGGTGGTTGATCAGAACCGATGCCTCATCGGGCACCACATTGCCGGCCACCCCGCCGGAGACCTCCACGATCTGGAGCTGCTCGACATACCCGCACCCGTCGAGCACCGGCGCACGGCTTTCGTAGCCCGCGGCGGCGGTCAGCACCGGGGCCAGCCGGTGGATGGCATTGCGTCCGGTCGCCGGCCGGGCGGTGTGGGCCCGTCGCCCGGCCAGCGACAGACGGACCCGCAACGTGCCCTGGCACCCGGCCTCGACGGTCCCGCCGGTCGGCTCGCCGAGGATGGCCGCATCGGCCCGGAGCAGATCGGGCCGCTGGTCCCACAGGTATCGCAGCCCGTTGAACTCCTGTTCGACCTCCTCGCACACATAGAAGCACCACGTCACGTCCACTGCAGGTGCGGGCAGGGATCCGGCCAGGTGGAGGAAGACGGCCAGCCCGCCCTTCATGTCGGTGGCACCCACCCCGAACAGCACATCGTCCTCGATACGCGGCTCCTCGTTGCCGCCGACCGGCGGGACGGTGTCGAGATGACCGGCCAGCACCACCCGGGTGTCCCGGCCCAGATCGGTGCGGGCCACCACGTTGTCCCCCACCCGCTCCACGGTCAGCCAGGGACACAGGTCGAGCGCGGCCTCGACAGCGTCGGCCATGGGGCCCTCGTGATGGCTGACTGACGGGATGGCCACCAATGCGGTGGCCAGGCCGAACAGCCCGTCCGGCATGCCGACGGTCACGTCGAGACGCCGTGCTCGCGCAGGATGTCGGTGAGCCGTGCCTTGTCGTGACGCTCCCCCTCGGTGATCCGCTTGATGACCAGCAGGCACGGGAGGAAGAACTCGCCGCCGGGGTACTCCCGGCGCCGGGAGGCCGGGACCGCCACGCACCAGGGAGGGACATGGCCGCGGCTCAGCTGGTCTCCGGTCTCGGCGTCGATGACCGGGATGGAGGGGTTCAGGACGCTGCCCTCGCCGAGGACCGACCCCCGGCCCACCCGCGCCCCTTGGGTGATCATGCTCCGGCTCCCGATCATGACCTCGTCCTCGATGACCACCGGGGCGGCCTGGGCCGGTTCGAGCACCCCCCCGATGCCGACCCCACCCGAGAGGTGGACCTGTTCGCCGATCTGGGCGCACGAACCCACCGTGGCCCAGGTGTCCACCATCGTGCCCGCCCCCACCCGGGCTCCGATGTTGACATAGCTGGGCATGCAGATCACCCCGTTGCCGAGGAACGACCCCCAGCGGGCCGATGCACCCGGCACCACCCGCACCCCGGAGTTGGCGAAGTCGCGCTTCAACGGGAGTTTGTCGGCGAACTCGAAGGGCCCCACCTCGATCGTCTCCATCGCCCGCAGGCGGAAGAGCAACAAGATGGCCTGCTTCAGCCACTGGTGGACGATGACCTCGTCGGAGACGGGATCGACCTCGGCCACCCGCGCCGTTCCCTGGTCCAGCTGGTCGATGGCTTCTGTGACCACGGCCAGTGCATCGGTGTCGGTGGGGCCGAGGTCACCGGCGCGTTGCCACAGCGCCTCGATCCGGGATTGGAGCGTTGACATTGGCCAGACGTTACCCCTGGAGACACGGTGGACCGACCGCCGGTCCACCCCTCCCGTCCGCGGGTTACGACCCTGCCGTCACCGGGTGACGGGACAGGCGCTCGGAGGCCAACGCCAGCCGTTCCATGGGCTGGACCACGGCCACCCGCACGAACCGGGCACCGTCGGGGCCGTAGAGATCTCCGGGGCTCACGAGCAGCCCGCCGTCGAGCGCCAGGGCTTCGGCCAACTCCCATCCCGATCCGCTGACCGCATCGGGTACCGGCGCCCAGAGATAGAACCCGCCCTCGGGCAAGGGCGTCGGCAGTCCGACGCTGTCGAACGTCCCGGCCAGGAAGGACAAGCGCTCCTCGTACCGTGCCCGCTGGACAGCCACGTGGTCGTCGTCGTCGAAGGCGGCCACCGCCCCGGCCTGCACCGGGCCGGGCACCATGAGACCGGCGTGGCGCCTCACGTCGGCCAGGAAGCCGACCAGCTCGGGGTCGCCGGCGAAGAAACCGGCCCGCACGCCGGCCAGGTTGGAGCGCTTCGACAAGGAGTGCACGGCCACCACGCCGTGCACCCCGGCAGCGAGCACGGTCGACGGCTGGCCGTGCCAGGTGAATTCGGTATAGCACTCGTCGGAGAAGACAGGGACCTCGTGCTCCCTCCCCCATCGGGCCACGTCGCCCAGGTCGGTGAGGAAGCCGCTCGGGTTGGACGGCGAGTTGGCCCACAGCAGCAGGGCACGGTGGGCATCGGCCGCCTCGATGGAGGTCAGATCGAGCCCGCCGCCGGGGAGCTCGCGCACCGGAACCGCCCGGCAGCCACCGAGGAGCGCGCCCATGGCGTACGTCGGGTAGGACACGGCCGGGTACAGCACCGTGTCGCGGTCCGGGTTGCGCAGGTGGAGGTACTGCGCCGACGAGGCCACGAATTCCTTCGTCCCGACGCACGCCGCCAGTTCGGTGTCGGGATCGACGGACACCCCGAAGCGGCGCGCCAACCACCCGGCCGCAGCGCGGCGGTAGGCGGTGGAGCCGGCCGAGGCCGGATAGCCGCGCTCGGCGTCGGAGCTGGCCATGGCCTGGAGAACGAACGCGGGGGGTGGGTCGCACGGCGTGCCGATCGAGCAGTCCACCAAGCCACCGCCGGTCCGGAAGCGATCCTCGGCCCTGGCCTTGAGCGTCGCCAGCCGGTCGTAAGGGTAGGGCGGAGGGGCAAACCCCGCCGGAGGACCCGTCGGCCTTGGGTCGGGCGTCATCGGGACTCGGGCGTCATCGGGACTCGGGCGTCATCGGGACTCGGGCGTCGTGAGACTCGGAAGTCATGAAGCCAGGAACTCTGCGAAACGGGACTTGCCCACCTCGTCGAGAACCACATGGATGCGGGTCGATTGCTCGCCGGCCACCTCGCCCACGATCTCCCCTTCGCGGTGCACCGCGGCCAGCACATCACCCCGGGCCCAGGGGATGTCCAACTCGACGACCAGGTCGCCGACCCGGAGACGGTCGCCGACCGCCGTCAGCAGCTGGTCGATCCCCGCTCCGGTCCGGGCGGACACCATCACCGAGCCAGGATGGGCGGCGAGCAGATGGCGGGCCTCCTCGCCGGCCTCACATCCCAGCGCGGCCACGGCATCGGCCTTGTTGACGACCAGCAGTTCGGGGAGACCGTCGGCACCGATCTCGGCCAGCACCGTCCGCACTGCGTCGACCTGGCCTTCGAAGTCGGGGGCCGAGCCGTCGACCACGTGGATGACGAGGTCGGAGTCGCACACCACCTCGAGTGTGGATCGGAACGCTTCGACCACCTGATGGGGAAGTTTGCGCACGAAGCCGACGGTGTCGGTGAGCAGCACCCGCTCCCCTCCGGGGAGGTCGAGATGCCGGGTGCGGGGGTCGAGGGTCGAGAAGAGCCGGTTCTCCACCAGCACGTCGGCCTGGCACAGCCGGTTGAGCAACGTCGACTTCCCGGCGTTCGTGTAACCCACCAGCGAGACCGTCCGCTGGCGCGACCGGGCCCGTCCCCGTCGTTGCGTTCGTCGGGTACGGTCGAGCTGGCGGAGATCGGACTCGAGCCGTGTCATCCGGCGCACCAGGCGACGCCGGTCGACCTCGAGCTTGGTCTCGCCCGGACCCCTGGTGCCGATGCCACCGGCCTGCTGGCTGAACGACCGGCCCCGGCCCCGCAGTCTGGGCAGCCGGTAACGCAGCAAGGCCAGTTCCACCTGGGCACGGCCTTCGGGGGTACGTGCGTTCTGGGCGAAGATGTCGAGGATCACCGCGGTGCGGTCGATAGCGGTGCGACCGAGGATCCTCTCCAGGTTGCGCTGCTGGGCCGGCGAGAGATCATCGTCGAAGACCACGGTGTCCGCATCGACGGCCAGGCACACCGACAGCAGTTCCTCGGCCTTGCCCTTGCCCAGGTAGGTGGCCGGGTCCGGGGTGACCCTCCGCTGCACGATGCGATCCTTCACGTCGGCACCGGCCGTGGCCACGAGCAGCGCCAACTCGTCGAGCCCGGCCTCGGTGTCGGCGAGGGTCTCGTGGGCCAGAGTGACCCCCACGAGCACGATTCGCTCCCGGACGCTCCGGGAGATCAGCGTGTCGGTGAAGGCCGAGTCGTTCGGCGTCACGATCCGGCCGCGCCCAGGATCTCCTGGCGGTCGACGTCGATCTCCGCCACCTTCCGGACCGGTCCCTTCAACCGCACCGCGCCGGCCGCCAACGACACCTGGAGGGTCCCACCCGGATTGTGCACATCGACCGTCTCCCCGACCAGTCCCCAACTGCGTGCCGCCACCGCGGCGGCGGCGCTTCCGGTGCCGCAGGCCCGGGTCTCGCCCACGCCGCGCTCCCACACCCGCAAGGTGATGGCGTCCGCACCGGGGCCGAGGGAGATGAACTCGACATTGACCCCGCCCGGGTGCACCTCTTGGAGCCTGCTTCCCAGATCGGCGATGTCCACACCGTCCGGGTCGGGGCCGAGGAGGACCAGATGGGGATTGCCCATGTCGACCCGGCGCGCTCGACGGTCGGCGAACTGCTGGGGCTGGTCGGGGCCGAGGACCGCCTCGCCCATGTCCACCGACGCCACTGCCGAACCGGGCGCCTCGCCCGGCAGGAAGTCGACGGTCCGCACTCCGGCCAGCGTCCGCACCGTGAACGTCGGTGGCTTCACGAGACCGATCTCGACCGCGGCCTGGGCCAGGCACCGGATGCCGTTGCCGCTCATCTCGGCGACGCTCCCGTCGGCGTTGCGGAGCTCCATGGCCACATCCGCCCCGCCCTCGTCGCCATGGATCCGGATGACCCCGTCGGCGCCGAGCCCGAACCTCCGATGGCACAGGGCCCGGACAACCTCCGACTCCAGGGGCGAGGTACCGTCGACATCCACCAGAACCAGGAAGTCGTTGCCGGCCCCATGATGCTTGGTCAAGTGCAGTGATCGGGTCTTCGGTGTCGGCTGACTCATGGTGCTGTCGGACAGTCTCCCATCCCGGCACCGTCTCGGGGAATCTCCCGGAAGAGGGCGGCAATCGCTGCCACCGGGTCGGTATCTTGCTCCAACCACACGATACGGGGATCGCGGCGAAACCATGCCATCTGCCGCCGGGCGAACGCACGGGTCCGGCGGACGGCCTGGTCGACGGCTTCGACGACGGGCACGCCCCCTTCGATGTGGGTGAGCAGCTCGCGGTAGCCGAGGGCCTGACGGGCCGTCCTCGACAGGCCGCCGGGCCGGGCCACCAGCGAGCGCACCTCCTCCAGGAAGCCGAGCTCCATGAGACGGTCGAACCGCTCGGCGATGCGCCGGTCGAGCTCGGCCGGGTGGCGACGGATCCCGACCAACGAGACCGACGTCGGCGGGTAGCGTTCGAGTCCCGGGCCGAAGGTCGAGAACGGTCGCTCCGCCCCCACGGTGACCTCGAGGGCCCGGACCAGCCGTCTGCGGTTGGACGGGGCGATTCGGCCGGCGGCTATCGGGTCGAGCCGGAGAAGACGGTCGTGGAGCGCCCGCAAGGCCCGGTCCTGTCCGGCGCTCCCCTCAGGACCGGCGGTGTCCAGCTCCTGTTCGAGAGCGCACGCGATCTCGGGGTAGCGGCCGGGAAACGTGAGCCTGTCGACCAACGAACGCAGGTACAGCCCGGTCCCTCCCACCAGCAGGGCCCCGTGGTTGCGGCCGGCGATGCCGGACAGGGCCGCCCGTCCGGCCGTCTGGAACTGCAGGACGGTGAACTCCTCCGACGCATCGACCAGGTCGATCAGGTGGTAGCTGTAGGCCACCTGTTCCTCTGGCGTGGGCTTGGCCGTTCCGATGTCCATGCCCCGGTACACGGCCATCGAGTCGACCGAGACGAGCTCGACCGGGAGAAGCGACGGAGCCCCGGGACGGTCCGACCCGGCCACCGGCGTGGCCACATCACGTGCCACTGCCGACTTCCCCGAAGCCGTGGCGCCGACCAGAGCCACCACCGGCGGGCCGAACGCCATGGCCGACGAAGCGACGGGCACCGTCAGGGCTGCCCGCGGCTCAACCGGAGGTGACCGGGATGCGCACCCGATGCGACGGCCGCGCCGTCACATCCAGCAACCGGCCCGTGAGGTGATGGCGGCCGGCGCCGGTCACCGCGATGTCGGCGAACGAACCACTGGTCGCCGGGCGCCCCTCGACCGGGTCGAAGTGGACGAGCTTGTTCTGGCTGGTCCGGCCAGTCATCAGACCGGGGTCCCGTCTCGAGGGTCCTTCCACAACCACCTCCTCGACCTGTCCGATCCGGTCGCGGTGGCGGGCCATCGCCGATCGCTCGACCACCACGCGGAGTCTCGCGAATCGTTCCGCCACCACCTCCGGCGGCACGAACAGGTCCTCCATGGACGCCGCCCTGGTCCCAGGTCGGGGGGAAAAGATGAAGGTGTAGGCACTGTCGTACGACGCTTCGGCCGCCACTTCGAGCGTGCGCTCGAAGTCGTCCTCGGACTCGCCGGGGAACCCGACGATGAGATCGGTGGTCACGGCCAGATCCGGGATGGCCGCACGGGCTTCGCCCAGTCGGGCCAGGTACCGCGCCGCAGTGTAGCCACGGCGCATAGCGGCCAGGACCGCGTCGGAGCCCGACTGCAACGGGAGATGCAGGTGGTTGCAGACCTCGGCCGTCTCGGCCATGGCCGCGATCGTCTCGGACCGGAGGTCCTTCGGATGGGGGCTGGTGAACCGCACCCGGCGGATGCCCTCCACCGCCCCGACCGACCGCAGCAGGCCGGCGAAGAGGGGGCGGCGGCGGGTCAGGTCCCGCCCGTAGGAGTTCACGTTCTGGCCGAGCAGCGTCACCTCGGTGACGCCCCGCCCGGCCAAGGCACGCACCTCGGCCAGCAGGTCGTCCTTCTGACGCGAGACCTCGCCACCGCGGACCGAGGGGACGATGCAGAACGCACAGGAATTGTCGCAGCCGGTCTGGATGGTCACCCACGCCGCATAGGGAAGGTCCCTCACCGCGGCCAGGGCGGCCACCTGTTGGTCGTCGGCCGTCGGATCGGCGGCCGGCAGCGGCTCGTCGAGTATCTCGACCACCGGGCCCGATGACGCGGCCTGCCGGAGCAGTGCCGGCGCCCGGGTGAGGTTGTGGGTCCCGAACACGACGTCGACATGGGCGGCCCGCTCCCGGATCCGTTCCTTGTCCATCTGGGCCAGGCATCCCCCCACCGCGATCTGCATATCGGGCCGGCTCTCCCGCAACGTCTTCAGGTTGCCCAGGTGGCCGTAGAACTTGTTGTCGGCGTTCTCACGGATGCAACAGGTGTTGAACACCACGACGTCGGCCGACTCGAGATCCGGGGTGGCCACCAGGCCGTCTGCGATCAGCGCGCCGGCCAGCCGCTCCGAGTCGTGATCGTTCATCTGGCAGCCGAAGGTACGGATGTGGAACGTCCGAGGCGTCGATGACGGACGATCGGTCCGCGGGTCGGGGTCGGCGCCGGGGGTGGGGGGTGCCTCGTTCACCGGGCCCAGGATACGACCCTGCAGCCACCGGGTCGGCAACGCCGGGTCGGACTGGAGGTCCACCCTCGGGGAGAGGGCCCCGAAGGCTCCCGGCACCGGTCTACGGGTGCGATGCCTCCACCACGGTATGGATCCCTCCCCGCACCAGCCAGTCCGTCGTCACCGTCATCCGGCGGGGCGCGATGGCCGCCACCAGGTCGTCGAGGATTCTGTTGGTCATGTCCTCGTGGAAGCCGCCTTCGTTGCGGTAGCTCCACAGGTACAGCTTGAGCGACTTGAGCTCCACCAGCGACTGGTCGGGCACGTAGGACACGGTGACGGTGGCGAAGTCAGGTTGGCCGGTCAGGGGGCAGAGACAGGTGAACTCGGGAGATTCGCACCGGACTTCGTAGTCGCGGCCGGGGTGCGAGTTGGCCACGGTAAGAAGCTCTCTGGTCGGTTCGCTGGGCATGGACGTCGGCCGTCGTGTAGGCCGTCAGCCGGCGTTGAAGTCGTAGACGTCGGCCGAACCACCACGGTCGATGACCAGACCGTGCATGTCGGGATGCAGCACCAGGACCTGCCCGGCGATACCGGCCGCGGCCAGCGCTCCCTGTGCGGCGGCCTGCACGTTGTGGGCCTCGGCCTGCTTGCAGATGCCGAGGAGGGAGGGGCCGGCGCCCGACCAGCAGACGGCGAGCGCACCGCCCTCGGCCATCCCGGCCAGCAGCTTCGGAGCGGCGGGGAAAAGCGGGCTGCGGTAGTCCTGATGCAGGCGGTCCTCCGTGGCCTCGCTGATCAGGACCCGGCTGTCGGCCAACCCCGCGATCAACAGAGCCATCCGCGAGAGATTGAAGGCGGCACTCTCGCGCGAGACCTCGTTCGGCAACGCCTGGCGGGCCCGCGACGTGGACAGGCTCACGTCGGGCACGATGACCACGAAGGCCAGGCTCACGTCCAGTGGTAGCCGGACCGCCTGGACCCCGCCCTTGACCCGGGCCGCCGCCACCAGGCCCCCGACCATCGACGCAGCGGCATTGTCGGGATGACCGTCCATGCGCGCGGCCACCCCCAGGGGGTCCTCGGCACCCGCGGCGGCGGCGGCGGCAACGGCCAGCGCGGCAGAGGAACCGAGACCCCTGGCCACCGGTATCTGGGACCGTACGGTGATGGACAGGCGTTCGGTCCCGGCCACCTCGATGGCCACCCGGGCGGCGAGGTGCGAGGGATCGTCGGACAGGCCCGCACCTTCGCCCTCGGAACGGACGTTGAGCCGGGCAGCCGGTTCCACCTCGACCTCGACGTAGAGGTCGAGTGCGATGGCCAGGGTGTCGAAGCCGGGGCCGAGGTTGGCAGCCGACGCTGGAGCTCGTGCGCGCACACCGACACGGTACTCGTCGTGGGTTGCCACGGGCGGAACTGCGGTGGCGGCCGGCCTGCCTGCTGACGGGCCGGGAGAAGCCGTCAGCCGTGGACCAGGCGCCACCACCACGACGGCTCGGGCAGGGTACCGGTGATCGTGAGGGGAACGGACTCGATCTGCTGGCCCAGCGCGTAGAGCGCGTCACCGGCCCGGTGGCCGGCCACGGCCCCGGGGGGAACGACGCCGAACCTCACGACCGCGGCGACCTTCTGTCCCGGCCACCCGAGCAGCCACGCACCCTGCGTGGTGACCGCCCCCACCCGGTGGGACATACCGTTCCAGTCAGCGGAGGCCGACATGAGCACTTGGCCGCGGGTGGCCACCGGCACCTGGACCACGGCCGCCTTGGAGGCATCGAGGAGCGTCTCGACGATAGGCCCTGCGTAGCGGAGCGGGTACATGATCTCGAGGTCGTTCGTCGGAACGGTGGTCGTGGTGGTCGAGGGAAGCGCCGCCGCCGGGTGGCCCGGGTGCGTCCCGGCCGCGGCCGGCGGGGTCGGCTTGGGCGCCACCGGGGCGGGTACGTGCTGGCCCAGCGCCGAGGCGAGCACCAGGACCGACCGCCCGCCGATGACCCGGTACGCGGCCAGCACCATGCACCCGCCGGCCTGGGACGTATAGCCGGACTTCACGCCGACCACCCCGTCGCTCCCGATCTCGGTCACGATGTTGTGCACGGTGCCCACCAGCGGAAGGTTCACGGTGGACAGGCTCACGACGTGGGCGAACGCCGGGATGCTCATCCCTTCGGCGGCGATGCGCAAGGTGTCGGCCGCCGTCGAGACGGACTGCGGGTCGTAGCCGCTGGCGTCGGCGTAGTGGGTGTGGTCGGCGCCGAGGGACGCGGCCAGCGCGTTCATCTTGGCCACGAAGGCGGGCACGCTCCCGGCGTCCCACATGGCCAGGCTGTAGGCGATGTCGTTGGCCGACTGGTTCATCAGTGCCTCGAGCATCTGGAACTCGGTCAGTTTCTCGCCCACCTGGATGGGAATGTTCGACTCGTCGTTGTCGATGTCGTAGTCGTACTCGGCCACGTCGGCCTGCGTGACGGTGATCGTTGGCCCTGCCTCGCCCGGGGCCAGGGGATGTTCACGGAGGATGACCACGGCGTTGGCCATCTTGGTCAGCGACGCGATGGGGACCGGCACCTCGGGTCCCGACTGCGCCGCGTACCCGAGCGCGGGGATCGCCACCGCGCCCTGTCCCACCGTCGGCCACGGGAGGGTGGGGGCCACCCCGGGCACCGTGAGGGACGCCGGGAGGGAGGACACCAACCGGGGACGGGCCAGCGGCCGGTTGATCCGCTGGGCGGCGACCAGCCCACCTGCGGCCAGGATCACGGCGACGGCCAGGATCAGCCACGGCCAGAGGTGGCGACGGTGCCGGGTACGGTGCCTCCGGGAATGAGGCCGGGCACCTCCGGGGGCGGCGTCGAGCCCGGGCGAGACCGCTCCCACCGGTTCGCTGACGGCGAGGCCGGCGGTCGGCGGGCTGCCGGCCAGCGGATCGGAGGCGGTGATGTCCACCGCATCCGCGTTGAGCAGCGGGGTCGCTGCCCGGGTGGCAACGGGTTCGGCCGCCTCCGGCTCCGCACGCGACACAGCCGTTCCGGACGCTGCCGGAGCCGACAACGCCACATCGGGCCCGTCGCCCTTGCTCAGCGGGCGTCCAATTCCTCGGGCGTCATGAGCACGGCACGCGCCTTGGAACCTTCTGATGGCCCGACCACGCCCCGGCGTTCCATCAGGTCCATCAAGCGGCCCGCACGGGCGAACCCGACCCGAAGTTTGCGTTGCAGCATGGACGTGGAGCCAAGCTGGGACCGGACGACGAGCTCCATGGCCTGGTCGAGGAGGTCGTCATCGCCGTCCTCACCGTCGGACCTCGACCCCCCTACGCCGACCACCTCTTCGATGCCGGCGACCACTTCCATGGGCCGCTGGCGCTTCCAGTGGGCGGTCACGGCCCGGACCTCCTCCTCACTCACCCAGGGGCCCTGCAGGCGCTGCGGGTTCGAGGACGACGCCGACAACAGCAGCATGTCGCCCTTCCCGATCAAGCGCTCGGCCCCGCCCTGGTCGAGGATCACCCGGCTGTCCGCCTGGGTGGAGACCGAGAAGGCCATCCGCGAGGGGATGTTGGCCTTGATCACGCCGGTGATCACGTCCACCGACGGCCGCTGGGTGGCCAGCACCAGATGGATGCCGACCGCCCGGGCCATCTGGGCGATGCGGCAGACCGACTCTTCGACATCGCGCGCCGCCACCATCATGAGGTCGTTCAGCTCGTCCACGACGATCAGGATGAAGGGCAGTCGCTGGTAGCGGGCCTCCACACCGGCTTCGCTGTCCTCCTCCTCCTCGTCCGTCCCGGTGCCCCGCATCCGGAGCTGGTACGCCTCCTCGTAGTCGTCCAGGTCGCCGCTGTCGTATCCCGCGTTGTAGCCGGTGATGTCGCGCATCCCCACCTCGGCGAGCAGGTCGTAGCGACGCTCCATCTCGGTCACCGCCCAGCTCAGCGCGTTGGCCGCCTTCTTCGGATCCACCACCACTTGGGTCAACAGGTGGGGAAGGTCGTTGTACTGACCGAGCTCGACCCGCTTCGGATCGACCAGGATGAGGCGGACCTGGTCGGGGGTGGCCCGGGTCAGGATCGAGGTCAGCACTGAGTTGATACACGAGGACTTGCCGGAGCCGGTGGCCCCCGACACCAGCACGTGGGGCATCTCGGCCAGGTTGGCCATGTAGGCCCGCCCGGCGATGTCCCGGCCCAGCGCCACCTCCAGGGGGTGGTGGGCGGCGGCGGCCTCCGGCGAGGCCAGGATGTCCCCCAG
>JBEKIU010000002.1:0-70250 GCA_050011635.1 Acidimicrobiales bacterium
GCGGCCAGGTTCTCGAGCTGGAGCTGCACGCTCTCCACCGCCCGGAATTCGGCCACGCGCCCAGCTCGGGCCCGCAGCTCGCCGGGAGTCTGCGGTCCGCGCAGCAAGAGGATGGCCAGCAGCGCCAAGCCCTCGACATCGAGTCCGTGGACCTCGTCCAGCACCTGCCGGTAGCGGACGACCGACCGCCCGTGGGAGGGCAGCACGAACCGCACCAGCCGCTGTTCCTTCAGGCGGTCGAGGGCGCGCAGCACGGTGTCGTCGCTCAGCACGACCGCCGGCTCCCGATTGGTGGTCTGGTTGCAGGCGAGGGTCAGGGCGTTCGCCGTCAACGGGTACTGCTGGGGCGTGGTCAGCTGCTTCTCGACCAGGCATCCGAGCACGCGGCCCCCCTCGGGTGTGATCGGCACGACCAGATAGTAGTGAGCGCCGGTCCGCCCCGCTCCGGCCGACGGACCGGGAGCGACCGGTGACGCGGCTGACCCGGGGATGCGATGATCTGAGTGGTCCGTGGCCGTGGGCGCGGCCCGAGGGGGAGTGGGGGAGACGTCGTGCCAACAGGGAAACGGATCGGGGCGAAGGCCATCGCGGTCCTCGTCGTCGTGATCGCCTCTCTGGGGATCGGCCTGACCGTGGCGGCGACGTCGTCCTCCACACCCAAGCGCCCTGCGCTCGCGGGAAACGGTTCGGTCGACGAGGCCTGGCTCACCGGGGCCGCCCCGGGTGACCACATCACGCTCACGAAGGACGGCACCACCGTCTCGGTGACCGGTGCTTCCGACACGGCCGATTCGCTCGGATCGCTGATCGTCCGGAATCTCGCTCCCGGACCGGGCTACCGGTGGGACGACCTCACGACGGCTCAGACGACGACGTCGTTCACCGTCCCGGCACCAGGCCGGAACCCCAGCACCGACTCGCCCCTGTACACGGACCAGCCCATGCACCAGGGGTTGAACTACATCACCATGCGGGACGGCATCAGACTGGCTGCCACCGTGCGCTACCCCTACGCCGGGACGTGTTCGGCCACCAGTCCCTGCCCCACGGTCATCGAGTACTCCGGCTACAACGTGGCCGGTCCGACCGACCCCATCCCGGTGCTCCTCTCCCAAGCCCTCCACACCCCGTGCAAGGAGTGCGGCGACCAGAAGCTGCTTCCCGACACGTCCACCGCGGTGGGATCGGCGGTGGCCCGGGTGTCAGGCTTTGCCACCGTCAGCCTGCAGATGCGCGGGACCGGTTGCTCGGGCGGCTCCTTCGACTTCTTCGGCTATCCGTCCGACTACGACGCCTACGACGCCATCGAGATCGTGGCCCACCAGGACTGGGTGGCCCACCACAGGGTCGGGATGGTCGGCATCAGCTATTCGGGTCTCTCGCAGTTCCCGGCCGCGGGCACCGACCCGCCCGGCCTTGCCGCCATCGCCCCGATGAGCCCGACCGACGCGCTCTTCTCGACCGGCTACCCGGGTGGCATCTACAACGAAGGGTTCGCGGCCAGCTGGACCGAGCAGCGCATCGACGACGCCAAGCCGGCCGCATCCTTCGCCGACGGCCACCTGATCCGGCGTTCCGCCACCCCGGTGAAGAACGTGGGCCAGCCCTGGACCTACTACGAGATCGACGCGGAGTTGGCGGCCAGCCGGACCGGGACGTCGACGTGCCTGGCCAACCAGGCCCTCCACGGTCAGTCGGAGGGCGTGGCCGGCCTGACCGGACCCGAATTGGTCGCGCCGGGCAGCGGACCGGGACGCGAGGCGTCCGTGTTCGGCCGTCGGTCCATGGTCGACTGGGCCGGTCACATCCGGGTGCCGGTGTTCCTGTCCGGGGCGCTCCAGGACGAACAGACCGGCCCCCAGTGGCCGGCGCTGATCGATGCCATCCCGAAGACCACGCCGGTGTTCGCCAACATGGTCAACGGCGGGCACATCGACTCTGCCGATCCACAGACCATCAGCCGGTGGCTCGAGTTCCTCGACATCTACGTGGCCGGCAAGGTACCGACCAGTCCGGGTCCACTGGGGGCCCTGTTCCTGGACAAGTTCGCCGCCGCCGCCTCCGGCATCTCGAGCCAGGCACCGCTCCCGACCATCCGGTTCACCGAGGCGCCGAACGTGGCCACCGCGGAGGCGGAGTTCGCAGCCCAGACCCCCCTGGTCCGGGTCCTCTTCGACAACGGCGCCGGGGCCGCGGGGCCGGGGGCTATCGAGTCCACCTACTCGGCCGACTTCTCATCCTGGCCGCCGGCGGGTTCGATCCGCACGCTGTCGTTCGGTGGCAACGGATCGCTGGGGACGGCACCGCCGGCCAGCTCGAGCACCTCGTTTACCCTGGACCCGGCGGCACGACCACTGACCAGCCTGCCGCCCGGGGGGAACGCCTGGGCGGCCGATCCCGACTGGGACTGGACACCGGTGCCGGCGCCTGACGGCATCGCCTTCCAGACCGCCCCGTTCGCGACGGCGACCACCATCGTGGGTCCAGCCACCCTCGACCTCTGGGTAAAGGCACCGGTGCCGGTCGAGGACTTCCAGGCCACCGTCACCGAGGTGCGGCCCTCGGCCGGTGAGGAGGAGTACGTCACGTCGGGCTTCCTGCGCAGCTCGAACCAGGTCGACACTTCCGACTCCACCCACCTGTTCACCGATCCGACCTACGCGGCCGACGACGCCAGGAGGCTCTCGTCGACCTCGTACTCGTTGGTCCGGATCCCGATCGACCCCGTCGTCCACACCTTCAGGCCCGGCACCGAGTTGCGGGTCGTGATCTCTGCCCCCGGGGGCGACCGTCCCGTCTGGGAGTTCGACACGTTGGACAAGGGTCAGCGGGCCACGGTCGGCCTCGGCGGCCGTACCGGGTCGGCGCTGGTCGTCGACGTGGTGAGCGGCGTCCAGGCCACCCCCACCTTGCCGGCGTGCAACTCCCTGCGTGGTGAGCCCTGTCGCGCCTACCGGACCGAGGGCAATCAGACCGGATGACACCACGGGAGCCGGGCGGCCGGGGATGCCCGGCGGCCGGCGGCCGGCTATGACGACAACCCCTCCACCCCGGTCCACGCCCGCTCGGCCGCCGACCTGCGGACGGCGTCCAGTACGGCCATCTGCAGAACCCCGTCGGTGAAGTCGGCCGCCGGAGGTCCCGGCGGTTCGGGTGACCCCTCGATGCGGCACCGGAGAATCTGCGCCAGCCTGGTGTACGGGGTGAAATCCATGCCGTGGGAGATCATCCGCTCGTAGGCCGTGGTCACCAGTCCATCGGGAAGTGCGGGACCGGCCCCGGTGGGGAGGTCGTCCGCCACGGGCACCGTGCGTGTCCCCGCCCGGTCGGCCACCTTCACCGTGGAGCCCACGCCTTCGATCCAGGCGGTCCCCTCCGAACCGACCACTCGGGTGATCACGATGGGAGGGCCCAGGTCACCCGACGTGCTCTGCAAGGTGCCCACCGCGCCGGACTGCATCCGGAAGTGGACGACGAAGGCGTCCTCGGCCGTCATCCCCCGCGCCGCCACGTGGGGCAACGATGCACACACCGACTCGAATTCACCGAGGGTCACCCGGATCTGGTCGATCACCTGAGACCCGTGGGCGCCCAGCCAACCCCCGCCCTGGCGGATGTCGGCCCACCACTCGGGAACCTCGGCCGACGGGTCGGCCAGGAGCGGCACATGGAGCATGAACGTGGCCATCTTCGCCTCCCCCACCTCCCCGGCGGTCACCGTTCGGGCCAGCGTGGCCTGCCCGGGGTCCCACCGGAACTCGCACCCGAGCAGATGGACGATCCCGGCCTCGACAGCGGCTCCGAGCACCACCCGCCCTTCGGCGGCATCGCGGGCGAACGGCTTCTCGCAGATCACGTGCTTGCCGGCAGCGATGGCCGCCAGCGCAATCTCCGCGTGGGTGTGAGGCGGGGTGGCGATGGTGACCGCGTCGACATCGGCGAGACCCAGGGCCTCCTCCACCGAGGTGAGGGCCAACGGGATGCCGAACATCCGGGCCCGTTCCCGCGTCTTGTCCGGGTCGCGGCCGACCAGAGCGGCCACGTCGAAGCCGGCTGCCTGTAAGGCGCGCACATGGGTGAAACAGCCGAACCCGGTGCCGATCACGACCGCCCCGCTCACCGTGTCCCTCCGAGGACCGCCCGGGTGGCCTGTGCCGCGGCCCTGGCCGCCTCGCCCGCCGGAAGGGCGTGCAGCGCGTCGGAGAACACCTCGACCCCGATGGGAGCCGTGGTCCCGGTGTCGCGCAGGGCCGAGACGATGGCGGACAGGTCGAACGCACCGTCGCCGGGCAGGGCCCGGTTGTGCAGCGTGGCATCGATCAGGTTGGGCTCGGGCTCGAGCGGCCCGTCGTCGAGCTGCACGCCGAAGATCAAGGAGCCGGGCACATCCCGCAGTTCGTCCACGGTGACCCCCGATCGCACGAGGTGCCAGGCATCGATGTTGAGGCCGCCATTGGGCCGACCGGCCAGCTGCACGATGCGGAGGGCAGTGGCCAGATCGGGGATCTTCGACCAGGGCAGCCACTCGATGTGCACGAGCAGTCCGTGCTCCGCAGCCCTCGTGCACAGCCCGGCAAAGGCCTCCGCGGCTCCTTCCACGTCCCAGGTACCGCCGAAGACGTCCACCGCGTTGACCGAGCGGGCTCCGAGCGCGTCGGCCATGGCGAACAGGTCGGCCTCGCCGAACCGGAACACGTCCTCGCTGTCGAGCTCGGGCGCGATGTCGATGTCCGATGCCCCCGGGAGCCACCACCAGGCCGGGTCCAGCTCGGCCACCACCAGGCCGTGGTCGTCGAGCATGGCACGCATGTCGGCGTCGCTCAGACCTTCGGCGCGTGCCGCCGCGTAATCGCGTCCCCACAGGGAGATGGCGTCGAACGTGGCTCCCGAGGCGGCGTCGAGCCGCTCGGCGAAGGGGAGGCCCCGCCGCAGGGTTCCCGAACAGAGGACGAGGTCGTCGGCTCCCGTCAATACCCTTCCTCCAGATCGACGACGCCGAGCAGCTCCTCCCCGCTGCGGTAGCGGGCGACATTCTCGGTGAACAGGTCCAGTGTCCGTTGCACCGTCTGCGGCGATGACCATGAGATGTGCGGGGTCAGCCGGACCCGCTCGTGGTGGAACAGGGCGTGCCCGACCGGCAGCGGTTCCGGGTCGGTCACATCCAGGGAGGCCCGGGCGATCCGGCCGTCGTCGAGCGCCCGGACGAGGGCGTCCTGGTCGACGAGGGATCCCCGGGCCACGTTGACGAAGTGGGCACCGGGCTTGACGTGCCGGAGAGCGTCGTCGTCGAACAGGCGATCGGTCCTCGGTGTGGCCGGCGCCGCCACCACCACGTGGTCGGACAGGCGAAGCAGGGAAGACAGGTCGGGGCTCACGGTCACGCCGGAGAGGGGTACCGGACGGGCGCTCCGTCGGAGCCCGACCACCTCCATGTCGAAGGCGAGGGCCCGTCTGGCCACCTCGGTGCCGATCGAGCCGAGCCCGACCACGCCCAGCGTCTTGCCCTCGAGCCCACCGAGGGTTGCCGACCCCCACCGTGCCGGGGGCTCGTCGATCCACGATTCGGGGAGCCGCTTCTCGAAGGCGAGCATGGCGGCCAGGACGAATTCGGCGATCGCCGGGGCCGCAGCACCGCGCGAGCAGGTGAGAGACCGGTCGCCCACCACCTCGATCGGGAACCCGTCGATGCCGGCCCCGAGGACGTGGACCCACCGGACCCGGCCGGTCAGCGCGTCGGCGATGGAGGCCGCGTCGTCGGCCAGTGTGGCCAGCACGTCGGCGTCCGACGCCGCCGCCGGGGTCCCGGCCTCGACGACGGTGATGCCGGGAAGCGCAGCGCGGAGCCCCTGGAGGAGGAAGGTCCCCGTCCGCTTCCCGTGGACTGCCACCGTGGGATCCGTCATGGGGCGAGCACGTCCTTCAGCACGCCGGGCTGGTGGACCGCGGCCAGCTTCTCGTCGAGGTACCCGGGCGCCTCGTTCGTCTCGATGAACCAGCCGGTGGGGCACATGGTCAGGATCTCGACGAAGGAGAAACCGGCCCCTTCCATCTGTGCGGTCAGTGCCCGGGCCAGGAGCTTCTTGGTGCGGGCCACGTTACCCGCCGAGTTGACCGCACCCCGGGCGACGAAGGCGGTGCCGTCGATCTGGGCCAGGAGGGAGCTCAAGAGGATGGGACGGCCGTGACGCGACGCATCACGGCCCTCGAGGCTGGTCTTCGTGCGTTGACCGAGCACGGTGGTCGCCGTCATGTGGCCGCCGGTCTCGCCGAACACGCCGTTGTTGAGCATGATGCAGGTGACGTTCTCGCCGCGTGCGGCCGTGTGGAGCACCTCCTGGAGGCCCTCGCTGACCATGTCACCGTCGCCCTGCACGGTGAGCACGATGGTGTCCGGTTTCGCCCGTTTCACCCCGGTGGCCAGCGACGGCGCCCTCCCGTGCAGGGCCTGGAGCACCTCCACGTCGAGGTTGTTGGAGAACGCGGTGTAGCAGCCGATGCCGAAGACGGCCACCGCCCGGCGGGTCAGGCCGAGCTCGGCCACCGCCTCCATGGCACTGCGCATGGCGATGGGTTCCCCGCATCCGGGGCAGAGGTGGTGGGTGCCGACGTCGATGAGATCGGGGACGAAATCGTCGACCATGCGCACGGGTACCGCCGGGGCCTGATCGGTGGGCACGAACTCGGTCATCGCCGCACGATTTCTTCGATCCGGCCCCTGAGCACGCTGACATCGAGATCCGGAGCGATGCCGAATCCCGAACTGTCCAGGCTCAGCCCGCCGATGAAATGGACCGGGGCGGCGCCGAGCACGGCCAGCCGCACGTCGTCGATCATCTGTCCCTGGTTGTTCTCGTAGACGGCCACCGCCCGGGCGCCCCGCACGGCATCGGCGATGATCCGGGTGGGGAACGGGAAGAGCGTGATGGGCCGAACGCACCCGACGGCGATGCCCTCGGCCCGGAGCTGACGAACCGCGGCCTTCACGTACCGGCCCGGTGTGCCGAACGCCACCACCACCACCTCGGCATCGTCGGTCTGGGTCAGCTCGGCCTGCGGCTCGACCTGGCGCACCATGTCGACGGTGGCCTGGGCGCAGGACGCGTAGTGGACCGACAGGTCGTAGCCCACGTCGTCGCGCTGCTTGGCGGTCCCGAGGAAGGAGACCAGCTTGGCGTGGCCGGAGCCGCCCGACGAGCCGTCGAGGGCCCAGTCGGGGACGGCACGGGCCACCCCGGCGGGTATGGTCACCGACTGGGCGGTGTGGGCGAGGTAGTAGTCCCCCATGACGACGACCGGGTTGCGCCACCGCTCGGCGAGGTCGAAGGCGAGGCCAACCAGCGCCACCGCTTCGCCCGCATCGGCTGGGGCGAGCACGATGTGGCGGTAGTCCCCGTGGCCACCACCCCGGGTGGCCTGGTAGTAGTCACCCTGGGCCCGGGCCATGTCCAGGACGACCAGGGGCAGGCGGGCCAGGGTGATCTCGGCCAGTGACTCCTGCATGAGGGAGAGGCCCTGGCCCGTCGAACCGGTCGCCGCCGGGGTGCCGGTGGCAGCGGCCCCCCAGGCCATGCCGACGGCTTCGAGCTCGCTCTCCGCGTTCATGCACACCCCGCCGACGCCGGGGAGGATCCGGGCCATGTGCTCGAGGACCTCGGTGAAGGGGGTCATCGGGTAACCGGCGAAGAACCGGCACCCGGCTGCGACCATGGCCCGGGCGATGGCCTCGCTCCCCTGGAGGAGCTGGCGCGGCTCCGAGGGTGCCGCGGCAACGTCGGTCATCGGGGCAGCTCGATCGGTGTGTCGTACTTGTAGACCTGGAACACGAAATCGGGACAGATCTGCGAGCAGGCCTTGCATCCCGTGCAGCCCGGTCGGAGCTGCGGGTACCGGTAGCCGCGGGCGTTCACCTCGAGATCGGTCATGACCAGGACACCGGGCGGGCAGGCCCCGATGCAGAGATCGCAACCTTTACAGGCGTCGACGTCGATGACCAGGGTGCCGCGGGTCGTGACGGTGCGGGACTCATCCATCAGCCGGCGGTCACCCGTTCGGGCCAGGCCGGCACGGACCCGGGCTCCACCGAGGCGAAGCCGGCCTCGAGGGCCTGCTCGTTGAGCGCGGCATGCCGGGCCCGGTAGGCCGGGAGCGATTCGCTCGAGGCGCGGAGCAGCGAGGGCAGCGAGACCAGTCCGGTCAACGCCGCGTGGGCCCCGATCATGACCATCGAGGCGGCCATGATGTGGCCCGCCTCCACGGCCAGGGCTGACGCGGGGACCTCGACCACCTTGCACCCGGGTCCGACACGCGCCCCGGACACCACGGTGCTGTTGACGAGGAGCACGCTGCCCGGCCGCAGGCAGCCCAACGCGTGGTCGGCGTGCTCGTGGTGCATGAGGATGACCGACCAGGCGGTCCCGACGGTCGGGGGGGTCTCGACCGGGCGGTCGGCGATCACCACGGTCGACTCGGTGGGCCCGCCCCGCATCATCCCGCCGTAGCTCCCGAAGACCTGGACTTCACGGTTCTCCTCCACCGCGGCGCGGGCCACGACGGCCGCGGCCAGCTGGATCCCCTGGCCCCCGATCCCCGTCACGATCAGCTCGCGTTCCATGAAACAGTGATCCTATGAACCAAGAACGGTGTTCTGCAAGCGGATCACCCGCCCCGCAGTCGCTCGGCCAGCGCGCCGCGTCGGACCTGGCCGGTGGCGGGGGTCCGGGGCAGCGAGTCCACCACCTCCACCCGGCGGGGATGCTTGAAGGGGGCCAGCCGTCCGGCGCAGAGCTCCCGGAGTGAGGCGAGGGTCGGAGTGGGCGCGTCGGGGACGGTCACGATGACCGCGCACACCATCTCGCCCCACGTCGGGTCGGGGAGGCCGAGGACGGCCACCTCGCGGACGCCCGGGTGCCCGGCGAGCACGGCCTCGACCTCGGCGGGCACGACCGATTCGCCACCGGTCCGGACCAGATCGCCGGTCCGGCCCATGATGCGGAGGAACCCGTCGTCGTCCTCCCGGGCGAGATCGCCTGTCCGGTACCAGCCGTCGACCAGGCACGCCGACGTGGCGTCCGGATCGTCGAGGTACCCGTCGAACAGGAGTGCGCCAGAGACTGAGAGCTCCCCGTCCGGGCTGACGCGGATCTTGACGCCGGGGGCCGGGGGCCCGCAGCTCCCCGGCTTCCGACGGATGTCGGCGTGGTCGAGGCAGGCGACGCTCCCAGCCTCGGTCGACCCGTAGAAGACGCGGAGGTGGGCCTGGGGCACGGTGCGCTCGATGGCCATGAGGAAGTCGACACCGGTCTCCGACGTGCCGGTGTCGGCGAACCGGATCGACGAGAGCGGGTGTCCGGCCGACGAGTCGAGGTGGTCGATGATCCGCTGCCAGATGGCCGGGACGCAGTTGATGCGTGTCGCATGATGGCGGGCGACCGCCTCGCAGATCTCCTCGGCTCCCGTCGAGTCGAGGAGGATCACGGCGTCGCGGGCCTGCCACTGCTGGAGGGCGATGGTCCATGCCCCCATGTGGAAGAGCGGGTACGGGCAGACCATGGCTCCCCGGGGCTCGAGAAGTGCTCCGGGGTGGGTTCGGAGATAGTTGGTGGCGTGCGACAGCACGGCACCCTTGGGGCTGCCGGTGCTCCCGCTGGTGAAGAAGGCGACATGCGGATCGGTGCCCGAGAGGTCGTCGACGTCGACCGGGGCGGTGTCCCGCCCGTCGGCCAGAGCCCCCAGGTCGTCGAGGGTGGTGCTGGTCGGGGCCCCCGGGGGCACCGCACGTCCGCCGTCGGTGACCAGGAGGTGCGGGTGGCACCCGGAGACGATCTCTGCGGCCTCGTCCGGGCCGAGGAGTCCGTTGACCGGGATGAAGAGCGCGCCCAGCTTGCTGAGTGCGGCGAACAGCGGAACGGAATCGAGCTCGGTCCCCGACCACAGGACCACCCGAGATCCTCGGCCGATCCCCATCGACCCCAGCACGCCGACCAGCTGGTTGGACCTCGCCTCGAGCGCGCCGAAGGTGAGCGTCCGATCGCCGGAGACAGCTGCCACCCGATGGGGGACGGCGCGCGCCGCGTTGGCGAAGACCTCGCCTATCAACAGGTCGTCGGTTCCCGGCATGTCGCGCCCTCGCTGGTCTTGCTGGTGAAGAACAGTGATCTTAGAGTGGGTGAACGCCGTGCTGGGTGGTCCACCCCGAAAACGAGGAACACGATGTCGCGTATGACCGAGACCTTGGCCAGACAGGCAGTCGAACGCACCACGATCGACCGGCAGACCGAGTACGCCCGGGAGATGCAGCGGATCGTGGAGGCGACCTACGACTTCATCGAACGGACCGGAAGTCTCGAACCGTCGGTGCGCGACATCCTCGGTCACTGCGGTCTTTCGACGCAGGGCTTCTACCGGTACTTCCGCTCCAAGGACGAGCTCATGTTGGTCCTGCTCGATGACGGCCGGCGGCAGCTGGTCGACTACCTGGTCCTGCGCATGGAGGCGGCCGACTCGACCACGGCCAAGATCCGGGCCTGGATCGAAGGGGTCCTGGCTCAGGCCTCGAACGCCCGGGCCGCGGCGCGCACCCGGCCGTTTGCGGCCAATGAGGCCCGGCTGTCGGAGCTGTTCCCCGAGGAGCAGCGCGAGTCGATCGACCTGTTGGTGGGTCTCCTGGTCGAGCCCCTCGCCGCGGTGACTCCCCGGACATCGTCGGTCACCGAGGCCCGCGACGATGCCGAGGCCATCTACCGTCTGGTCTTCGGGGTCCTCCACGCTCATCTGATCCTGCGAACCCGGCCTTCGGCATCGGAGGTGGACCATGTGGTGCGCTTCTGTCTCCGGGGGGCGGGACTGACCGGGGAGGGCGCACGATGACCGATCGGTCGATGGGCGACGTCGGGACCAGACTGCTCCACGAGGACGACCGGGTGCGTGTCTGGGAGGTGCGTCTGGCCCCGGGGCAAGAGGGCGACATCCATCGGCACCGGCTCGATCACCTGCTCGTCCAGGTGGCGGGGGACCGCATCGCGGTGGTTCCCGAGGAGGACTCCGAAGGGCCGTTCCGCGAGTACTTCGAGGCCGACGTCGTGCCGGGGGCCGTGGTGCCGGTCCGGCGTGGGGGAGTCGAGCGGGCCCGCAATGTCGGCGCCGAGGAGTACCTCGAGGTCGTCGTCGAGCTCAAGCACTGACCCGTCCGGGAGCTGGACCTCCCAGGCGTCGGGACGGCCGGGCAGAGGCCCCCCGGACGCAAGGCCAGGCCCGGAGCAAGGTGGCGGAACCCGGCTCGACGGACCTGACCTGACCACTGTCGGCACGTGCCGGTCCGAACTTGAGCAATTCTTCGGATTTTTCTCAGAACGGGGAAAACTCCAGGTCAGCACGCCGAACTTCGGGTCACAGGGAGCCCCGCCGGAGCACGCGGGGTCGGGAGAAGGCGGCCATCCCCTCCTCGCCCATCTCCAGACCCAGGCCCGATTCCCGCCACCCGCCCATCGGGGCCAGATGGTCCATGGCCCCGATGCCGTGGGCGTTGGTCCATACCGTGCCGGCCGAGAGCCGTTGTGCCACCGAGTCGGCCAGGTCGAGGTCACGGCTCCATACCGAGGCGCACAGACCGAACCGGGTGTCGTTGGCTGCCTCGACAGCGTCGTCGATCCGCTCGTACGGGAGAAGCGGGAGCGCCGGCGCGAACTGCTCCTCCCTGACGATGCCCGCACCGGGGTCGGGCGCCACGACGAGGGCGGGGGACACCGTCCACCCCGATCCCGGGCCCACCACCGATGCCGGTCGGACGACGACCCCCCCGACACCGGCGGCGTCGACGATGAGGGCCTCGACCCGGTCCCGAGCGGCCTCGGTGTGCACCGGTCCCATGGTCACCGCCTCCTCGAGACCGTCGCCGACGACGGCGAGCGACAGGCGGTCGGCCAGGGCGTCGCGCCACTCCGGCAGCCGCTCCGCCGGCAGATACAGCCGCTTGATGGCCATGCACACCTGTCCCGAAGTGGTGAAGGCGGCCTCGAGGAGGCGGTCGGCCAGAGCCTCGGTGGGGTCGAGGTCGGGGGCGATGATGGCCGGATCGTTGCCGCCGAGCTCGAGGACCGCGGGGCGAAAGTGCTGCGCGCAGGCCGCCAGAACCGACCGTCCGGCGGCGGCCCCGCCGGTGAAGGTGACCATGTCGATCCCCGGGTGGGCCACGAGCGCGGCAGCGAACCCCGGGGTCGGGCCGTTGAGGGAGTTGAGCACGCCCGGGGGGAGGCCGGCGGCGATGGCGGCGGCCAGTTCCAGCACCGCGCCGGGGCAGGTCGGAGGCGTCTTGACCACCACCGTGTTTCCGGCCAGCAACGCCGGGATGATCTTGTTGCCCATGACGGCTGCGGGCCAATTGAAGGGAAGGATGGCCGCCACGACGCCATGTGGAACCTCAGCCGTGGCCTCCCTCGTCCTGCTGGGCGGCCCGCAATTTCTTCGCCATCGACTGCAACAGCTTCCAGCCGATGGCACCGTTCTCCTGGACGAGCGGGCGGAACTCCCAGTAGGTGAGTCCGTAGCAGACGAGCTCGCTCGAGGCGGTGACGGTCGCCGCACGCGGTCCGTCATCGATCAGCGCGATCTCGCCGAAGTAGTCACCCCGCTGCAGGGTCACCTGCTCCACGCCGCGGATGGTGACTCTCGCCTCCCCGGAGTCGATCAGGAAGAATGCGGCACCCCCCGAGCCTTCCATGACGACCGTTTCACCTTCGGAGAATCGGCGCTCCTTCAGCAGGCGTGCGATCTGGTCGAATTCCTTTCGGTCGAGCTCGGCGAAGAGCGGAACCAGTTGGAGGGTCTCGACGGGATCGCCGGCCACCTGGGCGGTCTCCGGGGCTGCTTCGGGTGACCGCCCTGTCGTGACCGCCCGGCACTGGAGCAGGTAGAGCGTGTCGTCGGCGAATGCCCATTCGATGTCGCGTCCGGGTCCGTAGACCTGCTCGCAACGCGCTGCCAGCCGGCTCAACTGCTCGAGCCGGCCGTCGTCGAGGCAGAGTTGCTCGACCAGGTGAGACGGGACCTCCTCCTCGACGGTTCCCCCGGTGGCCAAGGAGTGCACGGCGATGGTCTTGCGCCCAGGCTTGCGCTCGAGCACCTCACCGGAGCGGTCGATCCGGAAGTGGTCCGGGATGACGAGGCCGGCGACCACGGCCTCGCCCAGGCCCCAGCTGGCTTCGATGACCCGCTCGTCCGCTCCGGTCACCGGATTCTCGGTGAACATCACCCCGGCGACGTCCGGATCCAACAGGGTCTGGACGACCACTCCGATACTGGGCCGGGTGAAGAGACCGACTCGTTGCCGGTAGGTGATGGCCGAGTCCGAGTTCGCCGACCACCAGATGTCCCGCAGGGCCGACGGCAGCTCCTTTGCCGACGGGACGTTCAGCAGCGTGAGGTGCTGTCCGGCGAAGCTGGCCTCTGCCCCATCCTCGTCGACGGCGGACGAGCGGACGGCCAGCGGCACCTCCAGGCCCCGGACCGCCTTGGCCACCCTGGCGATGGCCCGGTCCTCCCCGGCGGCCACGGCCTCGACGACGGGGCCCGACAGTGCGACGCCGGGCGGGACATGAAGACCGTTCCGCTCGGCATCGCCGAGCCCGACTGCCTTCGAACCGAAGATCGCCGTCTCGTGCGCCTTGGCCAGCGGGACGACGTCTTTCACGCCAGCACGTGCACTTCGCCGGCATCTCCGTCAACGCGTACCTGCGTCCCGTCCGGGATGAGGCCGGTCGCTTCCCGCGTCCCGACGACGCCGGGGATCCCGTACTCGCGGGCGACGATCGCGGAGTGGGAGAGCAACCCTCCGTTGTCGGTGACGATGGCCCCGAGGAGAGGCAGGAGGATGTTGAACGCCTCCGAGGTCGCTTCGGTCACGAGAACGTCTCCCTGCACGATCCGACCGAATTCAGAGGGGCCCGACACGCGGCGCGCCGGTCCTTCGTAGACCCCCTGGCTCGCGGCCAGGCCGCGCAGGAGATGCTCTTCGTGCGGCGTCTCGGAGCTCCCGAACACCTCGCCCATGGCGATGCCGGTCGCACGCATCAATCGTGCCACCGCGGGTGGCAGGCCGGACGGGTCTGGTGGAGGAGGTGGCGGTGTTCCGATGAAGGGGGGCGCATCTTTGGCGGTGTGGGTGGCCCGGTAGTCGAACCGCGCCGCGAGCTCGTCGCCGGAGGGACCGCCCGAACCGGAGAGCAGCGAGCACATTTCATCCAGGCCGGCGTCGACCAGGTGCTCGGGTTCATTGATCCGACCCCTGTCGGCCAGGCGACGACCGGCAGCCAGGACCGCGCGCCGCATCAGACCCGAGGCCCAGATGTCGCTGTAGATCCCGCGCTCGTCGCGAAGTCGGTAGGTGAGCCGGGCCTCCCCCAGCAGCTCGTCGAACTCGTCGCGGTGCTGTTCGGGGACCTTCTGGCGGATGTCGGCTGTCCGTTCCTCGACGTCGGAGGCCTTTCCATCTCTCCCCGACACGGCAATCCGGATGGCCCGGACCAGCGCGTCGGGCAACTCGAGAGCAGCGGGCTCGGAGATGTCGAATCCGTCGAGCGGTCGGTACCCGACGAAGTCGAGGTAGCCGGTCACGGCTGCTCCCTGTTCTCCTCCGAGGGAGCGCAGCGCATCGAGCACCTGGCCGGGTTCGTCACCCGACTCGAGGAGCTCGAGCGCAGCGGGGTCATCACCGATGGCGGCGATCAGCCGCTCGAGCTCGGCAGACCCGCCTGCGGACACGGCAGCCGAACCGCGCATGAGCCCGAGCAGCTCGGCCGGCTGGAGCCCGGTCCAGTCCCCGACGTGCACGAGGAAGTCCCCCGTCGGGATCATCGCCCCGGCCGTGAACCGCATGTGCTGGGCCATCATCGCCGCATGGTGGTCGCGGCACTTCGTGAGATAGGTAATCAATTCCTCATCGGAGAGTGCGTCAGGATCAACCGCCTGGATGGCCCGGTGCTCCGCGATCGAAGCCGGCTTGATCGTCTCGTCCCACTCGCGCAGCTGCTCCCGCCAGAGCCTCTTCTGGACGACCTCCTCGGCGCGTTGGAAGCGTTGAGGGATCTCTTCCTCCGGTGCCAGCCTCATGGAGCTGTAGGCGAAGCCGTTGGGGTACGCCATCTCCATCCCGTCCAAGAGCAGCCCGTAGTAGCGGGCGAAGTCGTTGGTGCCCCGCTTGATGGCTTCGGGATGGGTCTGCGCCCAGTAACGAGTCGCCGGTCGCGGGAAGTGCACCGCATCCAGTGCCCAGAACCCGGGGCCGGGTGGATCAAATCGGAGCTCCGCGGTTGCACCCGAATCTGTCATCGACGATCCTCCCTCTGTTCGAGCCCGGATCTCGAGGCACCCCATCGGAGCTCGAGCATCGTTCTGGCTCCTCAGGGCAGAACGATAAGAGGAGGGCCGCGCTCCGGTCAATCGGTTGGTCCATCGAAGCACCGGATCCCGACGGCAATAGTGTGCCCGGGCGTGACCCACCGGAGGGCCCCGAAGAGCGTTACAGGTGGTACAGGCGGGCGGCGTTTTCGCCGAGGATCTTCCGCTGGGCCGTCGTGCTGAGCTCTCGCATGTTCTCCTCGGCGGTCTTGAGCGGGTCCGGGTAGAGGCACGTCGGATGCGGATAGTCCGTTTCGAACATGATGTTGTCCTCGCCCACGGCCGCAACCATCGAGGGCAGGTTGGTCCGTTCGAACCATGTCGTGGCGTAGATCTGCCTGCGGAAGTACTCGGTCGGCGTCAACGACAGCCTGGTCCGTGCCAGAGGTGCGTTCTCGGTGATCTCGTAGTCGAGGGCTTCCAGGATGAACGGGATCCACCCGGCGCCACTCTCGACGGAGACGATCTTGAGCTCGGGGAAGCGCTCGAGCAGGCCGGAGCAGATGATGTTCACGACCACCCGGGCGTTCCCGATGAACAGGAGCGTCCCCCCGATGGCCAACTTGGTGTCGTCGTCGTGAGACGGCCATGGGTAGGTGCCGAAGTAATTCATCGTGGTCAGGCTGGCGCCAATGTGGAAGTGGACCGGGAGCTCCAGCTCACTGCATGCATCCCAGAGCGGGTCCCACTCCGGGCTGGCCAGATCCGGGGCTCCGAGGTCCTGGGTGTCCGACGTCAGGTTGATCCCGCGGAGGCCGAGGCTCTTGGCCCGACGGGCCTCACGGACGCTGGCCTCGATATCCCAGGCCGGCAGGATGGCCATGGGGAGGAGCCGGTTGCCCGATCCCTCCTGGAGCTCGGCGTTGAAGTCGTTGAAGATCTCGGTGCACCGGGTTCGCAGGTCGACATCCTCCACCACGTCGGCCAGCTTCTGCCCGCCGAGGCCGACCACCCCCGGGAAGATGATCTGGGCGTGGATGCCGACCTCGTCCAGGAGCGCGAGCCTGGCCACCGGGTCGTAGGCGCCGGGGTGGGCCTGTTCGATCCCCCATTCATAGAGGCCTTCGAAGGACCGGCCCTTGTTGCCGTCCCGGTCGATGACGCCGCCGGCCCCGGCCCGCCCCAGCAGCTCGCCCTCGATCACCCACGAGGGGCTGCCGTCGACGGTGGCGACGTGGGGAACCCGGTCCCTCAACGAGGCCGGTGCCCGACTGGTCCACAGGTCGTGTGGTTCGGTCAGGTGGGTGTCGGCGTCGACGACTCTGACTTGGTCGAGCGGGAGAGCCATGCCTGCTCCTCTCTGTGCCGACAGAGAGGTTAGCCATCGAACGACCAGCGTGGAGGGTGGTGAAAGGATGGGCCATGGCCACCTGCACGATCGACGGCACCGCGATCGCCTACGAGCTCATCGGGGACGGGCCGCCCTTCGTGCTCACGCCAGGCGGTCGATTCAGCAAGGACGTCCCGGGGATTCGGGAACTGGCGCTGGAGCTGGCCGGTCGCGGGAACCAGGTGTTGATCTGGGACCGACCCAACACCGGGGCGTCCGACATCTGCTTCCGGGGGGCGTCGGAGTCGGAGATGCAGGCGGACATGCTCGGTGGTCTGCTTCGGGAGCTCGACCTGGCGCCGGCCGTGATCGTCGGTGGCTCGGGCGGGGCCCGGGTTTCCCTGTTGGCCGCCGCCCGCCACCCCGAGGTGGCGGCGAAGCTGGTCTTGCTGTGGATTTCCGGCGGGGTCTACGGGCTCATGCTCCTGGCCGTGCATTACTGCGGCGAGTCGATCCGGGCCGCGTGGAGCGAGGGCATGGGAGCGGTGGCCGCCCTCCCGGAATGGAGCGAAGTCATCGAGCGCAACGAGGGGAACCGGCAACGGTTCTACGACCTCGATCCGATCGGGTTCATCCACACTCTCGAGCGGTGGATGTTGGCCTACTGTCCGGATGGAAGCTCGACGGTTCCGGGACTTCCCGATGCAGCCTGCGCGCAGTTGGAGATTCCCACCCTCGTGTTCCGGAGTGGCAGCACCGATGCCCACCACACCCGCGAGACCTCCGAGCGGGTGGCCGCCCTCCTGCCGAACGCCCGACTCGTCGCTCCGCCGTGGGGCGACAATGAATGGAACGAACGGAGCGAGGCCGTCAGGAAGGGCACCGGTCAGCTCTTCGAGCGCTGGCCGCTGCTCGTGCCTCAGCTCATGGAGTTCGTCACCTCCTGACAGCTGCCTGCGCCGCTCCACCGGCCGACCTTCATCAACCAAACAGAACATCGTTCTTGTAACTCAAATGGAAGGATCTGTCCTGGAAGAATCACGTTGCGCAGCCACCCGTCACGCGATTACGGTAGGAACCGCCGATCCCGTTGAGCGTGGCGTGCACCTGTGCGCCCCGTCTCCGGGCCCGGCGCCCTCGGTACTTCCCCCCCTGTTCGAGGGCGCCCGTCCCCCGGCCCGACCGGACCGTCCCTGGAAGCCGTCGACCGAGTGCCGGTCGCACCAGGGACCGCCTTCAGATGTACATGCCCCCGTTGACGCCGATCAGCTGACCGGTGATGTAGCTGCCGCCGTCGGAGCACAGGAACGCGCACGCCGAGGCGATGTCCGCCGGGGTGCCGGCCCGACCGAGCGGAACCATGGGCCCGATCACGTCAACGCCGGGGAAGTCGCCGTCGGCCTCGGCCTGCCGGGCCATCGGGGTGTCGACCAGGCTGGGCGGGATCGTGTTGACGGTGATCCCGCTCCGGGCCAGTTCGACGGCCAGCGCCTTGGTGAGCCCGATGACGCCACCCTTGGACGCCGCATAGTGGGCCATGTTGGGCGCGCCGGACTGGGCGCTCGAGGAGGAGATGGTGACGATGCGTCCCCACCCGGCGCTCACCATGTCGGGGAGGGCGGCCTGGACACAGGTGAAGGTTCCGGTGAGATTGATCCCGATGATCCGGTCCCACCCGTCGTCGGTGATGTCGAGGACCGGGGTGAACGCTTCGACCCCGGCGCTGGTGACGAGGATCTCGACGGGGCCGAACTCCGACCGGAGGCGGTCGAAGCCGGCCGCCACCGATTGGCGGTCGGCCACGTCAACGTCGACAGCAAGGACCGACGCGCCTTCAGCGGTCAGCTCCCCGGCTGCGGCCTCCGCACCCTGGCGGTCGACGATGACGACGCGGTGCCCGTCGGCCGCGAACCTGCGGGCAACGCCGAGCCCGATTCCCGACGCCCCACCGGTGACGACGGCGACGCGGCTCATCGGCTGACCGGAACGGAGTCGAATTCGAGGTACAGCTTGGTGAGCCCACGGAGTATCCAGGTCGGCTCGTACTGGTACCGCCGATCACCGGCAGGCCCGTGGTGCTCCTCGGAGAGGCGGATGTTGCGGGTGCGGTCGAGGATCCGCTCGATGCTGACCCGTCCTTCGGCTCTGGCCAAGGGGCCGCCGGGGCAGGAGTGGGCGCCGCGTCCGAAGGCGATGTGGGACTGAGCGTTCGGGCGGTCCATCTGGAACTCGGCCGGGCACTCGAAGTGCCGCGGGTCGCGGTTTGCGGCGCCGTTGAGCAACATGACCGGCGTGCCGGCGGTGATCTCGACGCCTCCGACGGATGTCGTGCGGCGGGTGAGCCGGAAGTCGGCCTTCACGGGGCTCTCCACCCGCAGGACCTCTTCGAGGAACCCGGGAATCCGGGTGCGGTCGGTCCGCAGGACGTCCTGGAGCTCCGGGTGCTCGGCGAGATGCTTCAACGCCGCCGCCAGCAGGCGCGCGGTCGTCTCCTGCCCGGCGGCGAAGAGGAACGTGGCGGTCCGCACCACCGAGGTGACATCGGGCGTCGTACCGTCGGGGTAGGTGGCCAGGGCCAGATCGGTGAGCACGTCCTGGCCGGGCTGACGCCGACGGTCCTCGACATACTCGGTGAAGCACTCATCCAGCCAGGCCAGCGGATTCTCGCCCGGGCTCCCGCCCTCGCCGGCACCGACCTGGCCGGGGGACTGGCTCAGGCCGAAGCCGTCCCGGAAGCGCTGGTGGTCCTCTTCCGGCACCCCGAGCAGGTCGGCGACCACCAGCATGGCGAAGGGCTGGGTGTAGGTGCTGATGAACTCGCAGGCCCCGTCGCCCACGAACTCGTCGAGCTGCTTGTCGGCGAGGCGCCAGATGAACTCCTCGTTGTCCTTCAGTCGCTTCGGGGTGATCAGCCGCATCAACAGGGCCCGCTCCCGGGTGTGGTCGGGAGGGTCCATCGTCACCATGTGCTCGTGCATCGGTAGCTGGTCCCGGTAGCGATCGACGACGTCATTGACGTCATCGCCGTCGAGTGGGACCGGGAAGGTGGCGAACGGGCCGACGACGGAGTTGCACGATGAGAACGTCTCGATGTTCCGGTACACCTCGAACGCCTCGTCGTAACCGGTCACCGCCACCACCCCGAGATGGGGCAGCGGGAGCACCGGGCACGCCGACCGCAGCTCCTCGAAGTAGGGATATGGATCCTCGACCAACGACTCGTCGAAGAAGAAGTCGGTCGTCTGCCAGTCGCTCAACCCGGTCTCCCTCTCTCACCCACCGCTATGCATTCGCACAGCAATGCTGAGCAATTGCATAGCACCAGTGTTGGCGGTGTGGCAAGGTTGTGGTGTGACGTCAGACTCCTCGCCCCGCCGCATCGGTTCGGAGGACTCGAAGACTCGGATCCGGCTGCTCGACGCAGCGGAGCTCCTGCTGCTCGAAGAGGGATACGCAGCCGTCACCTCGCGCCGGGTGGCGGCCAGGGCCGGCCTCAAGCCGCAGCTCGTGCACTACTACTTCCGCACGATGGACGATCTCTTCCTGGACGTCTTCCGACGCCGCGCCGAGGACAATGTGGCGCGCGCCGAGCGGGCAATCGCCGCCGACGGATCGCTGCGGGTGTTGTGGAATCTCAATGCCGATCCCCGCGGAGCCAGGTTCAACATCGAGTTCGTAGCCCTGGCCAATCACCGCAAAGCGATCCGCACCGAAATTGCGCGCTACGCCGAGCGGTTCCGGGTCGCGCAGCTGGAGGCGGTGACCACGGCGCTCGGGGCCCTCGGTGTGACAGACGACGAGCTCCCGCCGATCGTCGCCCTGCTCATGATGACGGGCCTGACCCAGGTCATGGCACTGGAGGAGGCCCTCGGGGTCACCGCCGGCCACGACACCACGCGCTCGTTCATCGAGGGGACAATCGATCGGGTCGAATCGTCGTCTGCGGACGCCCACTCCCGGGCGTCGAAAGCAAGGGGCAGCCCGGCGGGGGGTCCGACCAAGGCTCCGAAGAGCTCAGCGTGAGGATGCTCAGCGTGAAGATGCTCAGCGTGAGCGTTCGATGTGAGCAGTGGTCAACGGAGGGCCTCGGCCAGTGCCGCAACCTGGGCTGAGCGGAACTCCCGCGAGACTCCCGCTTTGGGTCGGACGGCGTCGAATCCGTGGAACGCCCCTGTGACCACGTCCAGTTGGCAATTGACCCCCGCTTCCCTGAGCCGATCCGCATAGGCAAGGCACTCCTCGTAGAACAGATCGAGGGTCCCGACGCCGATCCAGGCCGGCGGCAGACCGGAGAGGTCCTCGTAGCGCGCCGGCGCGGCCAGCCCGCCGATCCCGTCCGATCCCGGTCGGCATCCCGTGTAGGACTGCCAACCGAAGCGGTTGGCCTTGTTGTTCCACAACCTGAACATGCGCTCGTCGATGTCGGTTCGGTTCGCCGTCCGGTCATCGAGCATCGGATAGGACAGCAGTTGGAACGCGACTTGCAACTCGCCACGCTCATGGGCGAGCAATGCCAACGCGGCGGCGAGCCCACCACCGGCGCTGGCTCCGCCGACGGCGATCCGGTCCGGATCGGTGGACCGCTGTCGGGCCAACCAGGTCAGCGCGGCGTAGCAGTCGTGCAGCGGTACGGGGAACCTGCAGTCCGGAGCAAGCCGGTAGTCGACGGCGGCAACCACGATTCCGAGCCTCTCGGCCAGGTGCCGGCAGATCGAGTCGTCCTGAGCAGCCGAACCCAGGACGTAGCCGCCACCGTGGATCCAAAGGAGCGCTGCCCGAGGTTCCCCGATCGACTCGGGCCGATGGACCCGCACCGAGATGGGTCCGACGCTCTCGACGTCGACATGCTTTGCCGGGATCAGTGAGGCGACTCGGGTGAGCGCCCGAATCGGCCCGAGGGTCCGCGGGCTGACCGCCCCACGGGGCAGCCACCGGGCAATCCGCCGCAGGTCGGGATGGAATTCGTTGCCGGGCATCGAAGGAGACCATACCGACCGGTCAGGCCCCGGTGTCCCGTGGGTCGAGTCGGGTGGCGACGGGATCGTGCAGAAGCAGGCGCTGGGTCAATGGTCGTCCGGAAGGCGGGGTCGATCCAGGGTCAGCTGACCGGTATTGGAATCGAAGTCGAACAGCTCGCCGTACCGCCCCCAGTCGACGGCGATCTTCAGCTGGGTTCGCGCCTCTTCCTCCGAGAACCCCCGGCGTAGGAGGTCGAGGAAGAACCCCTCACCGAGTGTGCCGTCCTCGGTGCTGGCCAGCGCTTTGCAGATGGCCCGGACCAGCGGAGCACGCTCACGGGCCTTTTGGGCGAAGATCTGCTTCGACTCCAAGATATTGGCCGCCACGAATGTCCGACCGTCATCGGTGACGTGGAGATCGGCGTCCTCCACCTCGGCCAGGCCCAGCACCTGGGCGGCGTCCACCAGTGGGAGCAGGTCATCGACCTCGAAGGTCAGTTCGTGGGCCAACTGGGGCAGGTCCTCGCGCCCCCCGTGGGCGACCAGGATCTCGAGCAGTCCGGACATGCCACCCACACTGGCCTCGGGCAGCGGCGTGTCGGTCGGGGACCCCTCACCGGGCGCGGCCACGGTCCAGATGTGCGCCGGCGGTCGGGTGTCCCGGCCGGTCATCAGGCCGTAGATCCGGTCGACCAGTGCTTGGAAGCTCTCGTCGTGACGGTGACGGGGCTGAGGGAACGTGCAATCGATTTCGGTGCGGATGCGACCGGGATTGGCCCCGAGCACGAAGATCCGGTCGGCCAGGATGACCGCCTCTTCGATGTTGTGTGTCACGATCAACATGGCCTTGGTGGGAAAGTCCTTCTCCCGCCACAGGCGGAGCAATTCAGCCCTCAGGTTTTGTGCGGTGAGGACATCCAGTGCCGAGAACGGCTCGTCCATCAGCAGTGCGTCGGGTTCGACCACCAGGGCCCGCGCGAAACCCACCCGCTGGCGCATCCCGCCGGAGAGCTCCTTCGGATAGGCGGACTCGAACCCGTCCAGCCCGATCGCATCGATGGCCCGCTCGGCCCGCTGGTGCCGATCGTCCGCTCCCACGCCGAGGGCCTCGAGACCGAGCTCCACGTTCTGACGGACGGTCAGCCACGGCAGGAGCGCGAAGCTCTGGAAGACCATGGCTACTCCCGGGTTGGCTCCGTTGAGCGGTTGTCCCCGGTAGCGAACCGCCCCCGTGGTCGGTGAGATCAACCCGGCGATACAGCGCAGGAGGGTGCTCTTTCCCGAACCGGAGCGGCCGAGGAGCGCGACGATCTCGCCCTCACGTAGGTCGAGCGATATGTCGTCGAGCACGGGGAGCGGGCTCCCGTCCGGTGAGACGAACGTCTTGGTGACGTGTGAGACCTCGATGATGACCGTCGGATCCGCGCCCGGTCGTGGCGTGGGGCGGTCGTCGGTCGTCGTCATCTGTGATCACCTTGCTGCATCTGGACGACCCCGGTCAACGCTGGCCTGGTCACAGTGTGAAGCGCCGCTCGGCCAGGCGGTAGAGGCGCCGCCAGAACAGTCGGTTGACGATGACGACGAATGCACTCATGACGATGCCTCCGGCGATGAGGAGGGCGAACTTCCCCTGAAAAGATGCCGTGGCGATGTAGTTGCCAAGTCCGTAGGCGTTGAGTGTGCGGTGATGCCAGCTCACCAGTTCGGCCACGATGGACGCATTCCATGCGCCCCCGGCCGCGGTGATCCCACCGGTGATGTAAGCCGGAAAGATGGCTGGGAGGATGACTCTTCGCCAGCGCTGTCGCCGGGTCAGGCGCATGGAGACCATCATCTCGCGAAGGTCGTTGGGAATGGAGCTCGCTCCGGCGATGACGTTGAACAGGATGTACCACTGCGCACCCAGCATCATCAACAGGATGGCCCCGTAGTCCAACGAGATGCCGAGGTCGATGAAGATCAGTGTGGCGAACGGGAAGAGCAGGATGGCCGGGAAACTGGCGAGAACCTGGACGATCGGTTGGGCGAAGCGAGACAGCTTGGGGCTCATCCCGATTTTCACTCCCACCGGCACCCAGATCACCGTGGAGATGGCCAACAGGACGACTACCCGTGCAAAGGTGGCAAGGCCGAAGCCGATGAGGCTGGGGAACCGGGCGAAGCCGAGATGGGAATTGAGATAGACGAGACCGACGGCTGCCACCGCCACGGAGGTGCCGACGATCACGAACCAGAAGATCACGTCGCCGACCTGGCGCCTGCGGGCATCGGTGCGCAGGGGGTACTCGGCCAGACCGAACGGTCGGGTGATCCGGTCGAGGGCCCGTCCGATCGGGCGGCCGGCCCGACCGGCCAGGCGGGGGATGGACGAGCGACGAAGCAGGTTGAGGACCACGCTCTTCGGTTTTTCGGCTGATTCGGAGCTCTCGAGCCGGAACTTGTCGGACCAGGCGACGAGAGGCCGGAACACGAAGAAGTTGGTACCAACCACGAGGACCACCATTACCGCGATGCCGATGGTGACATCGGTGTACGACCCGCGGGCGACTGCCGCGGCGATGTAGCTGCCCATGCCGGGCAGCGCTGCGGAGACACCTTTTCCCCTGATGAAGACCGTGACGGCTTCGGATGCGGTCAGGAAGAACCATCCGCCACCCATCGACATCATCATGTTCCAGACCAATCCGATCATCGAGCTCGGTACGTCGAGCTTCCAGAACCGCTGCCACTTGGTGAGGCGGTACATCCTCGCCGCCTCGTCGAGCTCGGTGGGTTGGCTGATGAGCGAGTGGTAGAAGCTGAATGTCATGTTCCAGGCCTGCGAGGTGAAGATCACAAAGATCGAGGCCAGCTCCAGCCCCAACAAATTGTTGGGGATGATCTTGATGAAGAAGGTCAGGGCGATGGGGAGAAAGACCAGGATCGGAATTGACTGGAGGATGTCGAGGATGGGCACGAGGACCTTTTCGGCTCTCCGGAGCCGAGCGGCAGCCGTGCCGTAGACGAGGGTGAAGACGGTGGAGAGGCCCAGGGCGATGAACATCCGGAGCAACGACCTGGCCGCGTAGTACGGCACATTGGCGATGTCCGTCGAGATGATCACCGGCGTGCGGCCCGGGGTGAAGTTGACAGCCATCGACTGTCCCAACCTGACCACCACGTACAGGAGGACGATGATTCCCGCCCCGACCACCAGATCCACCCAGCTGAGCTTGCGGCCCCGCTGCACCTCCCGTAGTGGAAGGGCCCGCCCTCCCGTCAAGGAGTTCTCGCCCGGGTCGCGAAGGATCGGGAGGATCGCATCGGAGCAATCTACCGACCTCTGGGCGTAAAGATTTTGTCAAGAATCGCTCCACCGCCGTAAATCCTTCGTCAAACCCGCGCTCTTCACCACTTCTCGGGCGTTAGAACGGAATGACCTCGGCAGCCGGAGCGCCGAGTTGATGGACGAGAAGAGGGATCACGGCATGACGATTTCAGCGGTACACCCCGGATCCGTCGACCAACGTCGTGGATCAGACCGCGGGGACGGATCCGCGGACGAGGATGGCAACCGGTCAGAGCCGACCCTTCCTTCGGCTCACGTCGACCGAACCGCCCATGTTCGTCCGAGCGGGGTGTGGTTCGGTCCGAAGCATTCCGACTCGGAAGAGCGAAAGCTGATCGCCTATCTCGGTTCGCACAACGGAGTGGCGGTGCTCCAATGGCCCCGCGATGCCCAACGCGCCGGACCGTTCCTCGAGTTCGGCATCCCATGTCTGTGGTTCGTCCAGGTCGATGCCGACGACCATCCCCCCATCCGGTCCGAATTCGAAGCGTGGCTTCCCCGATCCGCCGGGGACATGGAGATCCACGCCGGCCTGGAGGAGCTGTGCCGTCGGGCGGCGAGGCACCGTTCGGTGGCGCGCCTCGAGCTCAACGACGACGGTTGGCTCCACCTCGGAGCGCACGGTGTCCACCTGACCCAGACGGAGTCCGGTCTGGCGGCGGCTCTTGTGGCCCATTTCGGTGAGGCGGTGGATGACACCCTCCTCGCCGTTATCAGCGGGCGGACCGAAAGCCTGGCCGGCGAGCTCCGTCACCTCGACGAGGGTGTCAACGCGCTCGGGCTCGAGGTGGTCCCGGTGACGGCCAACACCCATCTGATCCGGCGGTGCCGGGCATGACCGCACTCGTTCTGTAGGCAGCATCGTCCGTGTTGGTCATCTGGGCCATCATCGACGTGGCTCGCCGGCCGTCGGAGGCCACGACACCGGTCCGCAAGGCGGCCTGGATCGCGGGATCGGTGTTGGGGTGGTTCTTCTTCGCCCTGATCGGTGCGGTGATCGCCGTCGCCTACCTGATGGGGCCCCGCCGGAGGCTGAACAACCGCTTTTCGAGCCCGACCGGGGGGCGCTGACAACGGGATTCTGGACGGCCGGATCGGTTCGGAGGCGTCGGAGATGCCCTTCTCACGAGCTTGCAGACCCTCGCGCGTGCTAAAAAGCAGACTGGGGCAACGGTTCGAGCGTCAGGGGCTGAGCTCATGGGCGGTATCAAGCAGGTTTGGCGGACGGCGGCAGCAACAGCGGTGCTGATCGGCGGGCTCACCGCCGTCACGACCGCGGGGGTCACCTCCCTCGTGGCCACGCCGGCCGCGGCAGCCAGCCCGCCCTGCGGCACGAACGGCGTCCTCGGCGCCAGCAGCGGCCTGATCACCTGCACGTATACGACGGCCGGGGAGGACACCTTCAGCGTCCCGGCGGGCGTTTCGAACTTGGATATCACCGCCGTCGGAGCGGACGGTACATCCGGGCAGCCCGGTGGCGTCGGTGGTGACGGGGCCAGCGCCAGCGCTTCGGTCCCGGTGCCCAACGGAGTGACCACTCTCTACGTCGAGGTCGACACCGGAGCGAGCGGCGGGGGATTCTCTTCCGCGTCCGGCGGCGGCGGTGGGGGCTCCTCCGACGTGCGTACCCAACCGGCATCCGCCGGAGGCCTCACGGCCGGACCGGGGGATCCGCGGCTCATCGTCGCCGGAGGCGGCGGCGGAGGCGGCGGCGGCGGGGGTGGCAACAGCAGCTTCAAGATCGGGGGAGCCGGCGGAGCCGCGGGCGGCACCGGCAGTGGAGCCGGAGACGGCGGCTGCTTCCAGGCCGCTGGGACCACCGGGGCGATCGGGAACGGCGGCGGTTTGCCCTGCGGCGACGGCGGTGCCGGCCAGCCCGGAGTGGGTGGGGCCGGCGGCAGCGGGGCCCCTGTCGGTGACGGTGGCGACGGCGGAGGCGGTGGCGGCGGCGGGTACGAAGGCGGCGGCGGCGGTGGCGGTGAAACCGCGGGTACCAGTGGCGGCGGCGGCGGCGGGTCGAGCTACGGGCCCTCGGGTGTCGTGGTCACGACCTCCGGCGCGGCACCCTCGGTCACCATCTCGTTCCCGTTGGAAGTCTCGGTGAGCGGCTCCCAGACCTACGGGAGCGGCCCGTCGTTCTCGGAAGCCAACGACGCGCCGTCAGGCGTGACCTTGAGCGGGACCCTCCACTGCTCGACGGTGGATGGGGGGAACCCCGTGTCACCGTCGTCCGGAGTGGGGTCTCACACCGTGGACGGATCGAGCTGCTCGGGGTTGAGCTCGTCAAATTCGGGCTACGTCGTCAATTACGAGGGCGTCGCCGGCGGTTATGTGGTCTCGGAGGACTCCGCCACCACCTCGATTTCCACCAACGTCAATACCCAGCCCTACGGTGATGAGGGGGCGACCGTGTTCACTGTCACGGTATCCACGGGCCATGGCGAGGTACTGCCCGCTACCGAATCGGTCGCCGTGGATGTGGGCTCCGCCAGCTGCGATGTCTCGCTCCTCCCCGCCGCCGGTGGTGGCCGCGGGACGTGCTCGATCGGGGCGGAGGCTCTGGCTGCAGGGCCCTATTCCGCTTCGGCCACCTACCCGGGTGACAGCGACATCGCCGCCTCGCCCCCGGCCACGACCCCCTTCACCGTGAGCGCGGCCACGTTGTTCACCTGCGACATCTCGGGCTTCGGCTCGGCCACCTTCCCGGTAACGGAGTCCGAATCACCGACCCCGCCCACCACCATCGACGCCGGCGGGACCTTCCAGGAGGCATTGGGGGCACAGGTCACCATCCCGCCGTCGGTGATCAACTCCTTCATCGGAGCCGGTGCCACCTCCCTCACCGTCAGCTCGCAGACCACGGCAGAGGACGGTCGGGTTTCGGTCGGCGGGGCCCTGAGCGGGGCGGTGAGCCCCAACACCGAGGCGGCGTCCGCCTCGAACCTCCCGATCACCGACTCGGCACTGGTGGCGGACACCCCCTTCAGCTTCGCCACCGCCTACAACCCGGTCACCTGGCAGACGGGGCCGGGAACCGGCAGTGTCGTTCTCACTCCCGGGGACGTCGATGCCGAGGTCACCTTGGTGGCCCACGGGGTCCCGACCACGGAGTCCATCTCCTGTGTCCCGTCGGCCGGGGCGGCGCCCCTCGATTCAACCACGGTGGTCCCACCACCGGTCGTCCCGACCTTCCAGGTGCCGTCGCCCACCCCTCCACTCGAGAATCTGGTGAGTGCGGGCACCGACGGGGGGTGGGGGTTCACCATCTCGAACACGTCGCAGTCGGAGGTGACCGGGCTTTCGGAAAGCGTCAGCGTCACCGACGGCCACGGCCCTCTGACCTTCGACCTGGCCGGCATGGCGGCCTCGGGGACCGACTGCGCCAAAGCCGGACCGGGCATGCTCACCTGTTCGGGTGGCAACCTCGATGCCGGGGACTCGCTCGTCATCGACGTCCTGGTGGACACCTCGGGCCTGACCACAGGCACGACCATCACCGGCTCGGCCACCGTCACCTCGACCAATGCATCGAGCCAGACCACCGCCCTCGGCCAGATCGCCGTGCTGGTGGTGTCCAAGGGGACCAAGGCGGTGGCCGCACCCGGTATCCCATTGGCGAGCACCAAGCTCTCCCTGAAGGTGTCGAAGGCGTCGGTGACCTTGAAGCTGCCCAAGCAGAAGATCAAGGTGAAGAAGCCGAAAACCGGGTTCTTGTCGGCCGCTTCGCCGGCAGCGGGCACCATCGTCATCAACCCTCCACCGGTGGCGGTGACCCTCAAGTCGCTGACTCCCTCAGCTGAGCCGGCCCTGTGCCCGCCCACCGGGTCGACCAAATGTGAGGGGAACATCATCGAGGTCTTCGGCAACTTCTCGGCCTACACCAGCAAGCTCAACCCCATCGTGGCCGTGGTCAAGTTCTTCTATGGCAAGAAGATCCCGGCGGGCACCGTCTACTTCCTCAAGCCCAACGGCAAGACCGTCGACCACCTGTCGAGCTGCAAGAAGACGGCCAGTGGTTACGACACCCCGTGTGTGGACGGCGCAGAGGTGACCGGCGGTTCGGCGGCCGACGACAGCCTCTACGCCCAGTACACGGTCTACTTCACGGGGAACGATCCGGCCATGGGCCGAAAATGAGCGAGGTCGTCGATCCCCGGTAGGGTCGGGATGATGGGTCGAGAGGTCGTGACCGGCTACTGCTGGCCGCAATCGGTGCGTCCGGGGGAGCGGGTGGGCCTGCACCTGTCGTCGTCTGCCGGTCGGCCGGTGCGGGTCGAGGTGGCGCGGGTCGGCGGGCGACGCGAGATCGTCTTCACCGCCGATGCGGTGGCGGCAGACGAGCACGAAGCGCCGGAGGCCGCCTCTTCGAAAGGATGCGGCTGGCCGGTCGCTCTCACGCTGGACGTCGACCGGACGTGGCGGTCGGGCTACTACGAGGTCGTCATGGAGATCGACGTCGGGGAGAAGGTACGCCGCGACTACGCGTTCTTCGTCGTGCGTCCGTCTTCGGGTGCGCGCATCGTGGTCGCGCTGGCAACCAATACATGGCACGCCTACAACGACTTCGGCGGATCGAACCTGTACACGGGGGGCACCCACGTTGCCATGCAACGGCCGATGTCGGCGGGTTACCTGTACAAGCCGCCGGGCAAGGGCCGTCGGGTGACGGGCACGGGTTCGCCCGATCCGCAGAACGCGGCCCACGTCGGCTACATCCAGATCAATCATCTGTCGGGCTATGCCGGTTCGGCCGGTTGGCCCGACTGGGAGCTGCCGTTCATCGAGTGGGCCGAAGGCGAGGGATTCGAGATCGGTGTGTGCACGAATGCCGATCTGGAAGAGCACCCCGAGGTGCTGGACGGCGCGAGCCTGTATCTGTCCATCGGCCACGACGAGTACTGGTCCCGCGGCATGCGCGACACCGTCGAGGCATTCATCACCGGTGGCGGCAATGCCGCGTTCTTCTCGGGCAATACGTCGCTGTGGCAGGTGCGCATCGAGGGCGACGATCACGACGTGATGGTCGGTTACAAGGGATTCTTCAAGGACGACCCCCTGATGGGCACCGAGAGCGAAGCCGAGGTGACGACGTTCTGGTCCGACGTGGTTGTCGGCCGCCCTGAGAACTACATGACCGGGGTCTCGTTCACCCGCGGGGGCTATCACCGGATAGGGCGCAATGTGACTGCCGGACTTGGGGGCTACACCGTGCATCGCGCCGGTCACTGGATCTTCGACGGCACCGGGCTCGGATACGGCGACGTGCTCGGTGCCGGCGCCACTGTCGTCGGCTACGAGTGCGACGGATGCGTGTTCACCTACCGGGACGGGCTGCCCTACCCGACCGGCGAGGACGGTACGCCGTCGACCTTCGAGATCCTCGGCACGTGCCCGACCCAGCACTTCACCCGCGAGACCGCGCCCCGTCCGCCCAAGCCGGGCGAGCCGAGCGAGTTGGAGTACATCGCGTCGCGTGTGTTCGGGACGCGTGAGCCCGGGGCGATGGAACGGATCCGCCACGGTCACGCGGTGCTGGGCGCCTACACCAACAACGCGGGCGCCACGGTGGTGACGTCGGGGTCAACCGACTGGGCCCATGGACTGGCCGGCCGGGACCCGCAGATTGAGCAGATCACCCGGAACGTGCTGACCCGGTTGGGGTAGGCCTGCAGCAGGGAACGAGTGTCCGACATGGCGCCGGCAGCTCGATCGCTTTCACCGTGTGGATCGTAGATACCGCACGGGCGAGCTCTCGCTTGTCGTTGCCGGGATCCGTCGGCGTCCCTGACTCAGCTCTCGACCAGGTCGGAGCCGGCGAAGATGGGATCGCCCTCCTCGGGGATCACGTAGTGGTCGACCGGCCCGCCGTAGATCGACCCGGCTGCATCGAGAACCGCAGGAACCGCAGTGGCCCCGTCGTGCCAGTCGATCGGTCTCGGGCCGCGCTCCGATTGAGTGACCACCCAGTCCATGCGCTTGGCACGGTCGACGATCGCCTGATCACCTGTCAGCTCCCCGGTCCGGGAGTGCCAGACGGCTTCCGCCGACGTTCCTATCGGTCCCGCCCGTATGACGTGCCGGGTCATGGTCTCCGCCACCAGGGTCGATCGGTCGATACTGTTTCTGCCGAGGAGGGCCGCCGACCGGGCATCGATGATTCTCGCTGTGGGGCGAGGCCCAGGCACCAGCGCAGCGCATGATGTGTTGCTCCACCTAAGGACATGGTTCCGCTCGCTTCATCGCCGCCTCCCGGCTACGTGCCGTGGCTCTCTGTCCTGGCTCCCGAGGTCAATCCGACCGCTGGTAAATGTAGAGACGAGTGGCAGCGCCCCGGCGTTACAGCGACAGGTTTGTCCGGGTGCCAACGCGGCGCCACCAGTCTCGTCCTCGGCGTGGGGCCGGTTCGGCCCAGGCCTGGTCACGCGACCGGACGACACGCACGGCGCCCGCACGCATCCGCAGCGTGGTCGACCGGATCCCGCCCTGACGAGGTATTCGTCCGACGTCGCCACCCTCGGCGCCACCGAGGGTGGCTTCGGCTACTTCAGGATGTTGACGGCTCTGGCAATGACAAGTCCCACGACGACGAGGCATGCGGTGGCCTGGACGGCCATCGCCAGCTTCGCCCACCGAGCCATGGGCATGACGTCGGTCGGGCTGAAGGCGGTGGCATCGGTGAAACCCAGGTACAGGTAGTCGAAGAACTGAGGCCGCCATCCCGGCCGAGCAACATGGGGGTTGAGGTGCTCCGGAAAGGCGAAGTCCGGGTACTCGGGATCGCTTCGGGCTCTCATTTCCGGGCCGCCTCCGTCGAGCTCCCAATAGAGGAAGGAGAAGGTGATGATGATATACACCCACACCAACGAACCCACCCGAAGAAGCTGCGCGGGTGAATTGGTATCGGGTCCTCCCCTGATCAGGTCCACGACCAGCCTGACCGTTACGCCGGTCGCACCGGCGACCAGGATGACGACAAGAGCGATGGAGAATGCCCGTACAAGCGTCGATCGGCGATCGATCCGACCCGGGTCGGCGACGATCAGGGCCACCAACAGAAGTGCCTCGAGGGCCGGGACTATCCATATCGGTCCCAGGCTGAACCGCGATGGAAGCAGGATCGGAAGTGCCATGGCCACGATGAGGGTGACCGCCATCGGCCAGCGCTTCTCGCCCTGAGGTCCAGGATCCGCAGTCATGGCTCGCCCGGGCCGGCGGATCGAGCTAGGACCGGCCGGTCACTGGTTTTCTGCGTTGTAGTCGGCAACCCACTCCTCGGGAACCCGCGACGGTACCTTCACGGCGGACCGGGAGACCAGCTCGGGGAACACCCACAGGGCAGCGACGAAAAAAGAGAGAAGAAGAACAATCATCGCCAACAGCACGTCGGCCTCCCTGCAACGACCACATGCGCCGGGATGTTCTCTCCGCGCTCGTTCATGGTGTCCTCCCACAGAGGCCGGGTTCAGCGCTTCACGGTGCGGCCGCGCTCCTGAATCAACTGTCCCACCGCGGGCTCCGACACTCGTCACCCTCCGCGGGTGATTCGGCTGGTCTTCCCATTGTCCAGTATGGAACGGTGCGTCGACCGAAGAGGAAATGGTGAACCGGCCGGCGCTCCACCCGTGGCGGCCGCGACCCCGAGTCCCGTCCGGTTGTCCACGTGGCTTCTGAGGATCTCGGCGATTTCGACCGGTCCCAGGTCGTCAAGACCGGCATCCGGGCCCTGATCACAGCGGCGCTGCTGGTCTTCCTGTACTTCGTGCTGCCAGTCGAGAACCGCCCGCATCAATCCGTCGCCCTGCGTCTCGGGGTGGCTCTGGTCCTCTTCGTCGTCGTTCTGGCCAACGAGATCCGACTGATATCGGGTCACGATCGCCCGATGCTGCGGGCGGGCGTAGCCATGGCCACCATCATCCCGCTCTTCCTCATTCTGTTCGCTTGGATCTACCTGACCATGGCTCGCGCCTATCCGTCCGCATTCGGAGTGCCGCTCAGCCGCGTCTCAGCCCTCTACTTCACCGTTACCGTCTTCTCGACGGTGGGGTTTGGTGATATCACGCCGAAGACCGACGTGGCCCGGCTAGTGGTCACGGTCCAGATGCTCACCGATCTCGCTGTCGTAGCGGTGGTGATCCGACTGATCCTCGGGGCGGCCGCCCGAGGGGTCGATCGCCTGAGGGAGTCCTCTTCCTCATAGAGCCCGGCGGGCGTGTCGCGGCAGTGTCGCGGCAGGTGGCGCTGCGTCGTGGACCCCGAATCCCGGGTCGTCCTCGAATCACCCGATCAGGATGACGAATTGGGCCGGAGGCGGCCGTAATCTCGAAGAACGAGATGGCGAACATGGGATCAGAGGATGGGATGACATGACCACAGGACCAGTCGAATACATCATCGTTGCCTTCCCCGGCAACAAGTTCACCGGTGAGATCGCCCCTGAGTTGATGGCCCTGGTCGAATCAGGGACGGTGCGGATCCTCGACCTGATCTTCATAGGCAAGGATGCCGACGGTTCGGTGGTCAGCTTCGAGATCGACGAGCTGGACGCACTGGCCGGGTTCGGGGAGCTGGACGCCGACGTCGGCGGCCTGATCAGTCCGGCGGACATCGAATATGCCGCGTCAGCCCTCGAGCCGAACTCGTCGGCGGCGATGTTGATCTGGGAGGATGTGTGGGCGACACCCTTCGCCGAGGCCGTCCGCCGGTCCAACGGGGTCCTGCTCGAGGGTGCACGGATACCCCACGATCTTATCGCCCCGGCGCTGGCGGACCTGCCGTCAGCGGTCTGAGCCACACCGAGACAGGAGACATGACATGTTGAGAAGACGACCGATCGCACGCATGGCCGTGCGCACCACTGCCGTCGTCGGGACCGCCGCCGTGGTCGGAGGGCACATGGCCAACAAGCAGGCGGCCGCAGCCCAACAGCCACAATATGCGGAGCCGGCCCCGGCCCCCGCGCCGCCGCCGGCCCCCGCGCCAGCAGCGGCTCCTGATCCCATCGCGCAGCTCACCCAGCTGGCCGCGCTGAAGGATTCCGGTGCCCTGACCGAGGCGGAGTTCGAAGCGGAGAAGGCCAAGCTCCTCGGATAGGGGGGCTCCGGGTTCTAGTCGGCGGGAGGTTGCTCGATCTCCTGTGCCGGTTTCGCCCAGCCCGCGGTGACGTCCCCGCCGCCTTCCTCGGTGACGCGGGCACCGAATCGCACCGCTGTCGGATGGGGTGAGATCTTTCCGGCCACGAGTGCCTCCCCCAGTCCGAAGTGGGTGGCCTGCTGGAGGAGACCCCAGGGGACGAAGGAGAAATTGGCTCCGAGATGGGCCAGGTCGGCTCCGAGTTCATCCGCATGAGCATCAGGTTGTCGCACCGGGACAGGACGTTCTCGTGGATTTTTTGGGGTCGCTGCGTGGAGACGAGCAGGTAGAGGCCGAACTTCCGCCCCTCTCCGGCGATCTGGACGGCACGCCGGGTCGCCAGTTCGATCACTCGATTGTCGGACCGCTGCGGGCAGATGTTGTGGGCTTCGCCGATGACGATGAGCACCGGCTCGTGCCGGCGACGAAGTTCCCAGAGCGTGTCGAGCACGCAGTCGGCCGCCACGGCCTGCTCCTCTGGTGAGTCGAAGGATCCAAGGTCCACCACCAGACAGCGCCACTGGCCATCGGCCAGAAGCTGGGGGAGGGAGCCACCGGCCCGCGTTCCCATATCTCCCAGTCGAGGACTCCGAGGTTGGACGCTCGCAGTCCGAGTTCCCGGGCGCCGGGAAGGTCCGAGGTGAGCAGATCGTCGATCCCGGTGATCAGCGGACGACCTCGCTCGTCACGATCGAGGAATTGCGAGAATGCCGCATACTCTTCTCGGTCCGCGACCGGGTCGAAGTGGCGCCAGCGAGCTCGCCGATGTTCAGGGCGGCATGCGCCGGTCGGGATTCGTCGAGCCACCCCGCCATCTCCGGTGGCGTTGCCGGCCGTACCGGTAGAGAGTCGAACGGGCGTGCATCCGCCAGCAACGAGCCCGTGCCCACGGCGGCCGATGCACCCGAAGATCGGATCCCGTGGGGATCGGGAGCTGAGGCTCCGGTGGCATCGAGACGGCCAAGCTCCAGCGTGAGGATTTGGCCAAGAACTGACGGAAGGCCGTCCCCCACGGTGACATAGCCACCGACCCGGAGCGTCAGGTCGTGGAGGGATGCCACGAAGGAGAACGACCGACCGTCGATCGAGGTGGCCGCGGCGGCAGAGGATCGGTCGTCGCCGTCCGTGGACTGGCCCGACATCTACGAATCTGGCGAGCCCGAGGAACCGTCGACGTCCGGGCCGCCTGGGGCAGCCATGACCGACGGGCTGGTGGGTGTGCGGTTCCCGCCGTAGAAGCCCACCAGTCCGATCAGCACCAAGGAGATCGCCACCACGACCACCGCGACCAGGGTGGTGGGCTCGCTCCACACCACCAGGATCAACAGGGCCAGACCGAGGATGCCCCACTGCAGGCCCTTGCGGTGACGCACCACGAACCTGTGCACGGGGTTGTCGGGCCGATCACGTCGGGACGCCCAGGCCCGGAAGCGTCGGTTGCCGGCCAACAGTGCAACCACGGCGATGAAGGCGGACACGCCGAAGATGATGCGCAGTCCGAGTCGGAGCGTCGCTGTGACAGTGTCGATGACCGCCTGGTTGGCGGCCACCGACTGGTTCGGGCTCAGCCCCGACAGGTACTGGTGGCGGGCCACGGCGATGACCACCAACACCCCGGCCATCGAAAGGGCCAGCCCGGTGGCGGCCCGGGCCAGACCTCGCCGCCGATTCCGGGCCAGGACGACCGAAGCAGCGAAACAGAGCAGGGCGATGATCGGGAGGACGATGGCCAGGTCGTTGAGGAGCTTTGTCACTTTTTGCACTTTGACCAGGTCTTCGGACTGGAACAGCACGAAATTGAGTCCTTTGACAGCGGGGACCTTGTTGAACACGGTGATTCCCTTGGCGTCCAGCTTCTGCTTGACGTTCGCCTCGACCTGGCTGAGGTCGATGGTCACCTTGCCGTCCTTCGAGCTCACCGACCCTTCGCTCGACCCGGTCAGGACGGCCACCAGCTGCTTGTGGGAGGCCCGGTTGGCCGCCACCCACAACTCGGAGAACTGTTTGGACTGGACCGCCTTCAGAGCCAGATCGTTGATGACGTTCTCCATGCCCGAGGTGACCGGCGTGGCCAGAAATCCGGCCTTGGGCGGAAGGGCGTCCTTCACCCGGGTCTCGACATTGGTCCGGCTGATCAGATTCTGGCTGACCTGCCTGGCTATCTGGGTCTGGATGGCCGGATTGCTGGCCAGAGGAGCCACAGTCTTGACATAGGTGTCGGTGTTCAACAACTGATTGCGGGCGAAGACGGTGACGACCGAGAGCACCGAGAGGATGCAGGCCAACACCACCAGTATCCACGACACAATGCGCTTCCATCGGGGGCCTTTTCCTTGATCCTTGCTCACGGCGCTCCTGTCTCGCCGCTGAGAACGACGCTGTCGGATTCGGGTTGATCGACGGCCATCACGTGACGATCAGATAGATGCTCTTGCCCACCAGCCACAACCCGAGTACCAGCGACACCACGATGATCACCTGGTCGGTGTGGGTGTCGATCCACGTTCTGGTCGAGGTCAACAGGGCCTGGCTCCTCTCGGGTCGGAAGCCGGCATAGATCTCGAGGACCAGGTAGACCGCGGTGGAGACTAGGCAGAACAGGAACAGTGCGATATAGCTCTGCCACGACGACAGTTTCGCCTCCGTGATGGTGGCGACGCCGACGGCAACCAGACCCCACGGCTGGGTCAGGGGGGCCAGGCCCATGGCGTACCAGGGCGACATGTTGTCGATGCCGGTCTGCCACTTGGGCGTCTTCTTCGGCTTCTTTGGCTTGCCCATCTTCCGCCATTGCCGACCGGCAATGACCAGGAGCGCCATACCGATGGCGATCTTCACGGCCAGCGCGGCCAGCGATGGGGCAGTGTTCGGTTGGGGCGGCTTGTTCCCGGTGACGAGAACCGTGCCCGCCACCACGATGGCCAGCGAGGCGAGCCATCCGAAGATGAACGCGGCCCCCTTCCGCACGCCGCCCTTGGACGCCAGTACGAGGAGGAACGCGGTCAGCGGAATGGGCTCGAGCGTGATGACCAGGCCGATGAGCACCAGGTCGAGGGTCACGTCGACCCCGCTTGGACTTCAGACGTGCTGGAGCTCGAATCGAGTGGTCGTGCCGCCGGACGCTGGCGCTCCGGTGGGTGCATCCCAGATTCAGGTCGGTCGCTAGTCATTGCTTTGGCGGAACTTGCGGATGAACACCACTACCAACAAGATGGCCATGGCTGCGAAGACGAATCCCCCTAGGTAGTACATGGTTCTCCTTTTGTGGTTCGGCCGACGATACTGGCATCCCGTGTTGTCCGCCGGGGGACGAAGGCGTCGGTGGGCACGAGACGGGTCAACCGGTCAACTCGTGGAACTCGAGGTCGCGAGCCGGTCGGCCAAGGTGCCGGCGAACGCCCGGGCCTCGTCAAGGTGATAATCCCGCAGGTTCGTCGGGGGGATCTTCACGCCGTGGAACCGCTCTTTGTACTCGCCGCTTCCGAGGAAGCTCAACAGGGAGAACAGCGACCGGATCTGGCCGCCCTGGTACCGGAAGTGAATCCCGTCCACGTACTCCCCGCCGCGCTTCGTCCCCATTCTCCGTACCGTCTTGAGATTGTGCTTCCAATACCGCCGACAGCACACCGCACCTGTGAACGGCTTGCCCCGCAGGACCTGGTCGGCGGTATCCGACTCCAGAAACGAGCGCATCGGGATGTCGGTCGAGAGCCACCAGGTGGGTGCGCCGAGGAGCACGAAGTCGTGCTCTCGTTCGACGACGATATCGGGAATGTCGATGGTTGCCGGTCGGTGGCGGAGCTCGGCGGGGATCATGGCCACGACTTCGAGAAACGGCTTCGGCATAGGGAATTGCTTGAAGCGCTTCTCGTAGCGTGGATCGGTGAACCCGATGCGGGCGAGGGTTGCCTCACAGCCGCGGCTGCGGAGTGCCTCGGCCATCGTCTCCATCACCTTCTCCGTCTGGTGTGTGTAGGAGTAATAGATCATCAGGACGGAGGGTTTCGTCGGGGAATCCATGTCGGTCCTCTCGTCGGGATGCTGCCGGAGGCGCTAGAGGAACCGTTCTTGCTCAGGCCAGGATCTTCTTCTTCTGGGCTTCGAACTCGGCATCGGTGATGACGCCCTGCTGCTTGAGGTCGGCCAGCTTGGCCAGTTCCTCTGTCGAGCTTGACCCTCCGCCCGCCGTCTCCCTGACATAGGTGTCGAAGGCCTTCTGCTGCTGAGCGGATTGTGCCTCGGCGCGCTCGTGCATCTTGCCCCCGCGGGCGATCAGGTAGATGAAGATGCCGAGGAAGGGGAGAATGATGACGAACAGGACCCACAGCATCTTGGCGCCCCCACCCAGGTCGCGACTCCGGAATATGTCCGAGAACACGATGATGAGAAGCCAGAACCAGATGAAGAAGACGAAGAGCCCCAGCATCGTCCCGAACAGGTCGGCGAGGGGGTAGGTGTAGGCGATCATCGGAGGTTCCTCCCGGGTTCGGTGAATGGTACGTGTCTGGCCCTCACGGCTGACCGTTCCCGATCTGTCATCATGAACGCCGTCAATGGTCAGTCCGTGCAAAGGCCTGCACGGGAATGCAATCATGAATGGGAGGGAACGGCATCACCCTCGGGGGGTGACTTCGTTGGTCATCCACCAGCCGCTTCACCTCGAGGAGCCCGGACGTCGCCCCGCTGGCTCAGAGAATTCCGAGCTCCCGGGCACGAGAGATGGCACCGTTGCGGTTGGCGACGTCCAGCTTCCGGTAGATGTGGGCCATATGCGTCTTGATGGTGTTGACCGACACGTAGAAGTGATCGGCGAGCTCGGTGTTGGTGTAGCGGCTCGGCAGATACGAGAGGAGTTCGAGTTCCCGGTCGGTCAGCGGGTCGACAAGATCGGCCCCCGGGGTCGGCAGCGCCACCTCCCGGGCGCGCCGGAGGATCTGGCGCTGCAGAGGGGAGTGCACGTCCGTGATCTCCGAGACCAGGCGTAGGATCGTCGGACCGGCCCGTACGAACGCTTCGATCAGGGTGTGGCGTTCGGCCACGGCCAATGCACTGGCCAGATGCGCTCTCGACTCCTCGACGGAGCCTTCGGCCTCCGCCAACCATGAGCGCAGGAGCAGACCGTTCACGTTCCCCAGCGGCTCGCTTGCATCCGGCAGGGGGTCATGCGCGTCGAGGAGCTTGCGGGCCAGGTCGTGCTGGCCCAGTGTGAGTGCCGCGGCCGTGCCTTCGAACACCAACGTCGGCGAGTACCGGGTCGCTTTGTCGAACGTCCGCTGTGCCTGCTCTGGTGACCCGCCCAGGCGGAGGAGACGGCACTGGAGGGCCAGGAGCCGACTGGCCACAATGGGTGGTGGTGGTGCTCCGAGGTCGTTTCTGGTCGCTGTGGCACTGGCCATGGCCAGTTCCCGCTGGCCGTCCGCCTCCTGGAGGACTGCCCTTTCGAAGTGGCTGAACCACGACAGCTGGCTCCGATGGTTGGCTTCGGCTCGTAGGGAGCCCTCGTGGAGGGAGAGAGAGGCGCGACGAGGCTCACCTGCCTCCAAGGCGGCGAGAGCGGAGGCCAGGTAGGCGTCGGCGGCCGAGGGATGGGCGAGCAGGCCCACCTCCCTGGCGATGGCCAACGCTTCTTCGGACAGGGCGGCGGCTCGCTCAGTGGCACCGCACCAGGCCTCGAGCAGAGCGAGCGAGCCGAGGCCGCTGACCTTCCATATCGGGTAGGTCGCTCCGGGTGCCGCCAGTCCCCGGTCGAGCCAGTCCCGGGCATGGTCGTAGTCGCCGGCGTGCAAGTGGGCGCGGCCGCCGGACAGCAAGGCCATCGTCTCGAGTGAAGGTGGATGGGTCAGGTTCATGATCATGGGCATCGGCACGCCGCCGAGGCGGCCCAGCCGGTCGAGGGCACGGGTTGCCATGTCGATGGAGACGGCAGGGCGGGGTCGCCATTGGACCAGAGAGGCCAGAAACACCTGCGCGCAGACCTGCTCCTCCTCGGTGGACGCGGGGTCGCCGGCCACCCGGCCGAGGATGTCCTCGGCGCTCGCCGCCTGCCCTTCGACTCCTTTGAGGATCCCGAGCAGGAGGCTGACGTCCCGCCGTCCGGCGCGGGCCGACTCCGGAACCTCCGTGATCCAGCGAATGACGGTGGCCATTTCGCCCTTCTCGAACACCTCGGAGCCCTGGCCCATGATGACATCGAGCGCTGCGGCCCAGTTCCGGGCCCTGAGAAGGTATTCGACGCCGGCGCTGACCTCACCTCGTCCGAGGTGCCACGAACCGGCCTCATTGAGCAGTCGCGCTTCGGCGTCGGGCTGCTCTGCCCGCAATTTGAAGCGCAGCATGTCGCGGAAGAGATGATGGAAACGAAACCAGTGACGGTGGGTGTCAAGGGGGACGAGGAACATCGATTCCCGCTCCAATTCCTCGAGGACGAGCTGGGCGTTCGGCACACCGGTCAGGTGAGCGACCAGCTCCGCGCACATCCTGTCGAGGGAGGAGATCTGCAGCATGAGCTCACGCCGATCTGCTGACTGGGCGTGGAGGACCTCTTGGCTGAGGTAGTCGGCGATGAGGCGGTCGTCTCCGCTGAATTGGGTGATGAATTCGTCGGAGTCCTCGTAGAGCCGGAGCGTCATCCCTGCGAGTTGCACGCCGGCGGCCCAGCCTTCGGTGCGTGCCACCAGGGTGGCCACGCTGTCGGGCCCCAGGGACCGCCCCGTGATGTGCTCGAGGAGATGGGCGGAGTCGACCTCGTCGAGAGCGAGATCGAGCTGGCGGATCTCGGTGATCCCATCGGCGAGCCGATGGCGGCTCCAGGCAATGGGAAGATCCGCGCGCGTCGACAGGACCAGATGGATGTTGGGCGGGAGCCGGTCGACCAGGTCACCGAGATCGGCGAGGAGCACCGAGTTCGACAGGTGATGCAGATCGTCGAGGACGATGACGACCTCAGGGAGCTCGGCCAGCTGTGTCTCGAACGCCTCCAACAGGGGGCGGCCCAGGCCGCCGCCGTGCAGGGACACGAGGGAGTTGAGCTCGGCGAGATCCGGGTTGATGGCGGTGAGGCCCCGCAGCAGACGCTGGGAGAAGCGGACGGGATCGTCGTCGTCCACACCTACCTCCACCCAGACGAAGTCCAGCTCGGGATGGGTGGCGGCCCACTGGGCCAGGAGGAGTGTCTTTCCTGCGCCGGCCGGGGCCACGATGAGGGTCAGGGGGTGGGCGAGGGCGCCATCGAGCAGCCGCCTCAGGGCCGGGCGGTCGACCGCGTGGGCCGGCGCCGAAAAGGCTGTGACCACCATCCGACTCGTTTCGGGTCCCCCGGCCGCTTTGTGGCCGGGCTCCGGTCATTGTGCCATCGGAGATGAGTCGCCGCCACTGGCACCCCGCCGGGGCCATGGCCACGGTTTGGAGACGCGATCACCCTCTAGGGATGACGACTTTGCCATCGAGGGACGCCAGGATGGCGGGAAGGTGGCGGCGGACCGCTGACAAACCGTCAGATTCCAACATCCCGATAGGGCAAGAAGGCCAACTTGGATGCAACCAAATTCGAGATCGTGGTCAAGGGCAGGCTGAGCCCGACCTTGACCGCGGCGATCGAAGGGTTTGACGTCAGCCACTGTGACAGCGGCCTGACCCATCTGGTCGGCTGGGTCACCGACCAGGCGCGCCTGCATGGCACGCTCGAGCTGCTCCGGGATCTCAACATCGAATTGGTGTCGGTCAATCCCGTGCTCGCCCCGCACGCGGCACCAGGCAGTCCGTCCGCGCCATGAGAAACGAGGACACCGATGGCTGACCCGATCAATCGCTTCGTCCTGCCGATTCACGACCGGCGCCATGTGGGTCTCACCACCTACGACGCCAAGGACCCCGACACGGCCTTCCCACCTATCGATGAAGTGCTCCCACCCGAGGGGTCACCCAATGTCCTGATCATCCTGCTCGACGACATCGGCTTCGGCGCGGCGTCGAGTTTTGGCGGTGCGATCAACACGCCGACCGCTGACCGGCTGGCCGGTTCCGGTCTCAAGCTGACCCGGTTCCACACGACGGCCCTGTGTGCCCCAAGCCGGCAGGCATTGTTGACCGGCCGGAACCACCACACGGCAGGAATGGGGGCTATTCCCGAGGTGGCGACGTCGGCCCCGGGGTACAGCTCCATCCGCCCCAAGACCACCGCCCCGCTGGCCCAGATCCTCAAGCTCAATGGCTACTCGACGGCACAATTCGGCAAGTGCCACGAGGTCCCGGTGTGGAAGACCAGCCCGATGGGGCCGTTCGACCAGTGGCCCTCGCAGAGCGGCTTCGACTACTTCTACGGCTTCATCGGCGGCGAGACCAACCAGTACTACCCGGCCCTGTTCGAGGGCACCAACCCGGTCGAGCCACCGAAGTCCCCCGATGAGGGGTACCACCTGACCGAGGACCTGGCCGATCGGGCGATCACCTGGGTGCGTCAGCAGCGATCCCTCATGACCGATCGCCCGTTTTTCGCCTACTTCGCACCGGGGGCCACCCACGCGCCCCACCACGTTCCGAGGGAGTGGTCGGACAAGTACAAAGGCCGCTTCGATGCCGGCTGGGACTCCCTGCGTGCCGAGGTGTTCGCCCGTCAGAAGGAGCTGGGCGTGATTCCCGCCGACGCAGAGCTCACCGGGCGGCCTGATGACATCGACGCGTGGGAAGACGTCCCGGATCTGCTGCAACCCGTGCTGGCCAGACAGATGGAGATCTACGCCGGCTACCTCGAGCACGTCGACCACCACGTGGGCCGGCTCATCGACACGCTCGACGAGCTCGATGTTCTGGACGACACGCTCATCTACTACATGATCGGCGACAACGGGGCGAGCGCCGAGGGGACGCCGAACGGCACCTTCAACGAGATGCTCTCGCTCAACGGCGCCGCCGCCTTCGAGACGCCCGAGTTCATGGCCGCCCACATCGAGCAGTTCGGGACACCCGATGCCTACAACCATTATGCGGTGGGCTGGGCCCATGCCATGAGCACCCCCTACCAGTGGACCAAGCAGGTGGCCTCGCATTTCGGAGGGACTCGGAACGGCACCATCGTCCACTGGCCGCGGGGGATCGCGGCCAAGGGCGAGGTGCGGAATCAGTTCCACCATGTCATCGACGTGGCCGCCACCGTGCTCGACGTCATCGGTCTGCCTGAGCCGACCTTCGTCAACGGTGTCGAACAGCTTCCACTCCACGGGGTATCGATGGCCTACCTGTTCGACGACGCCGGTGCCGCGGAGCGCCGCGAGACCCAGTACTTCGAAATGGTGTGCAACCGGGGCATTTATCACAAGGGTTGGACTGCCGTCACCCGCCACAGCGTCCCGTGGCTGTTCGGCGCAACCCTGCCCGCTCTCGACGACGATGTGTGGGAGCTCTACGACACCACCGCGGACTGGACCCAGGCCCACGACGTCGCCGCCGAGCACCCCGCCAAGCTGGCCGAGCTCCAGAGACTCTTCCTCATCGAAGCGGTCAAGTACAACGTGCTGCCCCTCGATGACCGACGGATCGAGCGCTTCAACTCGGAGATCGCCGGCCGACCGGAACTGGCCAAGGGCCCCTCGCAGGTGTTTTTCGGCGGCATGTCGAGGGTGACCGAAAACACAGTGCTCAACCTCAAGAACAAGTCCTACGCCGTCACCGCCGAGGTGGTCGTGCCCGAGGGCGGTGGAAGCGGGGTCGTCGTGGCCCAGGGCGGAGCCTTCGGTGGGTGGTCACTCTACCTCGTCGACGGCGTCCCGACCCACTGTTACAACCTGCTCGGTCTCAACCTGGTCAAGGCGAGTGGCACCGACCCCCTGTCGGCCGGTACCCACCAGATCCGGATCGAATTCGCCTATGACGGCGACGGCCTGGCCAAGGGGGGCGACACCACGCTGTACGTGGACGGCACCCAGGTCGGCGCCTCGCGCCAGGAGGCCAGCATTCCCATGCTGTTCTCGGGGGACGAGACCCTCGATGTGGGGGGCGACCACGCCACATCGGTGAGCGACGATTACACCCCTGCGACCAGCTCGTTCACCGGCACGGTCAACTGGGTCCAGCTCGATCAGGGTGTCGACGACCACTCACACCTGATCTCGCCCGAGGATCGCCTCCGGGTGGCCATGGTGCGTCAATAACCGCCGCTGACAGCGCCCGTCGCCGGGCTTTGACGTCTGGGGTGCGCCGCTGACGTCACACTCGCTCGAGAACGTCGGCCGCCAGTCCTCTCTCGCCGGCCTGGCTCAGGGCGAGTCCGTCTCCGCCTCGATGAGTTGCGACACGGCATCGATGAGCGCCAGGTGGGTGAATGCCTGCGGAAAGTTCCCCAGGTGTTCGCCGGTGGTGGCATCGATCTCCTCGGCGTAGAGGTGAAGAGGGCCGGCAAACGAGAGCAGCTTCTTGCACAAGGCCCGTGCCGGCTCGATCTCGCCGATCATGGCCAGCGCGGAGACCAACCACCAGGAGCAGATGGTGAAGGTCCCTTCCTTGCCCTCGAAGCCGGTGTCCGTGCTGTCCACCTTGTAGCGGAGCACCAACCCGTCCTCGGTGAGCTCATCGGCGATGGCCTTGACCGTCGCCTTCACCCGCTCGTCGTCGGGAGCCAGGAAGCCCATGATGGGAATGAGCAGGAGCGAGGCGTCGAGCTCGTCGTTCTCGTACGCCTGCCGGAACCTCCCCCGCTCGTCCACGCCCTTGGCCAGGATGTCCTGCTTGAGATCATCGGCGCCCTGGCGCCAGCGGTCGGCCCGCTCGATGTCGCCCCGGCGGCGGGCCAGGTCGGCTCCCCGGTCGGCAGCCACCCAGCACAGCACAGCCGAGGCGGTGAAGTGCTGAGGTTCACCCCGGATCTCCCAAATGCCCTGGTCGGCGTCCCCGCTGTGGGCCAGCGCTTCTTCCACCAGTCCGGCCAACCCATCCCAGACGGCGTGGACGATCGACGCAGCGCCCCGCTTCAGGTGGGTGTTGACCCCGTCGAGGAGCATTCCCCACACGTCGTTCTGGTGCTGGTCCCACGCACCGTTGCCGACGCGGACCGGACGCGCTCCCTCGTATCCCGAAAGATGGTCGAGGGTCTTCTCGGTGAGGTCGCGCTCGCCACCGATGCCGTACATGATCTGAAGCTCGAACGGCTGGTCGAGCTGGCCCTGGCTGACAGACTCGAGGACGAAGGCGAAGTATTCGAGTGCCTCCCAGTCGAAGCCCAGGCGATAGAGCGACCGCAACATGAATCCGGTGTCCCTGATCCAGGTGTAGCGGTAATCCCAGTTCCGGGCGCCACCCGGTGTCTCGGGGAGCGAGGTGGTGGACGCGGCCATGATCGCTCCCGTCGGCGCGTAGCTCAAACCTTTGAGCGTCAGGGCACTGCGCTCGATATAGGGCCGCCAGGGGTGGTCGGGGAACGTCCCCGAAGCGAGCCAGTGACGCCAGTAGGCCACGGTGGAGTCCACATCCCGATTTGCCTGGTCCTGGTCGGTGGGCGCGGTGCCGTCCCCCCACGACAGGGCGATGAAGCACTCCTCACCTTCGACCAGGCTGGTGCGTCCGTAACAGCGCGCCCCGACCAGACCCAGCCGGAGGCCGCTGACCACCGAGAGGGTCAACTCGCCGTCCGGTGGCCGGGCGGTGAGGGAGCCATAACCCTCGCCGTCGTAGGCCCATTGACCTGTGGTGATCCCGTAGTCGAACAGCGGGACGCAGTTGGCGACGATCTCGACCTCTCCCGAGACGCACCTGGCTGTGCGCAGCAACACACCGGCTGCAGCCGAATCAGTGGGGGCCCGCCGATAACCGGGCCGCCGCTTCTCCTCGTCGACCTTGCGGATGACCATGAGATCCTGGACGACGAGCCAACCGGTGGGCGTGTGCCACGTGGTCTCCACCACCATCGTGCCGGGTACGTAGCGGCGATGGTGGGGGACCATGGTGTTGGCCGGCCCGAACCGGAACGAACCGCCTGAGCGGTCGAGCAGGGCCCCGAAGACACTCGGTGAGTCGGGACGGGGCAGGCAGAGCCACTCCACCGAACCGTCGGGTGCTATGAGGCAGCTGTCCTCACAGTCGGAGAGAAAGGCGTAGTCGGCGATCGGAGGGAATTCGCTCATGATCGTGCTCCTTGGTTCGGTCGACCGCCGGTCCTGACCGAGGGGAGCCGGCGCTTCGGATTCCATCTCCTTACCCGGGTGGATTATGACCCGGAGGCGATGCTCTGTAATCACCCCATCGGGGTGAGGAAACACGGGGTGTGAGTCCGTAGCCTGGCTCGGTGGGGGCGCAGGAAAGGAGCTCAGGTGACACTTCAAGGCAAGGTGGCCATCGTCACGGGCGGGAACACGGGCATCGGCAAGGCGGTGGTGCTGGCCCTGGCCGCGGAGGGCGCGTCGATCGTGATCGACTACGTGGCCGATCCGGAGGCCACCGAGGCGCTCGAGCGGCAGGTCCGTGACCTCGGGGACAAGGTGACCGCGGTCAAAGCCGATGTCAGCAAGGTCTCCGACCTCGAGACGCTCGTCGCCACCGCGGTGAGCACCTTCGGGCGGCTGGACATCATGGTCAACAACGCCGGTATCGAGACCCGGACCTCCGTGCTCGACACCACCGAGGCCCAGTATGAGAGGGTCCTCGACATCAACCTGAAGAGTGCGTTCTTCGGAACCCAGCTGGCGGCCAAGCAGATGATCGCGCAAGGCGACGGTGGCCGCATCATCAACATGACCTCGGTCCACGAGGACTGGCCGATGCCCAACAACACCGCCTACTGCCTGTCCAAGGGCGGGATGCGGATGCTCACCCGTACGGCGGGTGTGGAACTGGCGCCTCACAACGTCCTGGTGGTCGGCGTCGGCCCGGGTGCGGTCGAGACGCCGATCAACACCGCCACCATGAACGATCCTGCCGCCTTGAAGAAGCTCGACGATGCCATTCCGATCGGTCGCATGGCCAAGCCGGAGGAGATCGGGAGCGTGGTGGCCTTTCTGGCCGGCCCGGGTGCCAGCTACCTGACGGCGACCACCATCTTCGCCGACGGCGGCATCATGCAGAGCAGTCCGGGGTTGTGAGGACCAGCGGATCGTGATCCGCGAACCACTCAGGTCCGTCTTCTTCACCGGCGCCGGACTGTGACCCGCTCGTCAACCCGCAGGCGAGCGCGAACCCGATGACTGCCGTCTCCGATTCGGCGCCGGCCGGCGCCCCTCCGGACGGCCGTCATCGGGTCGTCATCGTCGGCGGGGGGTTCGGGGGTCTTCCGGCCACCCGTTTCCTCGGAGGGAAACCGGTCGACGTGACGTTGGTCGACCGTCGGAACCACCATCTGTTCCAGCCCCTCCTCTACCAGACGGCGACCGGGATGCTTGCGCCTGGTCAGATCGCACCTGCGCTTCGCCACATCGTGCGCCGACAGAAGAACGTGCGCGTTCAACTGGCCGAGGTGACCGGCTTCGACCTCGAGCGCAGAGTGGTCCATGCCAGCGTGGCCGGCCGGATGTCCGTCGAGTACCCCTACGACAGCCTGATCGTCGCCGCCGGAGTGACCCAGTCCTACTTCGGTCACGACGAGCTCGCCTTCTTCGCGCCGGGGATGAAGACCCTCGACGACGCCCTCGAGCTCCGGCGCCGGATCTACGGCGCTTTCGAGGTGGCCGAGCTGGTTGCCGACCCCGTCCAGAAAGCGCATTGGCTGACCGTCGTGGTGGTGGGAGCCGGGCCCACCGGCGTCGAACTGGCCGGTCAGGTGCGCGAGCTGGCCACCCGCAGTCTGCGAGGGGAGTTCCGCACCTTCGAGGCCGCTTCGGTGAGGGTGATCCTGGTGGACGGGGGCAAAGAGCCCCTGGCCACCTTCGGCCACCAGCTGTCGGGCAAGGCGGCCAAGACGCTCGAGCACCTGGGCATCGAGCTGCGCATGGGAGGCCAGGTGGTCGGGGTCGACGCCGAGGGTGTCGATGTCAAGGGACCCGACGGTGACACCCGGATCGACGCTCGGACCACCGTCTGGGCCGCCGGTGTCCAGGCCTCCCCCCTGGCCAACCTGCTGGCCGAGGCTTCGGGGGCCAGCGTCGACCGCGCCGGCCGGATCGCCGTCCTCCCCGACCTCACGCTGCCCGACCACCCCGAGGTCTTTGCCGTCGGCGACATGGCCAGCCTCGACGACCTCCCCGGCGTGGCCGAAGTGGCAATGCAGGGCGGGCTCCACGCCGCCAACACCATCCTCCGGCGCCTGAAGGGGGAGCCCGCCAAATCATTCCGTTACCGGGACCTCGGCAGCGTCGCTACCATCGGTCGATTCCGGGCCATCGTGAGCGTGAAAGGGATCCGGCTGAGCGGGTTCCCGGGCTGGTTGGTGTGGATGTTCGTCCATCTCGCCTTTCTCACCGGGTTCGGCAACCGTCTCACCACCATGCTGAAGTGGCTCCGCTCGATGATCGGGCGCGGCCGGGCCGAGCGGGAGTTCAGCACCGCGCACACCGGTGGCGACCTGAGTCTTCCCGAATCGGTCCGAAGACGGGTCGAGCCCACGCTCTTTCCGGTCATCGAGAAGGACGCGGGATCAGGTCGTCCCCGATCCGGTGCGGCCGGGTCCGGACAGGAAGAGCCGCCACCGTCCCCGGACACCGGCCGGTGAGGGCGCGGACCGGAAGATCGGCCGTGGTCGACCGAGCGCCGGCGGTGCCGGCGCGGTGACGCCACGGCGCGGAGCAGGGGAGCGACGCGCGGAGCACCTGGCCGAGCGACTCGGGTGATGGCCAGCCGGACCGGTCCCGTCGATCATCGGCTGCTCCACTACGCCCGCGGAACCCGGAGGTTCCTCGTGGTGACCGTCGTCCTCGGCGGCGTCACCGCCGGACTCGTCGTGGCTCAGGCCTGGCTCATCGCCAGCACGATCTCGGGTGTCGTGGTCCATCACCGGGGACTGTCGACGGTCCGAACCGAGGTGGCCCTGCTCCTGGCGGTGATCCTCGGACGGGCCATGGTGGGTTGGCTTCAGGAGCGGATGGCCGACCGCGCCTCGGCTTCGGCCAAGTCGAACCTGCGGAGCGCCCTGGTCGAGCAGATGGCCCGGCTGGGTCCCGCCGGGATCGACAGGGAGCGCTCAGGGAGGCTGGCCGTGTTGGCCACCGGTGGGATCGATGCCCTCGACAGCTACTTCTCCCGCTATCTCCCCCAGCTCTTCCTGGCCGTGATCGTCCCGGTCGCCGTCATCGTGGTCGTGCTCGGTGCCGACTGGATGTCGGCCGTGATCATCGCCGTCACCGTACCGTTGATCCCTGTCTTCATGGGATTGGTGGGCGCCTCCACCAGTGCCCGGATGGCGGCCCAGGCGCGGCTCCTCCACCGCCTCGCCGGCCACTTCCTCGACGTGGTGGCCGGCCTACCCACGCTCAAGGTCTTCGGCCGGGCCAAGGCGCAGGCCGCCGCGGTCCGTGCCATCACCGACCAGTACCGGAAGGCGACGATGGCGACCCTGAAGGTCGCCTTCCTGTCGTCGCTCATCCTCGAGCTCCTGGCCACCATCTCGGTGGCGCTGGTGGCCGTCGCTGTCGGGCTCCGGCTTCTGGGCGGCCACCTGAGCCTGGCCACCGCTCTCTTCGTCCTCATCCTGGCGCCCGAGGCCTATCTTCCACTGCGCCTGCTCGGGACCAACTATCACGCCAGCGCCGAAGGGATGAAGGCGGCCGACGACGTCTTCGGCGTGCTCGAGACGCCGCTCCCGCCGAGCGGCACCCGTCGGGATGTCCCCGACCCGTCGCGATCCACGCTCAGGGTCGATCGACTGGAGGTCTGCTATCCGGGACGGGTGGTCCCCGCCCTCACCGATGCGACCCTCTCCGTGGACCCCGGGGAGGTCGTCGCCCTGGCCGGACCCAGCGGGTGCGGGAAGTCCACCCTTCTCGCCGTGTTGCTCGGTCTGGCTCCCCCGTGGACCGGGACGGTGACAATCGGAGAGGTGAGCCTGGCCGACCTGGACCCGGACTGGTGGAGGGCCCAGGTGGCATGGGTGCCCCAACGGCCCCACCTGTTCTCCCGGTCGATCGTCGCCAATGTACGCCTCGGCCGCCCCGAAGCCACCGACCAGGCCGTGCGCTCGGCCATGGGCGATGCCGGCCTCGACCCGGTCGTGGCCCGGCTCCCCGAGCGCGAGCACACCATCCTCGGCCACGACGGGGCCGGGCTGTCGGCTGGGGAGCGCCAACGGGTGGCTCTGGCGCGGGCCTTCCTCCGGGACTCCCCCCTGCTCCTCCTGGACGAGCCCACGGCCAACCTCGATGGCCGGACCGAAGAGGACGTGCTCGCCGCGGTGCGACGGCTCATGGTGGGCCGCACGGTGGTCATCGTGGCCCACCGCCCCTCACTGCTGGCGTTGGCCGACCGCGTGGTCCACCTGGAGCCCGTCGTGGCGGCGTCCTGATGGTCGGTCACGGCCCCCGGAGCGGCGGAACGGGGACGGCGCCGTTGGCCCGTACCCTCGCCATCGCCCGACCCGCCGCCGGCCGGGTGCTGGTCACCGCTCTGCTCGGTGCCGGGGCCATCGCTGCCGACATCGGCCTCTTGGGCACCGCGGCCTGGCTGATCTCGAAGGCCGCCCAACACCCCAACGAGTCACAACTGGCCGTGGCCATCGTCGGCGTGCAGTTCTTCGGGCTCTCCCGCGGCGTTTTCCGGTACCAGGAGCGGTTGGTCGGGCACGACGCCGCCCTCCGGCTCCTCTCCGACCTCAGGGTGGTGGTCTACGAGCGGCTCGAACGTCTCGCCCCTTCGGGCCTGCCCGCTTTCCGCCGGGGCGACTTGCTGGCCCGCATCGTCCAGGACATCGACTCGTTGCAAGATCTGGTCGTCCGGGTCATCCCCCCCTTCGGCACCGCCGTGATAGTGGGAACGCTCACCGTCGCCCTCCTGTGGTGGATGCTCCCGGCCGCGGGTGTCATCCTGGCGGTGGCCCTCCTGCTCGCCGGCATCCTCGTGCCCTGGCTCACCGGGCTCCTCGCCCGACGGCGGGAATCGAGGTTCGCGCCGGCCCGTGGTGACCTGGCAGCCTCGGTGGTCGACCTCACCGAGGGCGCACCGGAGCTGGTCGCCTTCGGTGCCATGGCCGGCCAGCTGGCGGTCATCCGGGACCAGGACGCCGAGCTCACGGCTGTCGCCGCCGCGTCGGCGGGCACCGCCGGGGTGGGCTTGTCCCTCACCACCCTGCTGGCCGGACTGGCCTGCTGGGGGTGTCTCCTCGCCGGCATCCCGGCGGTGACGGCCGGCCGACTGAGCGGCACCGACCTGGCCGTGGTGACCCTCATCCCGCTGGCCGCCTTCGAACTGGTGGTCGGCCTGCCCGTCGCCACCCAGGCACTCCAGCGGGTGCGTCAGGCGGCTGCCCGGATGTTCGAGGTGACCGACGCGCCCGTTCCCGTGACCGATCCTGAGGTGCCGGCACTGCTCCCCGCCGGCCCCTACGACGTGGAGGCCCGGTCGGTGTGGGCCGGATACGCGTGCGCCGGGTCTCCGGTGCTCCGGGGGGTGGACGTCGCGCTGCCCGCCGGCCGGCGGGTGGCTGTGGTTGGGCCGAGCGGCGCCGGCAAGTCGACACTGGCCGCGGTGCTCCTCCGGTTCCTACCCGTTGCCGCCGGTTCGGTCACCCTGAACGGCGCCCCGTTCGATCGCATTGCCGGCGACGAACTCCGCACGGTGGTGGGCCTGGTGGGCCAGGACGCCTATCTCTTCGACACCACCATCGCCGAGAACCTGCGCATCGGACGCCGCCAGACGACCGATGAGGAGTTGCGTGACGTGCTGGACCGGGTGGGGCTGGCCGGCTGGTTGGAGGACCTGCCCCGGGGGCTGGGGACCGAAGTCGGCCCACATGGATCCCACCTCTCCGGCGGCCAGCGCCAGCGGGTGGCCGTGGCCCGCGCCCTGCTCGCCGAGTTCCCGGTGCTCGTGCTCGACGAGCCCGCCGAGCACCTCGACCCAGTGGCTGCCGATGCCCTCACGACCGACGTCCTCGGAGTGACGGACGACCGCGCCCTGGTGCTCATCACCCACCGGCTGGCCGGGCTCGAATCCGTCGACGAGATCCTGGTCGTGGACGAGGGCCGGGTCGTCGAGCGGGGTACCCACGACGTGCTCATCGACCAGGACGGCCGGTACTCCCGCTTGTGGTGGGAGGAGATGCGGACCGAGCGCCACGCCGCCGAAGGGCCGCCGAGACCACCACTGCTGCACCACCACCCGCCGCACCCCGCGGCCACCGCACCCCACGGCGGCCAGAACCTCAGGAGAGACGCCCGATGACCACCGACCTGGCGCGCTGGCAGTTCGCCACAACCAGCATCTACCACTTCCTGTTCGTTCCCGTCACCATCGGGCTGGCCTTCCTGGTGGCGTTGCTCCAGACCAGCTGGTACAGGAACGACAACCCGGTCTTCAAACGGTTGACCAAGTTCTTTGGCACCCTTCTCCTGATCAACGTGGCCGTCGGCGTGGTGACCGGGTTGGTGCAGGAGTTCGAGTTCGGCATGAACTGGTCGAACTACTCCCGGTTCGTGGGCAACATCTTCGGGGGCCCGCTAGCCATGGAGGGTCTGATCGCCTTCTTCCTCGAGTCCACCTTCCTGGGGCTCTGGATCTTCGGATGGGACCGGCTGTCGAAGAAGGTGCATCTGGCCTGTATCTGGCTGGTGGCCGGGGCGTCCATGGTGTCGGCCCTCTTCATCGTCGCGGCCAACTCGTGGATGCAGCACCCGGTTGGGTATGTGATGAACGCCCAACACCAGCCGCAGCTCACCGACGTGTGGGCACTGTTCACCAACCCGGTGTTCCTGTGGGCCTATCCCCATGTGGTCCTGGCCTCCCTGGTCACGGGAGCCATCGTCATGCTGGCCTTCTCCGCCTGGCACCTCCGGCGGGAGAGCGCAGTCGCTGCCTTCCGCCGGACGGCCATCATCTCGCTCGCCGTCCTCACTCCGGCCGTGTTCATCAACATGTTCATCGGCAGCGAGCTCGGCGTGGTGGAGGGCAAGTACCAGCCCATGAAGATCGCCGCCGCCGAGGCGCTGTGGACCACCTGCCCGTCCCACTGCCCGTTCTCGTTGCTCCAGATCGGCGGCGGCAACAACGACGAGACCCCGACGCAGATCTGGGAGATCCCCGACCTGCTCTCCATCCTGGCCACCAACCACCTCGACGGCGAAGTGCAGGGCATGAACAACCTGCAGGCCCAGTACGTGAAGGAGTACGGACCGGGTAACTACATCCCCAACGTCTTCATCCAGTACTGGGGGATGCGGGTGATGGCCTATCTGGCCGCCCTCATCGCCCTGTTCGCCCTGTGGGGGCTGTGGCTGATCCGGCGGAAGACGCTGGACAAGGCCAAGTGGTTCCTGTTGATCGCCCCCTGGTTCGCCCTCACACCATTTCTCATGAATACCGCCGGATGGCTGCTGACCGAGAGCGGTCGCCAGCCCTGGATCGTCCAGGGCCTCATGAAGACTTCACAAGCGGCCTCACCCTCGGTCACCGCCACCGACATCTGGATCAGCCTCACTGTCTTTGTGCTCCTCTACGTGGCGCTGGGTGTGGCCGATGCCTACCTCATGATCCACTACGGCCGGAAGGAGCTCGAAGCCGACGACGGTGAGGGGCGCAGCGGTGCCGACGGTGACCAGGGTGACGACCACGCCAGTCCCGACAGCGGTTCGGCGGACTCCGACGACAGCCGAGCCCCGGCCCTCATCTACTAGGAGACGACAATGGTGCATCTCAACAACATCTGGTACGTGATCGTCGCCCTCTTCTGGGTGGGGTTCTTCGTCCTCGAAGGATTCGACTTCGGTGTGGGCATGCTGCACTCGTTCGTCGGCCACGACGATGTCGAGCGACGGATCGCCGTCAACGCCATCGGCCCGACCTGGGACGGCAACGAGGTGTGGCTGATCGTTGCCGGAGCGGCCATTTTTGCCGCCTTCCCCGGGTGGTACGCCACCATGTTCTCCACCTTCTACCTGGCGCTGGTGGTGGTCCTGTTGGCCCTCATCGTGCGGGGTGTGTCCTTCGAGTACCACCGGAAGATCGACAACCCCCGGTGGCGGTCCACCTGGCGATGGTCACTGACGCTCGGAAGCCTGCTGATCCCGTTGCTGCTGGGCACGGCACTGGGCGATCTCCTCCACGGGCTGCCCATCGACTCCGCCCACAACTACACCGGTACCTTCTTCGGATTGCTGGTTCCCTTCGGGCTCTACACGGGTGTCACCCTGACCGTGCTGTCCCTGTTCCTCGGGGCCGTCTTCTTGACCCTCAAGACCGATGGCGCGCTGCATGACCGGGTGGCCAAGCTGTCCGGCCGCTTCGGTTGGTTGGCCGCCGTCGTCACCTTCGGCTGGCTGACCTGGATCCATGTGGGCCTGGGCGTGGGCTTCCTTCCCAATCCGTTTCAGGTTCTGGCCCTCGCCGCGGTCGTCGGTGCGGCCATGCTGGCGGAGTCCTACTCAGAGGGATGGGCGTTCGCCGCCGCCGCAACCGCCATCGGCAGCGTCGTCGGGTCGATCTTCTTCGAGCTCTTCCCCCGGGTGATGGTGTCCTCGACCAACACGGCCTACAACCTCACCGTCTCGAACTCGGCCAGCCCCTCCTACACCCTCAAGGTGATGACGGTGGTGGCGGTGATCTTCTTCCCCGTAGTCCTCGTCTACCAGGGATGGAGCCTCTACGTCTTCCGAAAGCGGATCGTCGGTCCGACCGGGGGCGCGGCCACAGTTCCCGTGGGCGACGACGGATCTCCGGCCGCCGGTCCTCCGCCCGCGGATGTGTCCGGGGCCATCGAGTAATTCGCCCGAGGCCGGGCCGTCCCTCACCCGGTTACGCTGCCGACATGGGCGAAGAGTGCTGCGCTCCGAGTCGCGGAGGAACCTCCGCACACGGAGTGCCGACCGGCGATCCGTCCCTGGGGGGTGGAAGGGCTCCCGACACCCTGGTGACGATTCCAGGTGGCCGGTATCGGATGGGCGACGAGTCCGAAGGGTCCTACCCCGGCGACGGCGAAGGGCCGGTCCACGAGGTGGTCCTGGCTCCGTTCCGGATCGATCGATACACCGTCAGTAACCGGCGGTTCGCCGAATTCGTCGGGACCACGGGGTACCAGACGGATGCCGAGAGGTTCGGATGGTCCTTCGTCTTCGGCGGCCTGCTCCCCGACGACTTCCCGCTCACCAGAGGAGTTGAGAGCGCCCCGTGGTGGCGTCAGGTCATGGGTGCGGATTGGCGTCACCCCGAGGGGCCGCACTCGGGTGTCGAGGCGAGGTCGACCCATCCGGTGGTCCATGTGTCGTGGAACGACGCCTGCGCCTACTGCTCCTGGTCGGGAACCCGGCTGCCCACGGAAGCGGAATGGGAGCACGCGGCCCGGGGTGGGCTCGAGGGGCGCCCGTTCCCGTGGGGTGACCAACTCGAACCGAGGGGAGAACACAGGATGAACGTGTTCCAGGGGGAGTTCCCGGCGGGCAACACCGGGGCCGATGGGTACCTCGGGACGGCACCGGTCGATGCCTTCGAGCCCAATGGCTACGGGCTCCACAACGCGTGCGGCAACGTGTGGGAGTGGTGTGCGGACTGGTTGGACGTCGGTTACTACCGGACGTCCCCCATCCAAGCGCCGAGTGGACCGCCATCCGGTTCGCTGCGGGTCCAGCGCGGTGGTTCGTATCTGTGCCATTCGTCCTACTGCCGCCGCTATCGCGTCTCGGCCCGGTTCGGAAGCGAGCCGGACAGCTCGACCGGCAACCTCGGATTCAGGGTGGCCGCCGACCTCCCGCGATAGTGCACCCGGCCCTGTCACACGGTGAAATCCCCCGAAGAGGGTGATGGCGGTGGACCCGAGCAGCGCGAGGGTGGTTACATGGCCAGCGGAACAGCATCCAAGGGCGCATCTTCACGGGCACCGGAGGCCCCCATCGAGCACCTGTCCACCGATGAGCGGGTAGCCCGGGGCAAGGCCGCACGGACCCGTGTCCCGCGGTCCGACCATGAGGTGTGGGCGGCGTCCCCGACAAGGGCGGATCCGGTGGCCCTCCTCGAACGTCAGGCGGAATCACGGGTTCCGGAGCTGGTGCCCATCCGGTACGGACGGATGCTCGTCTCGGCCTTCACGTTCTACCGGGGAGCGGCGCTGATCATGGCCTCCGATCTGGCCACGACCCCTCGATCCGGCCTCGATGTCCAGGCCTGCGGGGACGCCCACCTGAGCAACTTCGGCGTCTTCGCCTCGGCCGAGCGGAGCCTGGTGTTCGATGTCAATGACTTCGACGAGACACTGCCCGGTCCTTGGGAATGGGATGTGAAGAGACTGGCCGCAAGTCTGGTCATCGCCGGGCGTGATCGTGGGTTCTCTGACCAGGAGCGAGCCGCGGTGGTGCTGGACGCCGTCGCCGGCTACCGCACCGAGATGGCGAAGTTGGCCGGCATGAGAGACCTTGATGTGTGGTACGCACGCATGGACATCGAGCGAGTGCTGGCGGACTTGGGGGACGAGCTCGGGCTGACCGGAAAGAAGCGCGGGGCCAAACCTCTGTCCAAGGCCAAGGTCCAAGCCGACAAGACATTGGCCAAGGCGCGGACCCGTGACAGCATGCAGGCCCTGGCCAAGCTCACCGAAGTGGTCGACGGGGAGACCCGTTTCGTGAGTGATCCTCCGTTGCTGGTCCCCATCGAGGAGCTCGTCTCCAAGACCGAGGGCGCACTCCTGACCGAGCGCATGCACGGGCTGCTGGGTCGCTACCGGCATACCCTCCAGAGCGACCGGAGGCATCTCCTGAACCAGTTCCGATTCGTCAGCATCGCCCGCAAGGTGGTCGGGGTCGGCAGCGTCGGTACCCGGGCCTGGGTCATCCTGATGGTGGGCAGCGACGGACAGGACCCACTGCTCCTGCAGGCCAAGGAGGCTCAGACGTCGGTTCTGGCCGAGTTCGTCGGCGAGTCCCGCTACACAAACCAGGGTGAGCGGGTTGTCGCCGGTCAGCACCTGATGCAGGCGTCGAGCGACATCTTCCTCGGGTGGGACCAGGTCGAGGGAATCGACGGTGTGCAACGGGACTTCTACGTACGCCAGCTACGGGATTGGAAGGGATCGGCCGACACCGACCAGATGGCCCCCGCGGCCATGGCCGTCTACGGCCGGCTGTGCGGGTGGACACTGGCGCGCGCCCACGCCCGATCTGGCGACCGCATCGCCATCGCCGCCTACCTGGGGTCCGGAAAGTCCTTCGACAACGCCATCGCCTCGTTCTCCGAGTCCTATGCCGACCAGAACCAGCGCGACTACGAGGCGCTCCGGGCGGCGGCGACCGATGGGCGCATCGTCGTCCAGTCAGGATTGTGACGAACGGGCGGATCGGGTGCCGGGCCCTCCCGGCTCAAGGGCGCACCCTGGGGTGAGCGGGAGTCACTCGGAGTCCACCTCGGCGACCGGGTTGACCGACACCAGCTCGATGTTGAGATCGCTCAGGGTGTGGAAAAGGCCATGTATCTTCGCCTGATCGGGGACGGGTCCGACCAGATGAGTCAGACCATCGGTGCAATGGCTGACACCGAACCCATCGAGCGCTGTCACGAGATCAGGGCTCAGCCTCCCCCGGACGACGATCTCGAACCTTTCTACTGGCACAATGCTTCCTTTCTTTCAAGAACTCGCGTCCGTACAACAAGGGATGAGACTGATGGCGACGGAGCGACGTCCGAGTCCACGTACCCTTCGGCCGGCCCGGGAAAACCCGGTCGGATCATTCGCCGGGCCACCGATCGGCCATCGAGCACATCTGCCCACAGCCGATGAGCTGATCCGCCGACCGTATCGGCCACCCGCCCAACGTCCCGCACCCGAACAGGGTCGAGGCTTGCCGGCGACCGGCCACCCACAGTTGAGCATCGTTTTCTAAACGGATCACTTGAAACGGCTAAGAACGCGGTAAGTCTCTGGGCCTGATCCACGGTGCCCTCGCCGCGAGATGCGATGCGTCAACCATCCGACCGACCGTGCTCGCCGGTCGGGTCGACCGCGACGTCGGACCAGGTTCAGATCATCACGGGGTTTCGACCCGGATGGTTGCTTCGCTCCAGAACGCACGCAAGCGTCGGATCAGCCCCTCATCGGTGAAGACCGCCTGGTCGATGATCTCGACCACTCCGATCCGTTCGCCGCGGGGTATGCGCAGCTCAAAAGCCCACGCGGCCTCGAGTCCACAGACCAAGGGCCCTTGGACCATGCGCACCTTGCGTCCGACGGCTCGAGGGGTGCCATCGTGAATCTCGTCCCAAAAGGCGGTCAGGCCATCACGGCCCGTCCGTGGCGGCGATCCGGCAGGGTCTTCGACCTGGCCGTCTTCGGTGAACAGTGCCAGCCAGCCGTCTCTGTCACCGGTGTTGAAGGTCGCCTGGTACCGCTCGATCGTGGCCCGAATCAGACCGTCAGCGGAAGAGGCCGGCGATCTGATCATCCGTGACCCGCACGCGAGGGTGGGGTGGCGTCGCGGTCCGGAGGATCGGGCGGAGCGTTCATCGGCCCCGTCGGCTTCCACCCGCTTTCTGAGATGACCTCCAGGACCTGCTGCATGTTGAAGACGTCGTACTCGTAGTCGAACTTGCCATCACCCGCGTAGCGCAACACGGAGATGCCGGCGACGCGGTACGACGATCCGTCTGCTCGACGTCCGGGCAGCTGGTTCCACCACATGCTGACGACCCGGTCCCCGTCGGCCATGGTCCACTCCTCGGGGAAACGCCAGTCATCCAGCCCGGCCATGCTGTCCCCCATGAACTGCGTGATCGCCGCCAGACCCTCGAACCGGCCCCAGGCCGAATCGATGTAGACGGCGTTGTCGGTGAAGTAGGCAGCCAGCGCCGACCAGGGGAGCTCGCCCCCCTCGATCCGGTCCCGGGTGGCCACCATCTGGCGGTAGGTCGCCAGCGCTTCTGCTGTTCTGTCAGTCACGGGGTGAGGTTACCTTTCCCGCCGCCCGGGTCGCCTGGCCGGGAAACTCGATCGACGAGCCAGTGTCGAAAATCACCGGCCGGACCGGGAATCGCCGACGTGGGTGGGAGCTTCCGTCTCGTCCCCGGGCCCCGGGCCAGCCGGCGGCTCGCCACGTGGACGACCCTTGGTCCACTGGAGCGCGACCTCGTAGACCGCGACGAGTGCGCCGATGATCAGGAAGCTCCACCAGGAGATGCTGATGATGAGCAGGAGGATCCCGGCCACGACGGCCCCGACCAGCTGGAGGCCGTCCGCATGGGTCCTCACCCAGGCTGCCGACCGCGCTCGCCGCTCGCCGCTCATGACCTCGATGCCCCGACGCCAGGTCCGCGCCACGAAGCGTCGAAGGGCAACGGCCCATCGGTACGGCCCGGCCAACAGGGCCACCACCAAGAGGACCAGAGCGACGGCGAGGAGCCAGGCGGTGAGCAGGAAGAATCCGTGCAGCAGCTCCCCAAGGACCGTCTGGGCCACGTGGGGGTTGTTGGCCCCGTTGGCCAGCGCACTCTGTTCATGAATGACGACGCGCCGCACGACGATGAGGAGGAGCGAGCTACCGACGAGCAACTGGACGAGAGTCCGGCGACGGGAAACGGAGAGCCAGAAGGTGAACGCAATCAGTAGCAGGGTGAGCAGGGGGAGGAGGATGGTCAGTCGGTCGAAGGCTCTCACCCCACGCTGGGCAACACCAAGATTGGTCGACCGCACCAGCGTGATCTGGCCGTAGTTGGACGGCAACTTCACGCCGAGCGCCTTCGACAGCTTGTCGATCGCTTCTTTGGGGGGCTCGGCCGAAGTGATGGCCGGCAGAGACACCTTCTTACCGGTGAGATTGGTGGCCAGCCCGGATACCGACCCCAGGGCCCGGTTGATGATCGGGACGGTGTTGAGAACGATGTAGCCGTTCGCCGTGGAGATCGTCGAGGTCTTCTTGCCCCGCAACACGGCGACGACCGTCTCGTGGGTCGAGGTCAGTGTCCCGGTCCAGATGGCCTGGAACCTCTCGGAACCGAGAACCTTTGCCAGTTGGCCTGAGACGTAACCCTCGGTGGCGCTCGTGATCGGCCCGGCGGCAAAGCCGACCTTGGGCGGTAGGGCATCTCGTAGGCGGGTTTGGAGGTGGAGCTGGGTGAACAGCTGGTCTGTCGCCCGGGTGGCAACGGCGGTGTCCACGCCCGGGTACTGGAAGACCGGGCCGACCGTGCCCACGAACGTGTCGGTGTTGAGCACGGTCCGGTGTGCCCACACGACAGTGGTGGACAGCACGACCAGAAGGCAGGAAAGGGCAACAAGGACGCCGACGACGGCTCGACGGAATCGCCGTCTCCGCGGGGCCTTCAGCTTTTCGACCTCTTGGACCAGCGCGTCGCGCTCCGCCTGGAGGCGTCGGACCTCCTCGGCCGTGTCGGCACCTCCGGCCGGGTCGGGCTCAGAACTGCGATGGGTGTCGCTCATCTGTTCCCGACCCTACGCCAGGTGGAGTCGGCGCGGTGGAACGCCGATCCCGACCCTTGTGGCCGACAAACGGGCGCTCTGACGACGGGGTTGGGGACGCAGGTCGGCTGACCTAGCCTTCGTGTCTGTCCGAGCCAAGGAAGGATTCGACGCCGTGCACATCCCGCTTCCGTTTCACGAGACGACGACGACGTCGGCCGTGTCCACCGGCGAGCTGCCCACCCTCGAGGTGGTCGAGTCGCTCCTCACCGAGGTCTACGACCTCTATCGTCCACTGGACGAGGGCGCCGTCGCCGACTACATTCCGGCGCTGGCGAACGCCGATCCATCCCTTCTCGGGGTGAGCATCGTCGGGGTGGGGGGTCGGAGCGTGTCGGTCGGGGACGCTGCGCACCTGTTCTCGTTGCAGAGCATCTCCAAGGCGTTCGTCTTCGCCCTGGTGTGCGACGCCATCGGTCACGAGGAGGCCCACCGGCTGCTCGGAGTGAACGCCACCGGACTGGCATTCAATTCGGTGATGGCCATCGAGTTGAACGACGAGCGCACGATGAATCCGATGGTCAACGCCGGCGCCATGGCCACCACCAGTCTGGTGCCCGGAGCCACCAGCGAGGACCGGTGGGAGTTCATCCGCGAGGGGCTGTCGCGCTTCGCCGGCCGCCAGCTCGAACTGGATCAGGGGGTCTACGCGTCGGAGTCCACCACCAACCTGCGGAACCAGGGCATCGCCCACCTGCTCCAGAGCTACGGCCGTCTCTATGCCGACCCCGACGAGACCACCGACATCTACACCCGCCAGTGTTCGCTCCTGGTCAGTGCAGCCGACCTGGCGGTGATGGGGGCGACGCTGGCCGGTGGGGGAGTGAACCCGACGACCGGGCGACAGGTCGTCGAGGCGTTCAATTGCAAGCACGTCCTCGCGGCCATGGCCACGGCCGGCCTGTACGAGCACTCCGGCGACTGGCTCTACGAGGTCGGCCTCCCCGGGAAGAGCGGTGTCAGTGGCGGTATCGTGACCATCTCGCCCGGCAAGGGAGGCCTCGGGACGTTCTCGCCCCCACTCGACGAGGCGGGAAACAGCGTCCGGGGACAGCGGGCGACCCGCTACATCTCCGAGAAGCTCGGGCTCAACATCTTCGCCTCCAAGCCGGTCGGGGCCGCTCTCGCTACCGCCTCGGGCGCTGGCCGATGACGAGGATGTCGATCGTCGGATCGTCCTGTGAGATTCGCCTGATCTCGCTCACGGCCGCGTGCATCTGTCTCTCCCAGGCCTCTCGCAACTTCTCCAGCAGGGGAGAGTCGCTTTCCATCCGGAACTCGATGGGGGCGAACGAGTCGTTCAGGTAGACACAGCCGTCGTAGGGCGGCCCGACCGAGAGGTTGGCCCGGGTGGTGCTCATCATCGAGCCGAGGGCAATCGAGGTGGCGGTGTCGATGTCGACCCTGGCCTGGACGGCCATCTCCAGCATGAATTTTCCGTACTTGCTCTCCCCGATCTGGAGGAAGGGTCGTTCGTCAGAGGCACGGATGTAGTTCCCCTCGGGGTACACCAGCAGGATGTCGGGAGGCTCGCGGCCGACCTGGCCCCCGAGGATGAAGGTGGCGGTGCCGTCGGCGCCCACCTCGGCCAGGGCCTCATGGTGCCGCGCCGCCACCTCGCGGCTCAGGCGCCCCAGGTACAGGGCTGCTTCGAACAGATGGTTGACGGTGGCCAGGCTCTCGTCGCCATCGGCTTCGAGGTCCCGTTTGATCCGGTCGAGCACCTCCTGGGTGGTAGCCAGGCTTCCCGCCGACTCGATCACAAAGACTTTCTCAGGGGTGGGTTGGATCAGGTGCAGCTTCCGGTAGGAGCTGACATTGTCCACGCCCGCATTGGTCCGGGTATCAGCCAGGAAGACCAGCCCCTCGTGGAGGCGCAAGGCCAAGCAGTAGGTCATGGTGCCTTCAGTTTCGCACGTGGACCGGCTGCGGGCGGGAGCCCCAGAGGCGGCTCAACGGAATTCAGACCCGGGCTCCGCCGGCAGGCGCGAGACGACCCCCGGCATCCACCGAGGGCCGTCTCGCATTGCCGATTCGTTCGTACCGGATCAGATGGTGAACGCCGTGCCCTTCACGAAGGAGATGACATGGGCCGTAGTGGAGCAGATTTCAGCACTGACCGTGTTGCCGACCTTGATCGACGAGGCCTTCCCCGTGTCCTTCGTCACCTTTCCGGAGGCCACATACTCGGTCGAGCCTTTCGCACATTTGGTACCACCCACCTTGACGGTCATGGTCGCAGAGGTAGTGCCCTTGCTCGCCCAGTTGAACACCACCTTCTGAGCGCCCTTGGGGACGAGGTCCGCGGCGTTGAGAGAACCTGAGCCGCCGGTGTTGGCGGTGTCGCCGCATTTTGTCAAGGTCAGAAGCGCTTTGCCGCCACTGATCTTCAGTGAGATCCCGGTGCAGGTCGTCGATCCGGCAGGAGTTGCGGCTGAGGCCGCACCGGGAAATGCCATCACACCCAGCGACGCCGGAACCAGTAGTGCACCGGCTACCAACATGCTCACCTTTGTCCAACGATGTCTCATTCAATGTCCCCCTTGGGATGTCGCCGGTGAGACGGTCCGCCCCCCGGATTGTCGTTTGCCACGGTGATCGTACACGCGTTTCGCTGACCTCGTAATGGTCCTCTTGCCACACAGAATCGTTGTTCTTGGTACTGCAACGCGTTCTACTGACCACCCGCCACCGGTGGCAGCGTTGGGTCCTCGCTGCGCAACTCGGTCAGGCGATGCCGGTGAGCTCTTCGCTCACCGCCCAGAGACGGCGGGCCGCCGCTGTGTCCAGAGCCGCTTCGGCCGGCTCCTTGGTCCGGCAGTCGACGAAGTACCGTCCGGTGACGCCCGTCGCCTCAGGCGACGCAGCCAACCACACTGCCGTCCGTGCCCCCTTCTCCGGGCTGCGGGCAAAGGGCCGGCCGATCATGATGGCGACTCGGAGCCCGGTGGTGTCCCCGCTCATGGCGAAGCCGCTGGCAACGAACCCGGGGTGAAGTGCATTGACGGTGATCCCGAGGTCGGCCGTGCGGCTGGCGAGCTCGAACGTGAAGTAGAGGTTCATCAACTTGGTCGCGCTGTAGACGGACGATCCCCGGTATGGCCTGGCGGTCCATTGCAGATCGTCGAAGTCGAGACCACCGCGGGCTTGGGTGTGACCCCACGAGGAGACCACGACCACGCGGGCAGGTGCGCTTTGTCGCAGCCGGTCGAGCAGGAGTGAGCTCAGAAGGAAGTGCCCGAGGTGGTTGGCCTGGAACTGCATCTCGAACCCGTCTTCGCTGACTTCCCGCCGCGACAGCACGCCACCGGCATTGAGGTCGAGGACGTGGATCTCCTCCAGGTGATCGAGCAGCGCCGTGGCGCAGGTGCGCACCGAATCCAGGCTGGCGAGATTCAGGGGAATGCAGCCGACGGCATCGTTGTCACTCGCCCGCTTGATGTCGTGTACGGCCTGTTCACCCCGTCCGGCGTCTCGGGACGTGATCACCACTCGTGCGCCGAGCCGTGCCAGTGCCGTGGCTGTCGCCTTGCCGATACCGCTGTTACCTCCGGTGATGACGGCGTTGCGGCCTGTCATATCACCGAGATTGGAGCAGTTGCCCGCCATGGACACGAGAGTAGTTGTCTACGTTGCGCCTCGTACGGGGCGCGGCCGGTAGCGACAGGTCCGGGGGTGTGTGCCCGGATGGTCAGCTCCCCAAGGTGCCCGGTATCGCGAACCTGTCAGTATGAACGAAAGGGTGGAAGGTCAGCGTGCTCTCAGCGGAACGTGGAGGTACGGACAACCTCCCCGCTGAGAGGTTCCAGTCCTCGTCCGGGTCGGGATCAGGGTAGCGGCGTGATGAATCCCGAAATGACGGTGGAGCTGGTCCCGACGTCGTTGGTCGCCGACACGCCCAACACGTAGACGTCCCCGACGGTCAGACCGGTCACAGTGCAGGTGAGCGGTCCGGTCGTCCAGATGCAGGTCTGACCCCCATTGGCCGGCGTGGTCACGTCACCGGCGACCACCGTGTAGGAAGTGACGGGTGCACCGCCATCGGAGAGGGGCGGGATCCAGGTGATCAACGCACTGGCAATTCCTGGCGTGGCCAGGGAGATGGTGGGTGGATCGGGGGCCGTGCCCGGAACGATCGCGTTCGACATGGTGGACGCGGCCCCTTGGCCCACCGCGTTCACGGCAGAAGCGGTGAAGGAGTAGGTGTCGCCGTCGGTCAGACCGGTCACCGTGCAGGTGAGCGGCCCCGTCGTCCAGCTGCAGGTCTCGCCACCGTTGGCCGGCGTGGTCGAGTCGCTGGCCACCACGGTGTAGCCGGTCACCGGTGACCCGCCGTCCGAGGCGGGAGCCGTCCAGGTGACGGTGGCACTGACATCCGCGGCTGTGGCCGACACGCCCGAAGGTGCGTCGGGGACGGTGACGGGGGTGACCGAGTTGGAGCTCGGTGAGCTGGGACCGAGCCCGACGCTGTTGGCCGCCCAGACGGTGAAGGTGTAGGTGTCGCCGTTGGTCAGACCGGTCACCGTGCAGGTGAGCGGCCCCGTCGTCCAGCTGCAGGTCTCGCCACCGTTGGCCGGCGTGGTCGAGTCACTGGCCACCACCGTGTAGCCGGTCACCGGTGATCCGCCGTCCGAGGTGGGAGCCGTCCAGGTGACGGTGGCATCGGCGTTCCCGGCGGTGGCTGAGACACCCGACGATGCCCCGGGGACGGTGGCGGGAGTCACGGTGTTGGAGAAGCCGGTGGTGGCCCCGAGCCCGACCCCGTTGATGGCGGTGATGGTGAAGGAGAAGGCGCCACCGTTGGCAAGTCCGCCGACCACGTCGGTCGTCACGTCGCCCACGGTGGTCACGGCCTCGGCCACCAGGCCGGTGTAGGTGGTGATCCGGTAGCCGGTCACCGGTGATCCGCCGTCCGAGGTGGGAGCCGTCCAGCTGACGGTGGCTTCGGCGTTCCCGGCCGTGGCTGAGACACCCGACGGTGCCCCGGGGACGGTGGCGGGAGTCACGGCGTTGGACCCGGGGGAGCTGGGACCGGGCCCGATGCTGTTGGCCGCCCAGACGGTGAAGGAGTAAGTGTCGCCGTTGGTCAGACCGGTCACCGTGCAGGTGAGCGGCCCCGTCGTCCAGCTGCAGGTCTCGCCGCCGTTGGCCGGCGTGGCCGAGTCACTGGTCACCACCGTGTAGCCGGTCACCGGTGATCCGCCGTCCGAGGCGGGAGCCGTCCAGCTGACGGTGGCATCGGCGTTCCCGGCCGTGGCTGAGACACCCGACGGTGCCCCGGGGACGGTGGCGGGAGTCACGGTGTTGGAGAAGCCGGTGGTGGCCCCGAGCCCGACCCCGTTGATGGCGGTGATGGTGAAGGCGTAGGTGTCACCGTCGGTGAGACCGCCGACCACGTCGGCCGTCACGTCGCCCACGGTGGTCACGGCCTCGGCCACCAGGCCGGTGTAGGTGGTGATCCGGTAGCCGGTCACCGGTGATCCGCCGTCCGAGGCGGGAGGCGTCCAGCTGACGGTGGCATCGGCGTCCCCGGCTGTGGCCGCCACGGCCGACGGTGGCCCGGGGACGGTGGCGGGAGTCACGGCGTTGGACCCGGGCGAGCTGGGACCGGGCCCGATGCTGTTGGCCGCCCACACGTTGAAGGTGTAGGTGTCGCCGTTGGTCAGACCGATCACCGTGCAGGTGAGCGGCCCCGTCGTCCAGCTGCAGGTCGCGCCGCCGGTGACCGCCGTGGTCGAGTCACTGGCCACCACCGTGTAGCCGGTCACCGGTGACCCGCCGTCCGAGGCGGGAGCCGTCCAGGTGACGGTGGCATCGGCGTTCCCGGCCGTGGCCGTCGCGCCCGGGGGCGCCCCGGGGACGGTGAGCGGGGTGACCGGGCTGGTGACCGGTGGGCCGGGATCGGCCGGAGGCGGCGGGACGGAAACGGCGACCGGGGGCGGATCGCCGGTGCCGCCGCCTGCCGGTTCCCCTGAAGGGATGGGCGACGGCTTGGTGGGCCCGCCCCCTTCTGACAGATCCGGGTGATCCGCCAGCTGTGGCGGTCGGTCTGCCGGCGTTGCCGGCGATTGGGGGCGGGCCGACCGAGCCGGCGAGATTGGGGCCGGGGCCGTGTGCACGGGAGGTTGATGTGCCCCGACGACCAGCGCCAAGCCGACCCCGACCACCGCCGCGAATCCCGCGATGGCACTTCCGGCAGCACCGGCGACCTGTCCCAATTGGGGAATTCCGTTGAGCGTGGTGAGCTCTCCGAGCCAGGCCAGCGGGCCTCCGACCACACGGAGACGCCCGACCGACGCTTCGAGGAACGCACGGACGACCACCGGATCGAACTGGGTCCCGGCACAGGAAGTCAGCTCCTGACGGGCCATGGCCGGTGTGGCCGACTTTGAATAGGAGCGGGTCGAGGTCATCGCATCGTAGGTATCGGCGACGGCGACGATGCGTCCGCCGAGCGAGATCTCTTCCCCGGACAGGCCCAGTGGGTAGCCGCTGCCGTCGTACCGTTCGTGATGCTCGGGGACACTGGCGGCCCAGTGTCCGAGCCAGTCGGCCAACGGCGCCACCAGCCGCTTCCCCTCGATGGGGTGGCTGAGCAGGATCTGCCACTCGTCTTCGTCGGGCTTGCCCGGCTTGTTCAACACGGACGCCGGAACACTGAGCTTTCCGATGTCGTGCAGAAGCGAGGCCCAGCGAAGTCGGTCCCGGTCGGCCGAGGGCAGCTTGATCTGTTCGGCGATGAGATCGGTGAGCGCCCGGACCCGTTCGGAGTGTCCGCGGGTCATTCGATCGTGCTTGCTGAGCGAAGCGGCGAGGGCCAGGATCCTCTCGGCGGCCATGGACAGATCGTCCTGTGCGTCGACCTCTTGTGACTGTTCGAGCTGACGCTCGAGGCCGCGGGTGCTTCCGGCCCGGCGGGCGACGGCCAGTCGGCTCGGGGCATGGTCGGGGAACACCAGGGTCATCTTGAGCAGGGCGGCAAGGGGCAGTACACGGCGAGCCACTCGATCGGCGACGAAGTAGACGATCCAGGGGGAGACGATGGCCAGCGCCCACCAGATCCAGAGCTCGAGGCCGGAGCGCGGCTTCGGGACCAGGTGCACGAACAGCGCCGCAGCCGCGACGGCAATCAGTACGGGCAAGAGGAATGCCGAAACGCTGACCAGGATCGAAAGACCCCGACGCGCGGCCCAGCTGTTCTCCCGATCCGCCCGAGATTCCCCTTGTGCACCCTTGGGAGCCTCAGTACCCACATAGGTTCATCGGTAGGATCCACCGGCAGCTTGAATGGGCTCTGAGCTGCTGAAACCCGCCTCAGCCGCAGTGCCGCCCTGCGTCACCGCGCAGGTGGACCGCCTCGTTCAGGGGTACCTGATCAGCCGCTTCCGCTTCGAAGGCCTGATGCCGGCCTCCTCCGGAGCGGAGTCCGTGACGACGTGCTGGGTGATCTCGAAGGCCCGGACATCTCTCGACGGGTCCACCGAGAGTGCCTCATGGGAAAGGTCGTCCAGGTCGGCCTGGGCGCGGTGCATGCTCAGGATGCGGGAGCCGACGCGCTTGGCATCGGCGACTCGTTCGAGCAGCTCCGGTGCATCGCCGCCAGGGGCGATCACCAAGAAGGTGTCGCGCCGAGAGGCCTGAGCCACCTGGTTCACGCCCACGGAGAGGTGGGCAGGTGCATTGGCCGGTACCTGCCAGCGCATCAGCGTCGGCACCAGGTCCGTCCGCCCGTATCTCGTGGCCTGCTCCCCCAGGTGCGCCACGAAGTGCCACGGTTCGAAGTCCGGGGTGCCGAGCACGAAGAGGCGCTCTGATGACGGGGACGTGTCCCCCAGCTTCCGTGCGAACCGACACGTCTCGGCTCCGAACGGGCCCAGCTCCCGCAGCCAGCGCCTCACCGTGCTCCCTGAGATGTCCATACAGGAACCATCGGCCGAAGTCGTCCGCCTCATGAGCGGATTGCGAGACGGGCAGGGCGACCGCTTCTACGTGAGGATTGCGCAACGTGGTCGCCGGAGTCAATCGGCTGGTGGCGGGAACGCGGGACGATCGGCGGGTGATCTCCCGACGATCACACCGGTCAGCGCGATGAGCGCACCGGCAGCCACGATCGTGGGGACGACCCCGGAGAGTCTGGCCAGACCGGCGAGGGCGACGCCACCGGCAATCTCCCCTATCGACTCGGCCTGGGAGAGGAACGAGTGCATCGTGGCTCGGATCTCGCCCGGGGTACGTCGGTTCACCCAAATCGTGCTGATCGATCTCGTGACATTGAAGGAGATGCCCGTGACCAACAGGATGCCGGTACTCCCGACGATCGCAGTTGGCGCATAGGCCAGGATGACGAGACCGAGCAGACCCAAAAAGCACGCCAGCGCGTATGTTCGCCGGGCCACGCCGACACCGTTGACCCGAGCTCCGACGGCGTGCAGGGCCAGGACGCCGACTGCGGATGAGAGGACACCGAGGGCCGTGTACCAGAGCACCGGGTTGCTCGGAAAGCCTTCGTTCACGAGCTGCCTCGGGAAGACCCACGAGATCATGGCGGCGGCATTGATGATGATGGTGGCCACCAACACCAACGAGATGTCGCTGTCCCGTCGAGACAAGTTGAGTCCCCGTTTGAAGATCGCTACCGAGCTCGTCCATCCCCCCACCGTCACGGCCGTGACGTTGTCCTCGACGAAGGTGACCGCCACAGAGAGCCCGAGGCCGGCCATGGCAACACCGGTGACGACGGTGGCGGTCCCGAGCCCAACGGCCCAGGCCAACAGGCCGAAAGCAACCATTCCGACCGAACCGCCGATGAGGTCCCAGCGGGCCCGGGCCGTCAGGACCTGGGCCATCAGTCCCGGATGATCGAGCTCGTCGGTTATCCAGGCCACGTCGGCACCGGTCGAGAACGCCCAGCCGAGGCCCCACAGAACCTGGGTCACCACCAGCAACGGATACGCGGTGACCAGCCCGGTGATGACCATGCCGGCGGCCAGGAACGCGTGTCCGATCACCAACGGCCATTTCCGGCTGAACGAATCGGACCACACGCCGAGGGGGATGTCTGACAGTGCCAGCGTGATCGACATGACCGTCGCCAGAACCAACAGCTGGGAGGCCGACAGATGCGCGGTCACCACGAAATAGAGGCTCGAGGTCAAGACGTAGCCCCGATGGAAGACGGCCCGCCAGAAGGTCCAGCGGAGGAAGGTGATTGTCAGGGCACGGGGGTCGCCGCCTTTTCCGGCCGTCACGCCCGTCCGCCGACATGTGCGGGCCGCGACCCGAACGTTGCCTTACCAGGCAGGCATGCCAAACTCGGCAAGTGAATCGATCGCATCGCGCGTCAGGTCCTTTCGATCGGTGATCTCTCCTTTCTTGATGGACGTCGACGCCGTGCGCATTCGGCTCTCCCTGGAGTGTGGCTCTCATCCGACAGTAGTTCAGGCAGCACCTTCGATGCGCCGGCTCGATTCTTCCCATGGCGATCGTCTCTCGGTCGCAGAGGCGACCGCGGGGTAGCGTTGTGCTGGGTCGTGGGCTCGTGCGGCTCGATAGTTCCGGGAGGCTTCCATGAGGATGTGGCCACGATCCGGCTTCTTCGTCGTGCTTCTGGCCATAGCGGCAGGAATGGTGGTCACCGTGGCCCTGCCCGGCGCGGCCCCCCGGGTC
>JBEKIU010000003.1:0-54957 GCA_050011635.1 Acidimicrobiales bacterium
GGCGGGTCGGGGCGGGTCGGGGCGGGGGTCCGGCGGTCCGGGCGGGTCGGGGCGGGGCTGGGCGAGGCCGTGGCCGGCCAGTCGAGCCGTCTGCGAGGCCGTGGCCGGCCGGTCGAGGGAGCATTTGCCGGGGGCCCTCTATCGGGCCCTGTTGGGCGCTTGGAGGGTCAAGGACCTCCCATTTCAGGGCCCGCCGGGCGACTGCGCACCGCCTGGATGACCCCCGAAACGAGCGCACGGCGAGCTGATGGCCTGAGTTGGCCCTTCGAGCTTCGGATCGACTAAAAATACGGCGTGACTCAGGCCCTCGCCGCCGAACCGGCGATCACCACCCGCCAGCGCCACCGCCCGGACAAGCCGTCCATGCTGGCAGTTGGGGTCATCATCTGGCTCGGGTCCGAGGTGATGTTCTTCAGCTCCCTGTTCGCCGCCTTCTTCACCATCCGGGCCCATGCGACCGTGTGGCCGCCACCGGGGACCCACCTGGACACGATCCGAGCCGGCATCTTCACCCTGATCCTGGTGTCGTCCAGCTTCACCATGCAAAAGGCCGTCTGGGACCAGGAACGGGGCAACAGGCGTAGTGCCAAAGTCATGGTCGTGGCCACCTTCGTCCTGGGTGCGCTCTTCGTGGCCAACCAGTTCTATGAGTGGATCACCCTGTCGCACAATCCGGCGACGGATCCGACCCATACGGCCTTCGGGTCGCTCTTCTACATCATGTCCGGTGTGCACGGCCTCCACGTCACCCTCGGCCTCGTGGCGATGATCTTCCTCCTGGGCCGGCTGAAGGGCCCGAAGGGAGACCCCGGAGAGACGGCGGTCTTCCAGGGTGTCAGCTACTACTGGCACTTCGTGGACATCGTCTGGGTCGGCCTCTACTCGTGCCTCTTCCTCCTCAAATAGGTGCGACCCTGGATGCATGGACTCAAGGGTCGATACCTGGCGCCTGCCGCGTTGGTGGGGTGCGTCGGCATCATCGGGTTGCTCGGCTTCTCATCCGGGTCGGTCCAGGCCGGTGCATCGCCGACCACCACCTTGCCCAAGCTGACGACCACGGCCGCCAAGCCCACCCCGATCGGCACGTCGGAGAAGCCGAGCGTCTCGAGGCTGGTCCAGAACCGGACGGAATCCGAGCAGTCCGGCATCGCCTACGTGAACCTTCCGAATTCTTTCATCGCGCCTGGACAGGCGCTCTTCGCCGCCAACTGTTCGAGCTGCCACGGCCCCGAGGCGCTGGGAACGGTGCGGGCGCCGAACCTGCAGGGACTTGGTTCGGGCACGGTCGACTTCTGGGTGTCCACCGGGCGCATGCCCCTCGAAAACTCGAGCGTGCAGGCGACCCGGAAGCCGCCTCGTTTCAACAGGCTCCAGACCCTCGAGATCGCATCGTGGGTGCAGTCCCTGACCCCGGGCGAGGGCGTGCAGGTACCTTTGGTCGACACCAGGGCCGCCGATCTCGAATCGGGCAGCGAGCTGTTCACCCTCAACTGCGCGGCCTGCCATACCATCACGGGAGCAGGTGACGCCCTGATGGACGGTGCCTACGCCCCAAGCCTCCACCTGGCCACCCCCACCCAGGTCGTCGAGGCGATCCGCTCAGGACCGGGCAACATGCCCCACTTCGGCCCGGGCGACATCACCAACAGCGAGGCCCGCGACATCTCCGCCTACGTCACTGGCGTCATCCAGCACCCAGCCAATCCCGGGGGTGTCGGACTGGGCGGGATCGGCCCGGTGGGTGAGGGCTTCGTCGGGCTGCTCCTCGGTGTCGGTGTGCTGATGCTCGTCTGCTTCTGGATCGGAGACCGCACGTGAGCGACGAGCCCAGCCTCGAAGGGCCACTGCCGCCGGCCGCCCTCGACGATCCGCACCTCCAGCCGTACGCCAAGCATCCCGAGGCCGCCCAGATGGTCGCCGCCATCGCCATGCTGGTCGGGTTCGCCGGCTTCATCGGGTTCGGCGTGGCCTACTGGGTCGAGGCCAACACCCAGTGGCAGGCCATCACCCTCGGGGTCGGACTGCTCGCCCTCGGCTTCGGTGTGACCGCCTGGGGCAAGTACCTGATGCCCCAGGGCCCGTTCGTCGAGGAGCGCCACGAGTTCCACTCCACCGAGGCCGAGCGCGACGCCATGACGGCGGCCATCACCCAGCGCGGCGGCATGGTGGTCAAGCGGCGCAAGCTGCTCGGCAACCTGTTCCTGCTCGGGTCGACGGCCATGGGGATCGTGCTCCTGTTCCCCCTGCTGCGCTCGCTCGGGCCCAAACCGTCGAAGAGCGAGTCCCCGCACGGTCAGACGGATACCTCGTTGTTCTCGACCAACTGGCGGAAGGGCTCCCAACTTGTAGCCGTGGATGGTCGTGAGGTGTCCGTCGCCGACCTCGAGGTCGGTGGCGTGCTCACCGTCTTTCCCAAGGGCTTCATCGGCTCGTCGCCGGACCAGGTCATCCTCATCCGGCTGTCCGACACCCTCCAGCCTCTGACGTCGCCCGGGCGCACCGACTGGGGCGTGGCCGGGTACGTGGCCTACTCGAAGATGTGCACCCACCTCGGGTGCCCGGTCGGCCTCTACCAGGAGCAGACCCAGGTGCTGGTGTGCCCGTGCCACCAGTCGATCTTCAACGTGCTGGCCGGCGCCGTGCCCGAATTCGGACCCGCTCCCCGGCCCCTCCCGCAGCTGCCCATCACCGTCGATGCCAAGGGGAACCTTCGGGCCAAGGGCGCGTTCGACCAGGCGGTCGGCCCCGGATTCTGGGAGCGGCCATGATCGACGAGACCATCGACACCTCGCTGCGCTGGGTCGACGACCGACTCGGGGTGGCCAAGGGCGGGCGTACCTTCCTCGACAAGATCTTTCCTGACCACTGGTCGTTCATGCTGGGCGAGATCGCCCTGTACTCCTTCGTCGTCCTGCTGGCCACCGGAGTGTTCCTGTCGCTCTACTACGTCCCCTCGGCCTCGCAGATCATCTATCACGGCTCCTACATCCCGCTGCGGGGTGAGCGGGTGTCCGAGGCCTACGCCTCCACGGTCGGGCTCTCCTTCGACGTGAGATCCGGTCTCCTGATGCGGCAGGCCCACCACTGGGCCGCCGACATCTTCCTCGGCTCCATCGCCGTCCACATGGCCCGGGTCTTCTTCACCGGCGCCTTCCGCAAGCCCCGGGAGTTCAACTGGATCGTCGGTGTGACCATGCTCATCCTGGGCATCGTCAACGGGTTCCTCGGGTACTCGCTCCCCGACGACCTGGTGTCAGGTACCGGGATCCGCATCGCCTATTCGATCATCGAGTCGATCCCCCTGGTCGGGAGCTACCTGGCCTTCTTCGTGTTCGGTGGGAACTATCCGGGCAACGGGGTGATCATCCCCCGGTTCTTCATCATCCATGTGCTCATCGTGCCCCTGATACTCATCGGGTTGCTCGCCGCCCACCTCGGACTGCTGGTCAAACAGAAACACACCCAATTCCCCGGCAAGGGGAAGACCGAGCACAACGTGGTCGGATCGCCGATGTTCCCGACGTTCATGGCCAAGACCACGGGGTTCTTGTTCATGGTCACCGCGGTCATCTTCCTCTTGGGGGGGTTCGCTCAGATCAACCCCATCTGGCAGTTCGGCCAGTACGAGCCGTACCAGATCTCCTACGCCGTCCAACCCGACTGGTACATGGGTTGGCTTGATGGAGCCTTGCGCATCATGCCCAGTTGGGAGTGGGTCGGGTGGGGCCATACCATCCCGCTCGAGGTGTTCCTACCTGCGGTGATCTTCCCCGGGCTCATCTTCAACATCCTGATCATCTGGCCGTTCATCGAGTCGCGGCACACCAAGGACCTGGCTTACCACAATCTCCTGGACCGGCCCCGCGACCGTCCCAAGCGGACCGCGGCGGGAGCGGCCATGTTGATGCTGCTGGGTATGACCTTCTTCGCCTCGTCGACCGACGTGATGGCCAACTTCTTCCAACTGCCGTTGAAAGACGTCCTCTGGTTCTTCCGCTTCGCGGTGGTGATCGCGCCGATCATCGCCTATGTGGTGGCCTACAAGATCTGTCTGGAGATGCGGGCGGCCGAAGGTATCGGCAAACGGAAGCGGGCGCTGATCGTCGAGCGATCGGCAACCGGCGAGTACTCGACTGTTGAGTCGGAGCCCCGTCCGGGTGACGGTGTGGAAGAGCTGGAGGCCGTCCCTGTGCCGACGTTCATCGACCAGACGCCACCGGACCTTGCCACCGGCGAGGGTGTACGCCGGGTGATGCGCTAGCCGGACCGCTGTGCCGGCGGGGTGTCGTGCCGGCGGGCTGTCAGGCGGTGCTGTCAGGCGGTGCGACCAGGCTCACGACCGCCTGCCGCCCGGCTGCGAGAATTCCAATCCCGAGGCGACGCTAGCCTCGGTGACCATGGTCCAGGCGTTCGAGCATCTGATCGACCTCGGCCGGTACCCGGTGCACGAGCTTGACGGGGGACCGTGCCGAGCCGTGGTCGACCGGGCACGTGTGCAACTGGCCGCCACCGGTGCGGTGGAGCTCCCTGGGTTCGTCTCCCCGGACGGGATCGCCGCCCTGGTGGCCGACGCCGAGAACCTGGCCCCTCGGGCCCACCACTCCGAGGGGGTGGGAACCGCCTACCTGGAGTACCCGGACTTCAGCCTTCCCGACGACCATCCGCGCCTCACCTGGGGTCACTACGCGGTGGGCGCGGTGGCCTACGACCTGATTCCCGAGGATTCCCTGCTGCGAAAGATCTACGAGTGGCCGCCACTGCTCGGCCTGGTCGAAGCCATCCTCGACCGAGGATCCCTGTATCGCTACGCCGACCCGTTCGGTGCGCTCAACTTGGCGGTCATGGGCGAGGGAGACGAGTTGCAGTGGCACTTCGACCAGACCGATTTCGTCGTTTCCCTGGCCATCCAGACGGCGGAGACGGGGGGCGAGTTCGAAGTTGCCCCGAGGATCCGCACTTCGGAAGACGAGCGGTACGACCGGGTGTCCGAAGTCCTGGCGGGAGACAGGGCCGATGTGGTCACGCTGCCCATGACACCGGGGACGCTCCTCGTCTTCGAGGGTCGTCACTCGTTGCACCGGGTCAGCCCCATCGGTGGCTCCCGACGCCGCCACGTGGGGCTGCTCGCCTTCGACACCGTGGCCGGTGCCCAGGGCAGTGAGCTCCTGCGGGAGAGCCGGTACGGCCGCACGGTGCCCTTCGAGCACGCACCGCTGATGTGGCCCGTCTCATGACCGAGTTCGAGACCGAGTTCGGGGAGTCGTTCGTCGGCTCCGGACCGGATGCGGCGCATCTCAACACGGTGCTCGGCGCCAAGGGCGGCCCGGTGGAGACGGCCTGGACGACCGCCCTGGCCACGCCACGCCCTGGACACGCCGCATTCGTAACCATTCTGCGCCCCGGCATCCCGGCAAAGCCGATGACCCTGTTTGTGAACAAGGCCACCGTGACCGATCCCAAGCACTCCGGGCTCACCTGGGGTCCGGCCCAGGCCGGGGTGGCCTCGGGAGTGATGTGGGCGGTCGCCGACGGTGTCGTCGACGCCTCATTGGTCGACGACCTGCTCCTGATCTGCGCGGTCTGGGTCAGCCCAGAGGCTGACGACGAGGGGTCGGTCTATGCGAACAACCGCGAGGCCACCCGGCGCGCGCTGGAGTCGGGCAAGCGCCACACCCCAACGTTGGAGGAGGCGATGGCGGTGCGAGACGCTCCCCTCAACGGCTACTACCTGCCGCCAGGCACGGTCTGAGCGCCGTCGCCAGCGGTCCCGCCTGGGGCGGGGTCCCGTCGCCGTGTCGCCGTGAGGTGGGCCTGTAGGGCATCCTGGTGGACCCGCCGGGCCTGTTCGGGCGGACCCAGCCCCCGGCCTGAGATCTCGCCGGCCCCAGCCCTGCCTGCCCCAGCCCGCCAGGGCCCAGCCCTGTCACATCGGTCTGAGAGCATGTCGACATGACGGTGACAGCCGCGCATCCAACGAACAGTGCTCAAGACGGCAGCGACGAAGAAGCGATCGCCGGGTCTACCGTTGAGGTCGATTCGAGGTTGCTCTCCGCGGCCATCGAAGCCATCGCATCGTTCGTGGCCGGCTTCGAACCGTCCCGGTACAGCGGTGATGATGCCGCCACACTCGTCTCCTCCTTCACTCGGGCCGAGCGCCTGTGCGGCGCGGGCAAGACGCTGGCGGCCAAACGAGTGGCCGAGTCCAACCGCCATGTGGTTTCGGGTCACAGGAGTGCCGCCGAATGGCTGGCCAGAGAGACCGGGGGGTCGGTGGGGGAAGCCATCGACCTCCTCACCTTGGGTCAGGCTCTCGAGTCTCAGCCGGACGTGGAGCAGGCCTACCGCGGGGGAAAGCTCTCCCCGTCCCGGGCCAAGCTCGTCGCCAATGCGGTCAAGATCAACCCCAGACGTGAACACGAGCTGGTCAAAGGGGCGGAGAAGGACACGTTGCGGCAGTTGAAGGAGCGATGCCTGCGGGCCAAGGCGGAGGGCCGTTCCGCTGAGGACGCCGCGAGCGCGCATGAGGCCATTCGCCGGGACCGTCGATGCCGGACTTGGACAGATGCCGACGGAGCCTTCCGACTCGATGCTCTTCTCACTCCGGACGCCGGCGCCCAGCTGTTGGCCTCGTTGACCAAGGAGTCCGACCGCCAGTTCGAGCAGGCACGCGCCGCCGGCCTCCACGAGCCGCCTCAGGCCTCTGCCGCCGATGCGCTGGTGGCCCTGGTCACCGGTCGCAGCGACAGGAGCTCAAGCCCCGATGCAGGACCGCCCGGCGGTACCAGATCGGGTTCTCGTGCCGCTGGCGCACGTGAACCCGGCACCACTGACCAACCGGGCACCATTGGCCAACCGGGCTCGGCCGACAGGTCGGGCACGGCCGGCCGACATAGCCACCGGGCTCCGTCGGCCACGGTTCACCTGCGAGTGGACCTCGATGCCCTGCGTCGCGGCTCGGTGTGTGACGGCGACATCTGCGAGATTCCCGGCGTGGGACCGGTACCCATCCAGACGGCACGATCCTTGATGGGAGATGCCATCACCGACCTGGTCATCACGAACGGGGTCGACGTGACGACCGTGTGCCACCTCGGCCGCTCCGTTCCAGCGCCCTTGAAGACCGCGCTGATCGAACGTGACGGCACCTGTGTGGTCCCCGGGTGCGACGTGAGCTGTGGACTCGAGATCGACCACTGGCGTATTGCGTTCGCGGACGGGGGACCGGCAAGTCTCGAGAACCTGGCCCGGCTCTGCGCGCACCACCACTACCTTCGCACCCATAAGGGCTTCCAACTCCAAGGCGGGCCGGGTCGCTGGCGGTGGTACCCACCGAAGACACCGAAGACATCGAAGTCGCCGAAGACATCGGGCACACTGAAGACATCGGGCCGTCGAAAGCCGGGAAGAACAGCGCGAGGTGTCGACAAGCGACGGCCACCGCCGCGGCTTTGAGACAACATCATGACGATGTGCTCGATCCGGCGGGTCCTGCACGCCCAGTGGTTTCCACAGAATCCGGCCACGGTCCCAGACGAGAAGCGATTTTCGACTTCGACGCGGATTGAACGCGAAGAGCGACGTTACCGAGAGAGAGAACAGAGAGAGAGAGCAATGCCCGACGGCGCTCGCTGACAGCCCGCCGAATCTCGCCGAATCTCGCCGCAGCTCAGTCCGGGAGCGGATACGGACACACGGTCCGCCGTTCCGGTCAGACCGTGTCGGACTCGGACTGCCTGGGGGCCACGGGGACGTTCCCGCCCCGTCGGCTCTCCACGGTGGCGCCCACGGCGCCCGACAGGAGCAGCGCCGCACCCAGTGGAGCGAGCCACAACCCGAACACGAATGTCAGCACGGTGAACAACGCACCCATACCGAGAATGAAAGGCCAGATGCTCGAACCCGGGAACGACTCGACCGTGCCTGCACCCTCGGCGATGTCCGCGCCGGCGTCGTCGTCGGCCTGGGGCTTCATCTTGGAGGACCACCACAGGTAGTAGGAGCCGGGGAACAGTCCGAGCAGCGCCGATCCGATCAACATCAAGAATCCGCCGTCCTCGTAGCTGGTGAACCAGTAGACGAGGCCGATGATGGCGAAGAAGGCGCCGATACCGGCGAGGAAGAACCCGTAGATCTTCACGAACTGGCTCCCACCGTCTCGCTGTCGGGCGACGGGTCGCCTGAGGGCTTGACGGGCTTCCCGGTGTGAATTGTCCGGTGTTCGGGATGGTTGTAGTCCCACGTGGGCCTTTCCGAACGTATCGGAGGCAGGTGGGTGTAGTTGTGGTGTGGCGGCGGTGAGGTGGTGAACCACTCGAGCGTGTGGCCGTCCCAGGGGTTGTCACCGGCCAGAATCGGGTGCCGCCAGGAGACCCAGAGGTTGATGAGGAAGAACAGGAAGGACGCCCCGATGATGAACGCCCCCACCGTCGAGATCACATTGAGGGTGGTCCAGCCGTTGGAGGGAAGGTAGGCGGCCACGCGTCGTGGCATGCCGTCGAGGCCCACGACGTACTGGGGCATGAACGTGACCCAGAACCCGATGAACAGCCCCCAGAAGTGGAGCTTGCCCAAGCTCTCCCGCAGCATGCGCCCGAACATCTTCGGGTACCAGAAGTAGAAGCCGGCAAATCCGGCGAAGACGGCCGTTCCGATGAGGACCTGATGGAAGTGGGCGACCACGAAGTACGTGTCGTGGGTCATGAAGTCGACGGGGGGCGACGCCAGCAGCACACCGGTCACCCCGCCCATGAGGAAGGCGAAGAGGAACCCGATGGAGAACAGCATCGGGGTTTGGAAGCTCAGCTGGCCGCCCCACATGGTCCCGATCCAGTTGAAGAATTTGATCCCGGTGGGGATGGCGATCATGTAGGAGAGGAGCGAGAAGAAGGGCAGGAGGACCACGCCGGTCGTGAACATGTGGTGGGCCCACACTCCGGTGGAGAGGGCGGCGATGGACATGGTGGCGAAGACCATGCCCTTGTAACCGAACAACGGCTTGCGTGAGAACACCGGGATGATGTCGGTGACCATCCCGAAATAGGGCAGGGCCAGGATGTACACCTCGGGATGTCCGAAGAACCAGAACAGGTTCTGCCACAGCACCGGCACGCCGCCGCCCTGGACGGTGAAGATATGGGTGCCGAAATGTCGGTCGCAGAAGAGGAGGACCACCGCACCGAACAGCACCGGGAAGGCAATCAAGATGAGGATGGCGGTGACGAGCATGTTCCACGAGAAGATGGGCACGCGGAACATGGTCATGCCCGGGGCCCGCAGATAGAAGATGGTCGCGCACAGGTTGACGCCGGTGAAGATGGCGGAGAACCCGGTGAGGGCGAGGGCCATCAGCCACAGGTCGGCCCCGGCGCCGGGGGAATTGGTGGCGTTGGACAGGGGCGCATACGCCACCCAGCCGAAGCTGGCCGCGCCGCCGGCGACCAGGAACCCGGACATCATGGTGATGGAGCCACCCAGGTACAGCCAGTAGGAGAGGGCGTTGAGGCGCGGGAAGGCCATGTCCGGAGCGCCGACCTGCAGGGGCACGATGTAGTTGGCCAGACCGCCGAAGGCGAAGGGCCCGGCGAACAGGTAGAGCATGAGGCTGCCATGCATGGTGAACAGTTCGTTGTAGGTCTGGAAGCTGACGATGGAGGCGGTCGGGGTGGCCAGCTGTGCCCGGATGACCAGGGCCATGATGCCGGCGATGAAGAAGAGCACCAGGGAGGTGATCATGTAGCTCTTGCCGATCACCTTGTGATCGGTGGAGGTCAGCCAGTTGATGAGTCCCGTCGGGCCCTCGTGGTGGGCGTGATCGCTCTCCCCGTGGTGGGCGCCGGGGGCGTGGCCGTCCGGTCCTCCGGGCTGTTCCGGGGCGATCAGACCGGGGGGCTCGATCGTCGTCGTCATTGGTCTCCCTTTGCCTGAGAGGGTGTGTTGTAGCCACTGCCGTTGGTGATGTGGGTGTCGATCGGCGGATTGTCCTGCGCCGAAGACCCCGAACGCGGCAGGATGTGGCCGCTGGCCGCCTCGCTCCTCGCCCATCGGGCGAAGGCAGCCGGGCTGATCGCCTTCACCGTGAACAGCATCTCCGAGTGGTAGAGGCCGCAGATCTGGGTGCACTGACCGTTGTAGGTCCCGGCGTGGATCACGTTGAGGTCGAAGTAGTTGTGCACTCCGGGGAGGGCGTAGCGGCTGAAGTTGAAGTCCCGCACGTAGAAGCCGTGGATCACGTCGTCCGACACCAGTTCGATCTGCACGGTCTGGCCCACCGGGACCACCATCTGCGGTCCGTGGTTGCCAGGCCCGTTGGTCGTCTCGCCGGCCACGCCCACGTTGAGGTCGGGATAGTCGAACCGCCAGCCCCACTGGAATGCGGTCACTTTGATGTCGACCACCGGTTTTCCGGTGGAGGTGAGGGTGGCGTTGACCGGTTGGACGGCGTCGACGTTGTTCTCGGTCAGCACGGTGAAGGCGAACAGGAACCCGACGATGACCACCGGGATCACGGTGTAGAGGATTTCGATGGGGACGTTCTCGTGGAACTGCCGGGGCATCTCGTCGGAGCGCTTCCGGTAGCGGATGATGGTCCACAGGATCAGCAGGCCCACCGCACCGCCGACGATGATGCCGGTGGTCATCATGCCCGAGTAGAGCTTGAAGGTCTCCTGGCCCTGCTTGGTGGCACCCCTGCTCGCCCCATAGGTCGGGTAGGCGTTGCATCCGGCCAGTACCAAGGGTGCCCCGATGGCCAGCAACGCACCGCGGCGTCGCCACCGACGCCCTCGCCCGGAGCGCCCCGGATCGGGGGTCGAACCCGGCTCGCCGACGGGTGCTGACGCGGGTGATTCGGCACCGCGCTGCGGGAGTGGAGAGCCGGTTGTGAATGCGTTCACGGCGATGACACTAGTGGGCACGGGAGCAGAATTAGAAGTTGAGCGGCGACCTCCCTCGAGCTGAGCGAATTCCCAGTTCAGGAAGGTGGCGGGCAGGCCCGATGGGCCATGGTCACGAAGAGCGGTCGCTGCTCCCGTTGCCCGACTCGCGTGCCGCCCACGAAAACACCCCGTGGGCCATGGTCGAAGAAGCGGCATCGGCCCGGCGGGTGAACACCGTGCGCCGGACGAGCTGGACCCCCGGGTCGTCGGGCGCGGCCAGCCAGGCCAGCTCGGCCAGGTGCCCGGCCAGGCGTAGGGCGGCGTCGTCGGCCTCTGGACGGACCGCACCCCCGGGGCCCGGGCCTCCCTCGCTCCCGGGACCCGGCTTGTGCTCGTCCCCGCCGGCAAGGGCCAGGGCTCGGTCGGCCAGCACGCCGGGTCCCCCGGCCAGGTCGGCCAGTTCGACGGCGAGCGAGCGCTCAGGAGCCGGCTTGAGCGTGGCCGGATTCCCGTCCCACCACCCGCCGTAGAGCCGCCAGACGGTCCGAACGATGAACTCGGGTTCGTCGTAGACCGGTTTGAGGTAGGGCCGTTCCATCAGCCTGGCCGGGGGTACGACGGTGTGGATGACCTCGTCGAGGCGGGCACCGCTGTTCATGAGGGCAAGGGTCTGCTCCACCAGCGACTCGAGGAGCTCGGCGGTGTCGGTCAGGGCCTGACGGACCCGGTCGGACCCGACCACGGGGTACCCGTGTCCGGGGAGCAGCACCTCGGGACCCCCGCCTGGGGAGTCGTAGAGGGCAAGCATGCGGCGCAGAGCGTCGGCCCATTCGGCCGGGTAGCGCTGGACCTTCTGGGGATTGCCGGCATTGGGCGATGCCCAGATGAACAGATCTCCGCAACACAGGACCCGGGTGTCAGGAAGCCATGTCCACGTGTGATCGTCGGTCTCGCCTCTGGCGTGATGGAGCTCGACCTTCCTCCCGCCGATGTCAAGATCGAGCCGGTCGGTGTAGGTACGATCGGGATACCGGTAGTCGATGGGCCATTCCAGCGAGTCGATGTTGAACTGCCGGCGATTGATGATGCCGTTGTACCCCGCGGTCAGGATGTAGCGGTCGAAGCGGGCGGGCAGTGCCTCGTGGGCCACCACGACCGGTTCGGGCCATCCGGCCCCGGTGGATTCAGCCGCCCATACCGGTACCCCGAAGACATGATCGATGTGCCCATGTGAGTAGATCGCAGTGTTGAGACGATCCGGCGACCAGGTGCGGAGGGTGCGGTGAACTTCGGCCGCCGTGAGGGCGCTCCCGGTATCGACCAGCAACAGGCCGTCGGCGGTGCTCACAGCCGACACATTGGCGAATGAAGGGACGAAGGCCACCCCGTCGGCCACTTCGGCGAGGCCGGTCGACGGTCGCAGGGGGTGGAACTCTACCGTGGAGATCTCCCCGTTCCAGAGCCTCTCGGCTGTCGCCAACACGTCATGGGCGTCGGGCAATGACGGTCCCCCTTTCGCCCCCGGGGGAAATCTAGCTGTTCTGTCCGGGAGGCTGGCGGGACGCAAAGGGGCTGACCCCTCGTTGCGGTCAGCGGGTGGAGTCGTCGGGAGGTATGAGCCGGGAGGACACCCGCCCGGCCAACTTGCCGATCCCCCTGATGGTGCGCTTGACCTGTATCTCGGCCTCGGGCCGGTAATTGGTCACCACCTGTTTTCCGGAGGCGACTGCCGCACCGCTGGCTCGACCCGCCCATCGGGCCGCGGCTCCGGAGGTGGTCGGCGAGGCCGTGGGTCGGCCACCGTTCGTCCCTGTCGCCGTCCCTGAGCCCGTCGCCGCCCCTGAGCCGGTCGCAACGCCTCCACCCATACCGCCGCCTCCGCCCCCTTCGCCAATGACGGTCGCCGTCGTGTCGATCACCGGGGACCCGTCGGACGCGCCCCGACGTATGGCCCGGTGCTCCTGGCCCGTCATGGTCAAGGTGGCCACACGGAACAGCCCGACGGCTCCGAATTCGACCACGATGATTCCTTCGATGTCTGGACGAAGCGCGGGCACGAAGGGAGCCAGCGCGATGACGGCGGACAGCGCCATGGCGAGGACCACATGGAGTCGTTGGCCGCAGATCCGGAAGAGCCCGAGGGGACCCTGGGCGGTCACGGCCAGTCCGATCAGGGCGATCGCTCCGCCGACCAGCAGGCCGCCGTTGGCGACATGGACGGAGATGTCCGCGAAGACCAGGGCCACCACGATCTCAGTGGCCTGGATGACCCAAAAGGGCAACCACCTCCGCCGCTGCCTTCGGCCACCGGCCGAGGCCAGCTGCTCCGGTCCGATCCCCTCGCTCATCGGCTTGGCACCGGAGCGATCAGGAAGATGGGCTCGTGGAGCCGTCGCCGTTCGACTCGACGGGGGACGAGGTCTGGGCCGGAGGTGTGATCGCGGCTGGGGGTGTGGCTTGGGTCACCGAATTGGTGCCGGCCGATTTGGTGCCGGCCCCGTCGTCGGATCCGCCTTCTTCGAGGCCCTTCTTGAACTCCTTCTGGGCCGAACCCAGTGACCGGGCCAACTTGGGGATCTGTGTAGAGCCGAACAAGACGAGTGCAACAACAATCAAGACGATGATGCCTTGTTCGCCGAAAAGGTCGGCTGGCGGGCTGAAATGCATGACGGTGTCTCCCTTGTTGGATGCGAGTACCAGGTTAGACCTGTCCGGTCCGGGTCGCTGCGCAGCAGCTACAGGGGTGTTCGACACGGCATGAGCGGCCGGACGAGCGCCTCATCCGGCCAAGAACACCCCCAGGCAGAGGGCGGTTACCGAGGCCAGGGCCCCGACTGCACCCCAGATGGCCGTTCCCCGTTTGGTCGTGGCCCGCTGATGGAGGAACACCGCCACTCCGGCGACGACGACCACCACGATCTTGATGACGAGGACGGTCTTCCAGGCCGAGGATGCATCCTTGACCGTCAGGGCACTGATGTTCCAGAACCCGGTGATCACCAGCACGGCATAGGCCGGCCACAGAAGCCGTGCGAGAGCCTGGCCCACCTTCTTCGGTGCGTCCTCCCCGAGCGAGCGGACGGTTGGGAGCAGGCCGGCCACGGTGAACTGCCCGCCCACCCAGATCGTGGCCGCCAATACGTGGAGGATGAGGCGGAAGCCGCCGAGCCCGTCCGAGAGGGAGGGCGCAGTACTGGCGACATGGGCCACGTTGCCGGCAATGTTCATGTCTGCTCCCGTCGATGCGCTGTGTCGGCGTGCCCCGCCGGCCCGTCCCCGCCGGCCCGTCCTGTCCGGTCCGGTCACCCGTCCCCGCCGGCCCGTCCCCGCCGGCCCGTGGGATCCCTTCCGTCTACTTGCCCGACCAGTTGGGCTTGCGCTTCTCGGCGAAGGCGATCGGGCCCTCCCTGGCGTCGGCGGATCCGAACACTTCGGGCACGGCGGCGTTGTTGATGGCCCACCCCTCGGCGTCGGGCAGCTCACCCGCCTCCTTCATCACCCGCTTCGAGGTCCGCACGGCCAGGGGCGCGTTGTCGGCGATCGCGGTGGCCAGCGCCATCGCCTCTTCCATCAGTTTGTCCGCCGGCACGACCCGGTTGATCAACCCCAATTCGAGGGCACGCCGGGCGTCGATCGGGTCACCGGTGAGGGCCAGTTCGAGGGCGATGGCCGGGGGGATCCTCTTCGGCAGGCGGATCAGACCCCCCGCCGCGGCCATGAGTCCGCGCTTGACCTCGGGGATCCCGAACAGGGCGTCCTCGACGGCCACCACCAGGTCACACGAGAGCATGATCTCGCACCCGCCGGCCAGTGCCGACCCGTTGACGGCGGCGATGAGCGGCTTGGCGAAGTCGCGTTGGGCGATACCGCCGAACCCACCCTTGGCCCCCATGATGTCCGCGGCCTCGCCGGCCGTGAACGCCTTGAGGTCCATGCCCGCGCTGAATGCCTTGTTCCCGGCACCGGTGACGATGACCACCCAGCAGTCGTCGTCGGCCTCGAGCTCGTCGAATGCGGCACCGAAGGCCAGCGAGACCGCCCCGTTTATGGCGTTCCGGGCCTCGGGCCGGTTGATGGTGAGGATCTCGACATGACCCCGTCTCTCGCGTTCTAGTTCGGACATGGCGGTCTTGGTCTCCCGTGCTCGCTCAACCTGTGGCCAGACGGTAGCGCGGCTCGCCGGGCTCGACGACAATCGAGGAACCGACGAGCCCGGGGATGTCCAGATGACCCAGTGTGGCGCTGACCTCGTCGTCCGCCGAGGCGAGCGCCATCTGCCGTCCGTCGGGGAGGCGGGCAAGGAGCGGCGCTCCGGTCGGTGCGCCCTGGTCGTCCCTGATCACGGTGGCAGCGATGACGGTGGCCGGGGTCGGCTCGGCGACGTCGAGGGCCACCTCCGCCGCGGTGGCGTCGATCTCTGATTGGGCCTTCGCGGTGTCACCCTGGTGGAATCCTGCCGGAGGGGGATCGGCTCCGTAGACCCCGATGGAGTGCTTGGTGACGAACCACCCGAGCCCGGTGGTCATGCCCAGGCGGACTCCCGCGCCCCCTCCACCCCGGCCACTCCCTCCACGCCCGCCACTGCCCGCACTCCGGCCACTCCCGGCCCCCGATGCAGGATCGCGCAGCATGTCGGTCACCGTGGCGATGCTGTGAGTGGTGTAGTTGTTGCCGGGTCCGCCGAAGTAGGGAAGGCCGCCGGTCACCGTGAGCCCTCGCGAGTCGTCAAGGGCGATCCCGAGCGCGGCGGCGGCCAGTTCGACGGCCGAGGGGAAACACGAGTAGATGTCGAGGACTTCGATGTCGTCGATCCCGATGCTGCCGCCCCGACCGGCGGCCGAGGAGGCGGCCGCCAATGCAGCCCTCCCGGCCGCGGCGATGGCGGGCGACCGACCGGGATCGGGGCGGGCCGTCGGGAACCGGACATCCGTCGCGTCGGCCCCCGACCAGACGAAGACGGCCCGATCGGCGATCCCGGCACGTCTGGCTTCGGCCAGCGAGCAGACGAGGAGGGCGGCCCCCTGGTCGGACCCGAGGTAGGCGCACATCCACTTGGTGTAGGGGTCGCAGACGAGGCGATTGTCGGCGGACGGGGTGGCGATGGCTGCAGCGGTGCGGGCCTCGCGGAACCAGGCGTAGGGGTTGGCTGCGGCCACCTCGGTGAAGGGGGCCAGCAGCTCCCCCATGACCCGACGATGCTCGGCGGTGTCGTGTCCGGCCCGCGCCGCCACCACGCTCTCGAACAGGGGGTAGACGTGCACGGGCAGGAGCAGTCCGATGGCGGCCTCTGCCGGACCTATCCCGGGAAGGTCATCGCCCACCACCGGATCAGGAGCGAGTTGGGTCCGACCCGGGGCCGGAGGCATCCCCGCCGCCCGGCGGGCGCGTGACGACCGGATGGCCTCGGCGCCCGCGATCAAGGTGACCGAGAGGGCACCTTCGGCGATGGCGCCGGCGGCCCGGTTGACCAGCCACTGCGGGCTGTTGCCGCCGATGGTGGTCACCTCGTAGGCGGTGGGCCGGGCACCGATCCGCTCGCCCAGTTCGGTGGCCGGGGCCGGTCCGGAGCGGGACAGGACGTCCACCACCGACAGGCGGTCGATCCTGTCCCTGAGGGCCGGAGCCGCGGCGAGCGCCTCTTCGGACGCCCGGGCCATCAGATCGATGGGCGTCACCAGCTCGGTGCGCTCGATGGACTGGCCCGACGCCACGACCACCGGAAGGCGTTCGGGGTCGTAGGCGGTGGTGGTCATCGGAGGGAGGTGGATTTGCTCGGCTCGGGGTGCAAGCTACCATCGCCATCCGTCAGGCACCGTCCGGATCGGGTGAGTATCACGGCGGTGGTCGGTCTTGGTTGCACAGCAGTGAACGTCAAGGCTCCCCGTACCGGGTGGCCCGCAGAAGGCGAGCCGTACCGGGTGACTCGCTCCGGATGACCCACGACTGGATCACTCGCACGGGAAAGGTGGGGACGTTGTCCTCGATTGGTCAGCCACCGACGAGCGACGGCGCAGCCGTCGGCGGGTCCACCCACCCCTTCCTGTTCGGGGTGGCGACGGCCGGGTTCCAGATCGAGGGCGGTTACAACGGTCCGGGTCAGGTGGCCAACAATTGGCTCGCCTGGGAGCAGGTGGGTCGGGTCGAGCCGTCGGGCAACGGAGTCGGCTTCTGGGACCGGCCGGAGGAGGCACTTGATCGGGTCGCCGGCCTGGGTTGCAACAGCTTCCGGTTGAGCGTCGAGTGGGCCCGGGTGGTCCCCGAACCCGACGGCGTGGACCGCGCCGCCCTGGAGCGTTACGCCTCCATCGTCCGGGCCTGCCTCGACCGCGGTCTCGAGCCATTGGTCACCCTGCACCACTTCACCCATCCGGCCTGGCTGGGCGAGGACTTCTGGCTGCGGCCGGACGCCTCCCACCGGTACCGGGCCTGGGCGGAACTGGCCGCAGACGCGCTGGCGCCCATGGTGCGCCACTGGGTCACCATCAACGAGATCAACGTCCTGGCCATCGGGACCTGGGCGCTCGGGATGTTCCCGCCGGGACGCCGGTTGGCTCTCGGTGATGTGGCCATCGCCGCGGACAACCTGCTCGCCGCACATGTGGCCGGCTACGAGGTCATCCATCGGGTCCGGCCCGACGCCGTGGTCACCACCAACAACTCGTGCATGAGCGTCTACGAGTACGACCGCCTGCTCGTCGATCTGCTGCTGGCCCGCAGCATGGGGGTCGAACGGGACGAGCTCGGTGACTGGCTCGCCGAGCGCCGCCTCCAGCACGACCGCGCCCTCCCCCCGGTAGGCGCGGTCGAACGCCTGCTCCGCCGGTTCAGCGCGGCGATGTCGCCGTACGGGGCCGGCTGGTGGGGCGGCAGCCCCGAGACCGGGTTCCTCCAGACCGGTCCTCCCGGAGCCGGCTCCCCTGGGACCGGTTCCTCCCGCACCGGGCGGCTGGTCCACGGCCTCCCCAACCGGGCGGTGAAGGCGGTCTACGACAGCCCGCACGAGCGCACGCTCGACGCCATCGGCCTCGATTACTACGAGCCGGTGGCATCCCGCCACTTCCGGTTGCCCGGGCGGCGGACGTCCGGTGGGCGCAACAGCGCTCCGACCCGGGAACTGTGGGACGACGCGCCCGACCCGGGCGGGCTCACCCGGTGGCTCGAGGCCCAGGCCGCCCTCACCCCGGGGCTCCCCTTCTGGGTGGTGGAGAACGGAATGTGCAACCGGGTCACGAAGGGGCGGTCGTATCCCCGCATGGACGGATGGGACCGTCCCCGCTACCTGCGGGAGAACATCGCCGCGGTGATGGCGGCCGTCGATGCGGGTGTCCCCGTCGAGGGGTACTGGCACTGGTCGCTGGTCGACAATTACGAGTGGGGATCGTACGAGCCCCGGTTCGGGATCTACGGGGTCGACCGCCACCACGGCGAGCACGGGCTGCGCTGGTTGGATACCGACTCGCTGGGGGACGACGCCGCCGGCACCTACCGCCGGGTCATCGCCGGGCTGCGGGCGGGAGACCGGGCGGTGCTCGGCGAGGGCTGAGCAGACAACGCCGCCGCCGCGGTCGCCGCGGTGTCGGCGCCGTCGGCGCCGCGGTGTCAACCGTCGGCGGTCCGGCCCAGGCCGGCCAACACCTGCTCGGCCTGGTCCACGATCTGGGCGACCAGGCTGGCCGCCGGCATCAATGTCTGGATGGCCCCCACCCCCTGGCCGGTCGGGTAGCACTCGCGGTCGGGATCGATTCCCGAGGTGTCCTCGTCCCCACCGAGGTGGAACGCCCCGTCCTCGATGGATCGGCCGAGCTGGGCCGGAAACGGGCTGAGGTCGGCGGGGTGCTCGTCGAAGAAGGTGGTGTACTGGTTGCGGACCACACGCATGGTCTTGCCGGAGAAGGCCCGGCTGATGGTGGTGCCGTCCTCTTTGGTCCGCACCAAGGCGTCCTTGTAGCCGGTGACCGCCCGGGCCTCGGGGGTGGCGATGAACCGGGTGCCGATCCATACCCCGTCCGCTCCGAGGGCCAGGGCCGCGGCCAGGCCCCGTCCGTCGAAGATACCGCCGGCCGCCACGACCGGGATGTGGGCGCCGACGGCGTCGACGATCTGGGGGACGAGCGGCATGGTGGCGACCAGGCCGGTGTGGCCGCCGGCCTCGGTGCCCTGGGCGACCACCACGTCGCATCCGGCCTCGAGCGCCCGCCGGGCGTGGTCCACCTTTCCGCACATGTTGATGACCAGGACGTTGTGTTGGTGGCAGAGGTCGACCACCTCGGCCGGAACGCCGAGTCCGGCGACGAAGACAGAGGCACCTCCCTCGATGATCTGCTCGACCTGCCCGACCAGGTCTCCGGGCATGGCGGTGAGCAGGTCGACACCGAAGGGCTTGTCCGTGGCCTCACGGACGCGGGCGATCTCGGACACCATCTGCTCGTTGGACATCGTCGAGGCGCCGAGGCAGCCGAACCCTCCGGCCTCGGATACCGCCGTCACCAGGGGCGCGTAGGACACGCCACCCATGCCCGCCAACATGACCGGGTGGTCGATGCCGAGCACGTCGGTCAGCCTGGTCTTCATCTCGGTCTCCTCGATCGGGTGCGCATCTGGGTGCACCCTAGGTGGCCCTTGCTCGTTGTGCGGTTCGGCACCCAGTGCACGGCACCCAGTGCACGGCACTCGGCACTCAGCACTCGGCAGGCAGCGCTCGGCAGGCAGCGCTCGGCAGGCAGCGCTCAGGACTCGGCGCTCGGCGCTCAGCGCTCAGAGCAGGTAGGGGCAGTGGCGACAGCCCGAACCGCAGCACTGTTGCCGGTCGGCCAGCTGCAAGGCGGTCAACACGAAGAGCCCGGTCTCGGGATCGAGGTAGCCCGGCTCGCCCCGGGCCATGGCCATCCGATGAGCATCGAGGATCTCGTCCCGCCGCGGGTGCTCCGGCGCCAACCGTGAGGGATGGGGCAGATCCAACGGCCGGGTGGCACGCCGCTCGGGGACGCGGTCGAGTTCGCCTCCGGTCGCCCCGTTGGCCGTCCCCGTCACGGCGAGGGCGTCGTCGAGGACAGCCCCGGGGAGGGGCTCCGGGCCGGAGCGTTGACAGGGGTCGGATCTTCCGGGCTCCCCGCACGCTCGGAGCCTCCCCGGCCGCCGCCGCCCCGGCCGCCGCCGCCCGGCGGGTCCCGGCGTGGCTTGCGGCGCGGCCCTCCGGGACCGCGGCCAGGATCTTCTGCGGGGCCACCGTGGGGCCCTTGCCCGGGGCCACCTGTGGGGCCAGCCGTGGGCTCACCGTCGGTGGGCGAGTAACTGGGCACGAAGTCGCGCTGACGCACGAGGGCCAGCGCGGCGACGGCACCGATCAGGGACACGACGGAGGCGATGGCCATCAGATGGTCGAACGTGGCCGTGAAGCCGACCCGGTAGGCGCTGAGCAGCGCATGGCGCGTGGCCAGGCCGGGGATCGTCGATGCCACCTGGCGGACGCCGCCTTCGGCAAGGGCACCTGACATCGCCGAAGGCGCGTGGGCGAGTACGAGACGACCGGCCGGCGTGCCCGCCAGGGCGGTGACGGTGGCGGGGCGGATCTGGCTCAAGAAGACGGCTCCGAGCCCGGCGATGCCCGTGGCGATTCCCACCTGGCGAAAGGTGTTGGACGCGCCCGATGCCATCCCGCTGTGCTCCGGTGGCACGACCGAGACGGCGGCCGATGCCACCACTGGATTGGTGATTCCGATACCGATGCCGGCGACGATGAATCCGGGCAGGAGCACTGTCCACGTCGAGTTGGGTCCGACATGGGTGGCCAGATCGCATCCGAGAGCGATCAGGATCAGTCCCAGCCCGAGCAGGTAGCGCGAACTGACCTTGACGGTGAGCTTTCCGGCAATGGGGGAGATGACGAAGGCGAGCACGGTGATGGGCAGGAACCGGATACCCGCGGCGAGGGGCCCGTAGCCGAGGATGTCCTGCATGTAGAAGTTGAGGTAGAGGATCATGGCGAAGATCGAGGCGGAGAGCGTGAACGCGGTCACCGACACCCCGACCATGGCCGGCCGCTTGAACAGTGAGAGATCGAGCATCGGATCCGACCCTCGCCATTCGGCGACGAGGAAGATCGCCATCAAGATGGCCGAGCTCACCAGGAGGCCCACGATGGTCGAACTGCTCCAGCCTTTGGAGTTGCCTTCGACCAGGGCGTACACCAGCAGGAAGAGCGAAGCCGAAAACGTGACGAACCCGATCCAGTCGATGTGCCGCGCCGTGGGGGACTTCGAATCCTGCACTTTGGCCAGGGTGACGACGATGGCCGCGATCCCGATGGGGATGTTGATGAAGAAGATCCACCGCCATCCGATGCCACTGGTCAGCGCACCACCGATGAGCGGGCCGATGGCCCCGGCACCCCCGATCACGGCCCCGTAGGCACCAAAGGCGGTGCCACGCTCCTTGCCCGAGAAGGCCTGGGCGATGAGGGCCAGCGAGGTGGCGAACATGATTGCACCGCCGACTCCCTGGACGCCACGGGCCAACGTCAGCATGAGCGGGGTCGTCGACAGCCCGCACACGAGTGAGGATGCCGAAAAGATGGCAAGTCCGATGGCGAACAACCGACGTCGGCCGAAGATGTCCCCGATGACGCCCGCCGTGAGCAGGAACGCGGCCAGGGTCAGGGTGTAGGCGTCGATCACCCACTGCAGGTCGGAGAAGGTGGAGCCGAGCGAGCGCTGGATGTCCGGGAGGGCGACATTCACAACGGTGATGTCCAAGAGGAGCATGAACGTGCCCGTGCACACAGCGAGGAGGGTCCACCATTTGCGGTCCATCACACCCCCTCCCGGCTGTCGAGAGCCAGATTCGGTTGCCGCCTCGATCCGGTTGCGCTGCGATCACCGGTCTCGGGCCAGTGCACGAGTGTTGCCCACCGGCGGCCCAATTGCCACGACCTCCTCCCGGGCTCAGGCGATCACGCCGTCCCGTACGTCGTGGAACGGTCCCGGGCCCGGACTCCGGTCACGGCCAGCTCGCCGGCTGTGATGGCCAGGTCCGAACAAAGCTCGTCGACGACGAGGCGGTGACCAGCCTGCACGGTCGCGTGCAGGCTGTCCGGCGGCGTCTGGCGGTCGAAGAACCAGCCGCCCCGGTCGGCCAGCGCGTCACCCAGGGCGAAGGTGTCGACGGGGCCATCATCGGCATCCGCCCCGAAGGCGAACACGGTGGCGTCCGGGTCACCCCGGACGGCCAGCCCCGGGATACCCGTGATGGCCGTCTGCAGCGCCGTTGCCGCCTGGTGGGCGTCTTCGGCCAACCGGAGGTATCCGTCTGCACCCAGGTGGTGGAGCACCGCCCAGCCTGCCGCGATCGGACCTGCCGGTCGGGTACCGGCCATGGATGGTGACCCGTAGAGGCCACCGAGCCAGTTGGTGGTGACGAACGGCTGCAGGCTGGCCAGCTCCCGCCGGCTGTAGACGATCACCGAGACTCCCTTGGATGCGTACCCGTATTTGTGGAGGTCGGCGGAGATCGAGGTCACCCCGGGTACGGAGAGGTCCCACGGTTTGGTCACATGCCCGAGCTGGCCGAGGAACGGGAGGATGAAGCCGCCCAGGCAGGCATCGACATGGCACAGGATGCCGCGTTCGAGGGCGACGGCTGCCAGGTCGGGGATCGGGTCGATCACCCCCTGGGGGTAGGAAGGGGCGGAACCTACGATCATCACCGTGGAGGCGTCGACGGCGTCGGCCATGGAGTCCACGTCGGCGGAGAAGTCTGGCCGGACCGGTATGCGGCGCGACTCGATGTCGAAGTAGTGAGCCGCTTTTTCGAACGCCGCATGGGCCGAGGTGGCGAGCACCATGTTCGGGTCGGTCACGCCTCGTCCGCCCCGCCCCCAGTCCCGGGCCGTCTTGGTCGCCTGCAGCAGCGACTCGGTGCCACCCGAGGTGAGATACCCGCGGACGCCCTTTTGCTGCTCGGCGGGAAGGCGATCGGCTCCGAGAAGCCCGGCGGTGATGGTCACGATGTCACGTTGCATCCGTTCGAGGCTGGGGAAGACGGCGGTGTTCAGCGCGTTCTCGGCCGAGTACATGGTGGCGGCCCGGGCCAGGAGGTCGTGTACCTCGTCCCCGGCCGAGTAGACCAGGCTGAACACGCGTCCTCCGCGCCAATCTCGGTCATCTTTGCGAAACTCGTCCATCCGGGACAGCACCCGGTCGGCATCGAGACCGCGGGACGGGAGCCGGTGAGGGGGTTGGTCGGGCACGTTCGAATCCTATGGTCGACACCGGCGTCCCATCCGGTGGCGGATCCAGGTCAGGTGATGTCCCGTTGGACCAGGATGACCGAGCCGAGCGCGGCGAAGAACAACCCATAGCCCAACATCAACAGGGTGCCCTGCCACCAGTTGAACAGACCGAAATCGGCGCCCCGACCTCGGGTCAGGTTGGATGCCGCGGTTGCGGCACCGGTGGGCACCCATCTGGACGCGCCGTGGACCAGGCTCACCAGGATGCCTTCCAGGATGATGAACCACCCGAGGCAGACGACGATGGCCGCCACCTGGTTGGTGAGGACCGACCCCACGCCGACGCCCAGGATGGCGAAGAGGGCGAAGACCAGGATCATCCCGGGCGCAACGGCCGGCAGCTGCCGCACCAGGGACGAGAACGACCCACCCTGGGCCGAGAGGGTGATACCGCCGGCGACGAGGGTGACCACCAGCATGAGTACGGCCAGCAAGGCTCCCAGAATGGCTGCGGTCAACAGCTTGGCGCCCACGAAGCGGGGTCGGTGCGGGGTCACGAGGAACGAGGTGGTCACGGTCTTGTGCCGGAATTCGACGGTCACCATGAGGGTGCCGAGCAGGAGGGCGAATAGATAGCCCTCGAACCCGGAGCCGAGAAGGTTTCTGAGCTGTTGGGTGGTGTGGGGATAGTTCGGGACTCCGAACGAATTGCCACCACCACCATTGCCACCGCCACTGCCGTGGTTCACGAAGTACACCAGGATGAGCAGGCCGTCGATGACCAAGGCGATGCCGGTCAGGACCCACGGAATAGCCGTCGTCCGGATCTTGAGCAACTCCGACCTGATGCCGGGGATCATCCCGCACCTCCGGGCATCGACGCCGATCCAGTGCCCGACACGGAGCCGAAGGGAGCAGCCTGGCCGCCGGCATTGACGCCGGCCAAGCTCGGATCGGCCGCATCGAAGCCGTGGGTCAGGCTGAGGAAGACCTCCTCGAGGCTGCCCCGCTCGTGGATGAGCTCGTAGAGGACGATCTGGTGCTGCGCGGCCAGCGGCCCGAACCACTCGGGCGTGGCCCGGTCGATGACCAATGTGTCGGGCGACGTCTGTCGATAGGCCACCGGGATGGCTTCCAACACGGTGATCAGGCGGGGCAGCTCTGGGCTGCGGATGCGCAATCCGGTGCTGGTCCCGGCCTGGGAGGCCAGGTCGGCCAACGTGGTCTGGAGAACGAGCTTCCCATGGGAGATGATGACCACGTCATCGACGGTCTCCTCCATCTCGGAGAGGAGGTGGGACGAGACCAGCACGGCGTGCCCGATCGACGCCTGGTGCCGGATGAACGTGCGCAACCACTGGATGCCCTGGGGGTCGAGGCCGTTGGAGGGTTCGTCGAGGATCAGGATCTCCGGATCTCCGAGCAGGGCGGTGGCCAGTTGCAGACGTTGTCTCATGCCCAGGGAGAATTTGCCCACCCGGCGACGGGCGACGTCGGACAGCCCGACCAGGGCCAGTGTCTCGTCCACCCGGGCCCGCGGGATCCCCGCTCCGATGGCCACCATCTTCAGATGGTCCTCGGCCCGGCGGCTCGGATGGAAGCTGGTCGCCTCGAGGACGGCACCCACATGGTGGATGGGCTTGTCGATGTCCACGTAGCGGCGCCCGCCGAAGGTGGCGGTGCCGTCGGTGATCGAGACCAGGCCGAGCAGCATGCGCAGGGTGGTGGTCTTGCCCGAGCCGTTGGGTCCGAGGAAGCCGGTGACCCTACCGGGCGCCACCTCGAAACTGAGATCGTTGACGGCCCGAACCGGCCCGAACTGTTTGGACAGTCCCCGTACTTCGATGGCCGAAGGCATGTCAGACGGTACCCCTTGGGGCCCGCCGCAGATGGTCAAGCGGTCCCGGCCCGGCCGGAAGGCCCGGGGGAGGCAGGGTACGAACGGTGCCGCGCTCAGTTCTGGCTGAGGGCCGCGGCATAGATGTCGGACGGCAGGAGCAGCCCGACGGCCACGACGAGCTCATCGTGGACCCGGCCCATGTTGCTCCAGCCATTGACCCACCCGACCAGGGCCGAATACCAGACGTGACCCAGTACACGGGCGCGGTCGCTGAGATCAGGCGGGTGGGGTTCACCGATGGCTCGTGTGATGATCCCCTCCATGAGCACCGATACCTGCTGCTGGCACTCGATGGCGGCCGGATCCGGGGAGGCGAGGGCGGTGAACACCGCGCCGACCAGCTGGGGCTGACGGCCCATGGCTCTGAGCGCCCGGTCGAGGACGTCCATGACCCGGACGGCGGCCGAGTCGCCCTGGGCCGGAAGTTGGGCGAGCCGGTTGTCCAACTGCTCGACCCAGTGGACCAGGGCGGCGGCCAACAGGTGGTCCTTGCTGGTGAAATACCGGTAAACGGTGCCCATGGCGACGTCCGCCCTCGAGGCCACGTCGCGCATCTGAACGGCTTCGTAGCCCCCATCGAGCCCGAGGGCCATGGCCGCGTCGACGACACGCTGGCGACGGGCTTGCTGGGCCCGCGTCAAGGTGCGGGGCACCGGACGGTTCGCCATGACCTTTTACCCTACTCTCCAGGGGTTTCGTTCCTGGTAATCCGATGTCCGGCCCGGTTGCGGCCCATGTTCTGCGGTGCCCGGCGGCCTGGTGGCCGGCCCCGTCCGTCATGTTCGGTCCATGCTCGAGCTGTCTGACGCTCCGTCATGTCCGGTCGACCCTCGGTACCATGGTCCGCCATGCACATCGTGGAAGATCCGGAGGCCGACGATACGGAGGTCGCCGATGAGGGGGCCGACGATACGGAGCCCGACGGTGCGGAGGCCGACGGTCCCGAGAGCGAAGATCCCGAGGCCGACGATCCGGAGCTGATCGCCACCACCGACGGCCGGATCCCTGGTCACCGGGGCAGGGCCACCCGGCAGCGGCTTCTGGAGTGCACCGCCGAGCTGTTGGTGGCTACCCCGTGGCGTTCGATCAAGGTCATCGACATCGCCCGGCGGGCGGGGACGTCGCCGGCCACGTTCTACCAGTACTTCGAGAACGTGGAGGGCGCTATCACGGTACTGGCCGAAGAGCTGGTCGAAGGGGTCGGCGTCCTGGCCGGGCTGGTCGATGGCGACTGGTCGGAGGGAGCCGGATGGGACACCGCCGTCGCCGTGGTCGAGGGTTTCATGGAGTACTGGGAACGCAACCGTGCCGTGTTCCGGGTTGTCGAGCTGACCACGGTCGAAGGCGATCTGCGGTTCCAGGGCCTGCGGGTCCGGGCTCTCAACGCGGTGACTGTCACCCTGGCCCGGGTGATCGCCACCAACGCCGGAAGCTCTGGGTCCCCGGCCGGCGCCGATCCGATGGCTGCGGCGGGCACCCTCATCGCCATGCTGGCCCAGGTGGCCGGCCACCGATACGGGTTCGAGTTCTGGGGTATTCGTACCGCGTCGCTGGTCGACAGTCAGGCCCGGCTCCTCCACTGGTCGGTCACCGGCCGCGCCGCGCCGGAGGGGGCCCGGGTGGCCGGGGCGGAGGCTCTCCTGCCCCGGACGGGACCGGTGGTGGGAGGAGGCGCCGCATCGGCCCGTACCGCAGAGGTCAAGGCGGCCTCGGCGAAGGCTGTCACATCCAAGGCCGGGGGCCGGTCGAAGCCGCCGAGTTCGTCGACCAGGCGGTAGCTGGTAGGGGCGCGGGGTCGTGTTCCCTCAGCGCAACGCCACCGGATTGACCGGTGAACCCAGGGCGTTGGTGAAAGGGAGAGGGGTCGCGTCCAACAAGAACTCGTACCGACCATCGGCCGCGCACGCGTCGGCCAGTTCGTCGAGGAACCAGTTCTGGCCTTGGGTCATCCCCATCTCCGCCAGATGGAGGAGGTGCACCGGCAGGTAGAGCTCCTCCGATTCACAGGGATAGACCTCGAGAACCAGCGTGTCCGTGGCCACCGCGGCCACATCGTGGGCGTGGAACCACTCGGCTGTGGCCATGGTCAAGCCGGGCGTGGGCCATGTGTAGGCGACCAGGTTCCGCACGGGATCACTCCCTCCCAGCCCCGGTCTGCCGGGCAGGGCAAGGTGGGCAACCTGGCCGGTGCGGACCAGAACCACGTCACCGGGCGAGATGGAGGTGCTCCCCATCTCGCAGGACGCATCGAGGTCCGCCGGAGTGATCGGGTAGCCGGGTTCGAGGATCTCCACGCCCTTGCATCGGGCCACGTCAAGGAGGACCCCCCGTGACACCAAGGACCGGATCAGGTGAATTCCCAGCTTGGAGGCACCGTCTTCGGTGATATCCGAAGCCGGGTACCCGTTGTAGAGCCGGCCACCATCCGGCCCCGCTCCGTAGGACACGTGAGCCAGGCCATCCCAATGGGTGGCGCACTGCATGGCGAGGGTCACCCTGTCCTCCGACGAGGCGATCCACTCGGGATCAGGGCTGAGAGGCTCGTTGACGGCGATCATGGTCCGCTCCGGGTTCACCCGGCCGGGGACAAAACCCATCTGGATCCCCTCAGCAGCAGAAAGGGGGAGTCCCAGGGCGAAGGCAGTCCCGTCACGGACGCTCGCCACCCCGCGCAGCCGAGCCGCTTCGTCGATGAGGTTCAACGTCCCGACCTGGTCCGTCGGTCCCCAACGGCCCCAATTTGACACCCGGGATGCCAATTCCGCGAACGAGCTGGGTATCGAAGCCGGGACCGGGACGGGCACGGACCTTTGTACCCCAAGTAGGCAACAGTTTTCAGCCATTCGAGCCGATAGAGCAGAAGACGCACTCTTCGCGGAGTGGAGCGGATCGAACCCGCAATGCAAGACTGACCGGCGAAAGGGGCCAATCACCGTGTACGAGAACCGACAAGAGGCCGGTCCGCGGCACGGCACGCGTCACGTCACTTCAGGGGCGGCGCATGGCAGTGCCATTGCTTCGGTTATGAGGCGATCATCGATGCGCCAGCGCGTCTCCGCGCTGATGGCGGTGACGGTGCTGCTCGGCACTGTCGGATACGTGGCGTCCTTGCACAGCGCGGTGGCGGCACCGACGGGACCCGGTGCGTCGGCGCAGTCCGTTCCGGCGGTGGAATCGCTCTACGCGCAGGATCTGGTTGCTCGTGTCAATGCCGAGCGTGCGGCCCGGAGCACGTCGGCGGTCCCCGTTCCCCAACTACAGGTCAACGCGCAGCTTCAAGCTGATGCCCAAGCATGGTCGGCACACATCGCCGCGGTCGGGACGGTCGTCGACCCCACCCTTCCCCCTTGCAACCCACAGGCCAACGAGGTCTGCGTGCTGGCGGCCAACTCGGGTAACACCGGGTACGGCTTCTGGCCGGGCGACGGTTCGGACGGAATGAACGGCGATTTCATGCAGTCCGCTGCGCACAGACAGAACCAGCTCGGCGCGGCCTACAACCTGGTGGGCGTCGGGGTGACCTGCAGCGCCGACCAAGCGTGGACGGTCGAGCTGTTCGGCTATACCTACGGCGATCTCCCGTCGGCCTACGCGCGAGAGAACAGCCAGAACGTCTTCCAGGGTGATCCGGTCCCCTCGTCTCCGATGGTGGCCGGCGCACCAACCGGTGACCCGGTGTACTGCCCGGGCCAGACCTACGGTCCCAACGGCGCGGTCACGTCCACAGGCGGCCAGTACCCCTACCCGTACGGTGTGCCCTCAGTGCCCGGCGAGCCCAACAGCGGCGCCGCCCCGGTCGTGTCCATGGCTTCGACTCCCAACGGGGGCGGCTACTGGGTGGTCCGCTCGGACGGATCGATCACGACCCTCGGTGATGCGGTCAACTACGGGTCGATGGCGGGCAAGCCGCTCGTGGCACCCGTCTCGCATATCGTCTCCACCCCGGATGGCCGGGGGTACTGGATGGTGGCTGGTGACGGCGGCATCTTCTCGTTCGGCGACGCCGGGTTCTACGGATCCATGGGCGGGCAGCCGCTCAACGCCCCGGTGGTCGATCTGGCTCCGACCGCCGATGGCAAGGGCTATTGGCTGGTCGGGACGGACGGCGGCATCTTCGCCTTCGGCAACGCCAGGTTCTACGGCTCGATGGGAGGCCAGCACCTCAACCAGCCCGTGGTGGGTGTGGCTGCCGACGACGCCACCGGCGGCTACTGGATGGTCGCGTCCGACGGTGGCGTGTTCTCGTTCAACGCTCCGTTCGACGGGTCGGCCGGCAATCTCGTGCTCAACGAACCGATCAACGGGATGGCCTCCACCCCGAACGGCCACGGCTACTGGATGGTCGGCTGGGACGGCGCCATCTTCGCCTACGGCAACGCCCGCTTCCACGGCAGTACCGGTGGCCAATCTCTCAATGCGCCGATGGTCGGGATGGCCGTCGACCGAGCGACCGGTGGTTACTGGCTGGTCGGCTCCGACGGCGGCATCTTCGCCTTCGACGCACCCTTCTACGGGCACGGCTGACCGCGGAGGTTGAGGGACACGGCTGGCCCCAGGGACTGACCGAAGGCGGCTGGCCCCTGAGTCTCGTCAGCGAGGCGTTAGCCGGCCCAGATGATCGACTGCATCTCCGAATAGGCCTCGAGGCTGTAGTCGCCGCCGTCACGACCGATGCCACTCATCTTGAACCCTCCGAACGGCGCGTCCATGTTCCTCTGTGCGGTGTTGATCCCGACGTGACCGGCGCGGAGCAGTTTGGCCACCCGGAAGGCACGGGCGGTGTCGCCCGAGAAGACATAGTCGTACAGCCCGAACTCCGAGTCGTTGGCGATGGCGATGCCCTCGTCCTCGTCGTCGAAGGGGATGGCCACCACCACCGGGCCGAAGATCTCCTCGCGGGCTACGACCATCTCGTTTGACCCGGTGATGAGCGTCGGCTCGACGTAGTACCCGGTGGGTAGATGCTCGGGACGACCGCCACCCACGACGATCTCGCCCTCCTTGCGCCCGGACTCGATGTGGGCCAGCACGCGTTGCTGCTGGGCACCCGAGATCAGCGGCCCGACCACCGTCTCTTGTTGGGTGGGGTCGCCGACCTTGAGGAATCCGGCGAACTTGGACAGACCCTCGACGACCTGATCGAAGATGCTGCGGTGCACGACCGCCCTGGTTGGCGCGGTGCAGATCTGTCCGGAATGGAAGGCCCAGGTGGAGCCGACCGCGGTGACGACCGCCTTGATGTCCGCGTCGTCGAAGACCACCGCGGCGCCTTTTCCGCCCAGTTCCATCAGCAGCCGCTTCATCGAGGGAGCACCGGCGGCGGCGATCCGTTGCCCGACGGCGGTGGAGCCGGTGAAGGAGACCATGTCCACATCGGGCGAGGTGGTCAGCACCGAGGCCGGTTCGGGCCCCTGGGAGTTGATCAGATTGACGACACCGGGTGGGAACCCGACCTCTTCGAGGACCCTGGCCAGATCGACGACGGCCAGAGGATCCTGCGGAGCCGGCTTCATGATCACCGTATTACCCATGGCCAGGGCGGGAGCCACCTTGCCGGCCATGTTGGTGAGGGGGAAGTTGTAACTGGCGATGGCCGCCACCACCCCGACCGGCTGTCGGTAGGCGAGGGCGCTGATCAACCCGCCCGGTGCCAATGGGGTCGCGGCGGACACGATCGGGGGCAGCATCGACTCCTGCACGTGGCGGATGTCGCGGGAGTAACGGTCGAACCGATCGGCACAGACCGGTACCTGCATGCGTGAACCGACCGAGGCGGTGGCGCCGGTTTCGGCGATGACCAGGGGAACGAGGTCGTCGTTCCGGGCCCGAATGGCGGCGCTGGCCGCCTTCAGCAGGGCAAGGCGCTCTTCTGCCGGAGTGGCCGCCCATGCCGGGAACGCTTCGCGGGCCGCGGCCGCGGCGGCCTCGGCATCCTCGGGCGATGCGTTGGGAGCCTGGCCCACCACCTGCTCGGTGGCGGGATTGACGACGTCGTAGGTCCCGTTGCCAGCATCGACCCACTTGCCTCCGATCAGGAGCTGAGTCTCGTCTCTGGTGGCCTGACTACCCATGGTGGGTCCCCTTTCGCGGTGGCGGAATACTCCAGGCGCACGGACCGGCCGCACCGGTACGTGCGTGGCTCGGACATTGGCGGCTTGCGTCTGGCGTCTCCTGGGTTCTATCTGACGTCGCGTCAGCAGTGTAGGTCGTCATCGCAGGCGAAGGCAGATCGTCGTCGTCGGTGACAGACGACGCGGGGAGCGGGTGACGGGGTTCAGGTCCCGGTGCGGGCCGGGTCCACCGTCACTGTGTCGCGCCCGGATCGGAGCAGGGTTCCGGGGAGGTTGCCCGTGGGCTTCCCGTCGGCAACCGTTTCGATGCCGTTGACCAATACCCGGACCACTCCGATGGCGTCGGCGATGAGGCGGGGGCTGCCTCCCGGCAGGTCGTGCACGAGCGTGGCCGGTTCGGAGCCGACCGTCTCAGGATCGAAGACGAAGAGATCGGCGCACAGACCTTCGGCCACGCGGCCCCGGTCATGGAGCCCGAAGAGCTCAGCCGGAGCCTCCGTCATCAGCTGGACGGCCCGCTCCATCGGCACCAGCTTGCGCTTGCGCAGGCAGTCGCCGAGGAAGGAGGTCGGGTAGTTGGATCCGCACATCCTGTCGAGGTGAGCACCGGCATCAGAACCGCCCACCATGGCACCGGGGTCGTTCCAGACCTCGACGCGGGCCTGCCACGAGGCGTCATCACCGTCGGAGGCCTTTGGCCACAAGACGGTCCGTAAATCGTCGGCAATGACCAGATCCAGCAAGGCATCAAAGGGCGGCTTTCCCTGATCGGCGGCGATGGACCCGACATCGCGCCAGCTCAGACCCTCGTTTTCCGGTGCATAGGTATCGCCGATGATGTAGTTGGACCAGTTGGCCAGGCGCCGGAACACCCCTGCATTCTCTGAGTGGGCGAGTTCGTCGAGCTGGTCCCTGACTGCGGGGTCGCGCAGCTTCTCGATCCGCTCCTCCTGGGGCAGTCCCATCACGTCTCCCCATCCCGGAATGAGGAAGAGGGCGCAATGCGTCCTGAAGCTCATGTTCATGGGGACGAGCGTTGGCATGGTGAGGGCGATGATGCGCCCACCGGCTTTGTCCGCCGCGACCGAGGCCTCGAGCTGGCGTTTCGTTTTGTCTGGCGTGCGCGAGTCCACGGTGAGCAGGTTCCAGTTGAGCGGCCGGTGGGCCGTCGTGGTCATGGCCACCATCAGATCGATCTCTTCGTCGGTGAAGGTGTCGAGGCACCCGTTGGTGATGTAGTCGAGGGTGGTTCCCGGATGGTCGCGCACGACCTCGCAGAAGGCCAGCATCTCGCGGCGGTCAGCATTGCGGGACGAGATGGGATTGCCGTCGCCGTCCGAGTGGGTCCGGGACTGGGAGGACGAGAAGCCCAGCCCACCGGCCTCGATGGATTCGGCGAGGAGCCGGGCCATCTCGGAGATCTCCTCGTCAGAAGCGACTTCAGCACCTCGATCCGTTCCCATCACCCACCGGCGGAGGGCACAGTGCCCCACCAGGAATCCGGCGTTCACCCCGAGATTGCCCTCGAGCTTGCCGAGATAATCGCCAAAACTGGTCCAATCCCAGGGGAGGCCGTTCTCGAGCGCCACCAGGGGCATGCCCTCGACCTTGGCCATCATCCGCCGGATGTAGTCGTGGTCGGCCGCCTTGATCGGAGCCAGCGTGAATCCGCAGTTGCCTCCGATCACGGTGGTCACACCGTGCAGGTTCGAAGGGGAAGCCGTCGGGTCCCAGAACAGCTGAGCGTCGTAGTGGGTGTGGGGATCGATGATGCCCGGCGCCACCACCAGACCTTCGGCGTCGAACTCGATAGCGCCCTTCTCGCCTATCTGGCCGACAGCCTCGATCCTGCCGTTCGAGATGCCGACGTCGGCCCGACGAGCCGCGGCCCCGGTGCCGTCGACGACCAAGCCGTTTCGGATGACATAGTCGAGCATGGCGGTGTTCCCTTCGCTGGGCTGATGAGTGCAGCGTCGTCAATGGCGGTGGCTTGGCTGCTGGCCGACCCCTTCGCACGGTCGAGCCTTGAGCTGACAGACCGTCAGTTTATGGCACCCTCCGGAATCGCGCCCGAGCGCGCCCCGGGGCGGATCGGGTTGGCGCCACTGTGTGCCCGAAGCGGTCAGGTGGCGGGGTGAGGCCCGGAGAGGAGTTATTGATTCGCGGAATTGGCCGTTTTATCGGCTACAGGCGATACGAGCTCGGGGAAAATATCGTCTATGGCCGATAATTACGGCAATTCAGGAAATGAGCTTCACCGCGTCCGGCCGCACGGTGGGGGCCGGAGCGGAGAGGTGTGCCGGGGGAACCGGACGCTCATGAACCGGAGGGCACGGGGCCAGGTGGGATGCAGGCGAAGACCCTGTCGACGCAGGGGAGGGTGGGGGTCGGAGGTCGGCGGGGGACGGTCGGTGGTGGGGGGTCGATGAGGGACGGTCGGGGGTCGATGGTAGTTTCCGGACATCGACCACACCTGGCTCCAGAACCACCTGCTCCCGGCCGTCGTGCTGGTCCTCGGGGCCGGACTGTTTGTCCGGTTCGCGCACTGGTTCGGAGCGCGCCGTCGACGGTGGATCGACAATCAGATCCGCAGGCAGATCGAATCGGGCGCGCTGGCCTCCGAGAGCCTCAAGCGGTCGCGCGCCGTCAGCGAGGCGGTCGAATGGTCGGTGGTGGCCCTCGCCTCCTTCATTGCCGGCATCCTGGCCCTCGACCGGCTGGGGATTCCCCTGACCACGCTGGTGGCCCCGGCCACCGTCATCGGCATCGGTCTCGGGTTTGGTGCCCAACAGATGGTTGGCGACCTGCTGGCCGGGTTCTTCCTCCTGACCGAACACCAATTCGCCTTCGGGGACCTGATCCGGCTGTCCGTCCCCGGGTCGACGACGAGTGTCACCGGCACCGTCGAGGAAGTCACCCTCCGGGTCACCAAGTTGCGCAACGCCCAGGGCGAGCTGGTGGTGGTGCCCAACAGCGCCATGCGCCAGGTCACAAACCTGTCGCGGGACTGGTCGAAGGCGGTCGTCGACATCCCGGTGGCGGTCACCGAGGACCTCGAACAGGTCACGTCCCTGCTCAAGGATGTGGTCGCCCAAGTGGCCGCGGATCCTGACTGGAAGGACCTCCTCCTCGGTGCGCCGGTGGTAGCCGGGGTCGAAACCATCGATGTGGGGTACGTGCAGCTCCGGCTGATCGCCCGGACCCTGCCCGGACGTCAGTTCGAGGTGGCCCGTGAGGTCCGGCTGCGGGCCGCCACCGCGCTGCGGTCGGCCGGCATCACCTCGCCGTCAATTGGCGACCCGGCTCCCTCGTGACCGACGTCTCGTGCTCCCTTCTCGCCGACGACTGACGACTGACGACTGATGACTGATGACTGAAGTCAACGACAACGAGAACGAAAACGAAAACGAGACCCAGGTCAATCCGACCATCCGTCAGTCCGCAACCCGCGGGTTCAGCTCCAGCGACGCGAACGACTCGAACCCGGACGCGGATGGCGCCAGGGATCCGGTCGAAAAGCACAGCGCACTGGTCGGCTACATGTCTGTGCCCGTCCATCGGTTGGTACCCATCCGGCGGTCCACGTTGTTGCTGATCGTCCTGTTTCTGGGATTCGGGACCCTGTGCTATCTCTACCCGCCCAACTCGGGCGGCATCACCTGTACCGACAGCGGCACCTGCTCCGACGCTGGGGGAAACGTGGTCGGGACCTTGACGACGACGACGTCGACTACGTCGACCACGATGCCCACCACGCCCACGACCACGACCGTCCAGCCCACCACGCCCACGACTTCCAGCACCCATGCGGGCAGCTCGACGACCACGACGAGCGCCAATCAGTCGACGTCGACCACGTCAGCGGGCACGGCATCGTCGACCACCACCACCCAGCCGGGGACATCGGGTTCCACCACGACCTCATCGGCGCCCGGCGCGTCGGGGACCGGCACCTCCACGACCACCACCGCCCCCTGACCGGACGCGTGGCTTGGTCAGGCCGGGCTGGGTGCGGTCGAAGTGGTCGAGGTGGTTGAGGCGGTGCCGGTCGTTCTCCTCGGGGGCACCGTCGTGGTTGTCGACTTGATCAGATTTTCGACGTCGCGGGTCTCATGGACGAAGCTCGGCCTGGCCTTGGCCAGTGTCACCGCGTCGGCCACGATCAGGCCGGCCAGGACCACCAGGACCAGGGCCATGACCACAAGCCGGCGGCTGCGGCCGGGCGCGGTCAGTGTGCCACCACCCCGCGGCTGCGGCCGGACACGTCAGTGCCCGACCAGGGGAGCGACCTCCCGACCGAACTTGGCGATCTGCTCGCACAGCTCGGCGGCCGACCGCGACGGGAACCGGACCTGTACCTGGCCCACGCCTGCCTCGGCGAAGGGGCGGAGATAGGCGGCCACCAGTTCCGCCGGACCGGCAACCGTCCCTTTTGGAAGTTCGAGTCCGTCCGGTGGAGTGCCGACGTAGAGGGGGTCGGCGATGCCGCCGATGTCGAGGGGGGCACCGTCCCGGAACTCGTCGCGCAGCCGGCGCAGCGTGCTCAAGAGCTCCACGTTCGGCCCGAGTGACTGCGGGAGCCAACCGTCGCCGAACCGGGCGGCGCGCTTGAGTGCGGCCGGGGACGATCCACCGACCCAGATCGGTGGCCGAGGGGACTGCACGGGCCTCGGCTTGAGCCCGACGGCGGACGCCTTCCAGCGCGGGCCGTCCAGCTCGGGGTACTCCGTCGCCAGCCCCGCGGCCAAGCCGGCGATGGCCTCATCGGTAGCCGGTCCCCTGTGGTCGAATTCCGGTCCCATCAGCTCGAATTCCTCGGCGACGTGCCCGGCGCCGACCCCACAGACGACCCGGCCGCCCGACAGAACGTCGAGGGTGGCGAACTCCTTGGCCGCACGCAATGGGTGGCGGAGGGCGATCACGTAGACGTGGGACAGGAGGTGGATGTCGTTGGTGATCCCGGCCAGCCACCCGAGCGTGGCGATGGTGTCGTACCACGTGGTCCCCATGGCTCCGGCCAGACGGGAGGGAATGAGCGTGTGGTCGCAGACGCCGACGTAGAAGAAGCCGGCCGCCTCGCAGGCCAATGCCACCTGGGCCAGCTCTTCGGGTCCGGCTGCGGTCTCCCAGGGCTGCACATAGATGGTCGACTGCGACTGGATTGGAAGTTGCATACCGAAGACCGTTCTTCCTGCGGGCAGAACGGTGACGACGTCTTGCGGCGGGGTGACGGGAGTGGCGTTCACCGGATCAGGATAGGCCCCGGTCGGACTGGACTCCGACCCCCGGCCCGCCGGCCGGCGATCCGGCCGGCTCTTCGTCAACCGACCCGGCCACCGCCTCGGCCACCGACTGGGCTACCGACCCGGCCAGATCCTCGGCCAGCTCATCGGATGTTCCGAACTGGGTGGCCAGCACACGCGCCCGTTTGTAGGCCAGGTGCACCGGGATCTCCCAGGTGAACCCCATACCGCCGTGAACCTGGATGCAGGATCTTCCATTGGTGATGGCCGCCTCGTCTGCCAACAGCTTGGCCCCCGCGGCGGCAACATCTCCGTCACCCACATCGGGCTGGTCGACGGTGACGGCGGCGGCCTGGACGGCACATCGGGCCACCTCGGTCCGCACCGCCATGTCCGCGCACAGGTGCTTGACGGCCTGGAAGCCGCCGATGGGTCGGCCGAACTGACGACGCTGCTTTGCGTACTCGACTGCCAGTTCGGTGGTCCATGCCGCCATGCCCACCTGCAGGGCGGCGGTGAGGACGGCACCGTCACGGCGCCACCAGTCGGCGATGTCGGGCCCGGCCACCGGGGTTCCCGGCGGCAGTGAAGGGAGGGTCCACACCGGGGTGAGCGGATCCATTGGACGCTGCAACCGCGCCGCCTCGAGGGTCCGAGGGTCGACCGATGCGATCCCCAGATCGGAGACCACGAGCAGGACGTCGAGATCGTCGAGGTGTTCGATGATCGCTGGCACCGCCGGTCCTCCTGCGCCCGCCCGCCCCGTGGTGCCCGCACGCCCCGCACTGCTGGCAGGGGCCTCGACGAGTCCGACCACCACCGAGCCGTCGTCAGCACCCTCGATGAGACCGGCAGCCAGGTGCGAGGCGACCAGTGGACCGGGCACCAAGGCCCGCCCCAGCTCCTCGAAGACGAGGGCGGCTTCCGTCAGCCCGAGCCCGACACCGCCGGCCGCCTCGGCCAGGCAGAGGTTGAACACGCCGGCCTCACCCAGCTCCCGCCATCCCGATCGGTCCACCACCCGGTCGGACCCCTCGAGCCGCCGGATCCCTTCGAGGGTGAACCGGCCTTCGCACAACTGGCGGACGCCTGCGGCCAGGTCGGTCTCCGACTCGGTCAGTTCGAAGTCCACGTCGGTCAGCTCTTCGGGGCCGGGGCCGGGGCCGCGGCCGCGGCCGACGACGCGGCCCGAGTCGGCGCCGGTTCCTTGGGTAGCCCGAGGATGCGTTCGCCGACGATGTTGCGTTGGATCTGCGATGTGCCCGCGGCGATGGTCAACGAGATCCCCCGGAGCCAGTCCTCGACCATTTTTTCGGCGGGTAGGGCTCCCGACCCGTCGGCTCCGGCGGAGTCATCGGCGGCCAGGCCGGCCCGTCCCAGCAGGGAGAGCGAGAATTCCCCCAGCCGGGTGCGGGTCTCTGTGTAGGCCAGCTTGAACAGGGTGCCGCCGATGCCGGGGATGCCGGTCCGGGCGGCCTGTGACACGTTGCGTTTGGTCAGTGCCCACAAGGCGTCGAGCTCGGCCTTCAGGTGACCGGCCTGGCGGCGTGTGCCGGGGTCCGACCACGCCCCGGTTCTCTGGGCCAAGGCCACGGTGGAGCTGAGCAGCTCGAAGGCCTCGAGCAGGTCGCCGACGAAAGCCGTCCCCCGTTCGAAGCTCAGGGTGACCATGGTCACCCTCCATCCGTCGTTCTCATCGCCCACACGGTTGGCCACCGGCACCCGGACCTCGTCGAGGAAGAGCTCGGCGAACTCGGTGGAGCCGGCGATGGTGGCCAATGGACGGATCTCCACCCCCGGGGTGTCCATGGGCAGGATCAGCCAGGTGATGCCGCGGTGGCGGCTGTCGTCGGCGCCGGTGCGGACGAGCAGCTCGCAGTTGTCCGCAACCTCCGCGTGTGAGGTCCAGATCTTCGATCCGGTGACCACGTAGTCGTCGCCGTCCCGGACGGCGCGGGTGCGCAGCGAGGCGAGGTCGCTCCCGGCGTCGGGTTCCGAGAAGCCCTGGCACCAGACCTCCTCCCCGCGAAGGATCGGGGGGAGGTAGCGCTGGCATTGATCGGGGGAGCCCTCGGCGATGATGGTGGGGCCGGCGTGGAGGAGGCCCACGAAGTTGACCCCGACGTAGGGAGCGTGGGCCCGTTCGAGCTCCTCTTTGAAGATGAGCTCCTCGACCGGGGAGGAACCCCGACCGCCGCCTTCGACCGGCCAGTCCACACCGGCGTAGCCCGCATCGAAGAGCAACCGTTGCCACTGGGTGTCGTAGGCGCGGCGGCTGGGCCAGTCGTCTGGAGAGGGCCTGGGCGGCAGCGTGGGCAGGGTCTCGGTCAGCCAGCGGCGCAGCTCGCCCCGGAACGCCTGCTCGGCGTCGGTGTAGCGCAGGTCCATGGAGTGGGCGGGCTCAGGCCGGGAGGATCACTTGAAGTCGAGGTCGTAGAGCTTGATGGCGTTGCCCCGCACGATCTTGTAGATCTGCTCGTCGGTGAGGTCCTTCATCTGCTTCTCGGCGATCTGGCGGGTGTTGGGCCAGGTCGAGTCCGAGTGCGGGTAGTCCGACTCGTAGGTGATGTTGTCCACCCCGATCGATTCGACGTTCTTCAGGCCGAAGGCGTCGTCGAAGAAGCAACCGTAGATCTGGCGGTGGAAGTAGGTGGAGGGTGGCTCGGGCACGAGGTCGGCCACCCCGCCCCAGCCCCGGTTCTCCTCCCAGACGTTGTCGGCGCGTTCGAGGATGTAGGGGATCCAGCCGATCTGCCCCTCGGCGTAGGCCAGCTTGAGCTCGGGGAACCGCACGAGCACCCCCGAGAACATGAAGTCGACCATCGAATAGGTGGCATTCGAGTGGGTGAGGGTCGACCCGACGGCCGGGGGAGCGTCGGCCGAGGTGGACGGCATCTTGGACGACGATCCGATGTGCATGTTGATCACGGTCCCGGTCTCCTCGCAGGCCCGGAAGAAGGGATCCCAGTAGTGACCGGGATCGTGCACGGAGGGAAGGCCGAGGAAGGGCGGGATCTCGCTGAAGCAGACCGCACGCACACCGCGGTCTGCGTTCCGGCGCACCTCGGCGGCGGCCAGGTCGGCGTCCCACAGCGGTACCAGCGTCAGCGGGATCAGCCGTCCCTTGGCCTCCGGCCCGCACCACTCCTCGACCATCCAGTCGTTGTAGGCCTTCACGCACAGGAGGCCGAGGTCCTTGTCCTCGGCCTCGGTGAAGGTCTGGCCGCAGAACCGCGGGAAGGTGGGGAAGCAGAGCGAGGCCTCGAGGTGGTTGACGTCCATGTCCTCGAGCCGGGGCTTGACTTCGTAGGAACCGGGTCGCATGTCCTGGTAGGTGACGCCACGCATGGTCACCTCGTCGCGGGGCACGCCGACGGCGGAGTCGACCCGGAGCAGCGGCCGCTTGAGGTCCTCGTAGTACCACCAGTCGGTCGGGAATCCTTCCGAACCCGGTACCACGGTGAGCTTGCCGCCGACGAAGGTGATCTCTCCCATCGGAGCGCGCACGATCCGGGGCCCGACGTCGTGGTACTTCTTCGGGAGCCGATCCATCCACACGTTGGGAGGCTCGACGACGTGGTCGTCGACGGAGATGATCCAGGGCATGTCGGACATGGGCCGAGTGTACCGCCTGGTCTGACGGTGCGTCAGGTGGTCGGGTCAGGTGGTCGGACGATCAAATGACGGACTGCCCACGGTGTGCGATCGCCGGGCTGTCACGGTACGGGGCCAGATCCGCAGCTAGACCATGGCCACCCCGCCGTTGGGGCGGATCACCTGGCCGGTCATGAACCGAGAGGCGTCCGAGGCGAGGTAGAGGATGGCGGCGGCGATGTCCTCGGGCTCGCCCACCGTGCGCAGCGGGGCGCTCTTGCTCATGGTGGCCACGAGGGCATCTTGCACGTCCTGACCGAAGAATCCGGTGGTCATGCCCGTGATCACGAATCCGGGGGCCACGGCGTTGACCCGGACGTGCTTCTTCCCGATCTCCACGGCCAACGTCTTGGTCATCTGCACCACCCCCGCCTTGCAGATGGCGTAGCTCCCGATGTTGGGGCTCGGAGCGTCGGCGGCGGCCGACGAGGTGTTGATGATGCTTCCCCCTTCGGGCTGGTTGACCATGATGCGTCCGGCGGCCTGGCATCCGAAGAAGACCCCTTTGAGGTTGACGGCCAGGATCCGATCGAGATCCTCCTCGGGCTCGTCCAGGAACGGACCTCCGAGCATGATGCCGGCGATGTTGCACCAGACATGGATGCCGCCCCGTTCGCCGGCCACCCGCCGGGCCAGTTCGTCGACCTGTGCCTTGTTCGACACATCGAGCACCGCTCCTTCGGCCACGCCCCCGGCAGCCGCGATCTCCTCGGCGGTCGCTCGGGCCGTCTCGCCGACGACATCGGCGCACACCACCGTGGCCCCGGCCCCGGCCAACGCCTTGGCACTCGCCTTGCCGATGCCGCTCCCGGCCCCGGTGACGACGGCCACCTTCCCGTCGACGCGGAACGAATCAATGAGCGTGGTGGCTTCCATGGTGGGTCTCCCGTCGACCGGCGCCTCGTGGTCCTGTCGACGGGAAGAGTAGGTCAGCGCGCCGATGCGGCGTCGGTCCTGTCGGATCCCCGCCGGTCGACGGATCCGTCGACCCCGAGATCATGCGCCTCCGGACCCGACGGCAAGGTGTGCATCCGACCCCGGAGCACCTCGGCGGCCGGGGACGTGCCGGCATGTTCGGTGGCGGCGTTGAGGGCCTTGGCCATCGTGGCCGCGATGCGCTTGTGGCCCTCGTCGCCCGGGTGGATCCCGTCAGCCAGGTGGTCGGCGTCGATGATCCCCTCCCCGGCGACCAGCGAGAGGGCGTCGTCCCCGGCGACGATGCGGTCCCTGGTGACCGACTCCATGGCGTGACGGATGTCGGACAGCGTTGCGTCGAGCTTGTTGGGAACGTGTTCGGCGTCGGGCCGGAGCACGGGACTGACGATCACCACCGGCGTGGTCGGGTGGCCCTGCCGGACGATGTCGAGGAAGGCCCGGAATCCCTCGGCGACCATGCCGGTGCTGTGAGGGACGCGGGTCCAGCAGCTCTCGCCGTAGGCGATGGTGATGATCTCCGCGGTCAGGCCACCGATGTGCTCGGCCGAGACGATCTCGCCGCGCCCGGCGCCGGCATAGCCCAGGTTGACGAGGTTGAGGCCGGCTTTCCTGGCCGCGATGGCCGCCCAGCCCTGTGCGGGGCCAGAGGCGATCCATCCCTGGGTGGTCCAATCGCCGTAGGCGAGCCAGCGGGGCAGGGCCGGAGCCGGAGCGATCTCGCCCTTGACCGCAGTGAGAGAGAGCACCAGGGGCTGCATGCCCTCGGGCAGGTAGATGATGGCCGGCTTGTCCGGGGAGGCGGAGCCGAGTGACAGGCGGACGAGGCCGTCGCCGAGCACCGCTTCCTCTTCGCAGACCATGCGACCGCTTCGCCACACCGAGAAGGTGATGCCGGCGCCGTCTCCCCGGTAGCCGAGGTTGCCCGAGGTGGTCCGGTAGGCGATGTCGATGGCCTGGGCGTCGCCCACCAGTTCGAGGCGGACCCCGACCGGCACGCAGGCCGTGGTCCACAGGTCGGCGGGCAGTCTGGCCGTATCGGTGGGATTGGCCCGGGGGTAGGGGATGTCGCCCGAGGCCGGATAGGCCGCGCCCCGGATGAACGGCTCCGGTTGCTCGGGTCGCGCGCTCACCTCTGGTCTGTTCCCATCGACTGCCCCTCTCGACCCGACAAATACCACGCTCGGTAGACCGACAAATACCACTCTGAGTAGTTGCTTGACCACAGTACCATCCGGCCTGCGATTCCCACCAGCGGCCGGCCCACGGTTTCGGCCCCTTCGACCGGCCCCTGATGCGGCCCCGGCGGTCTCCGGGGCCGCGCCGCGTACGGTGCCCGGCGGACTTTGTAACATGGCCGCGTGCACATCGGCCCGTCGATCCACCGGGTGACGATTCGCTGATGCTCCGGAGGACGGACCGAGGGGCGATGGCCTCGACCTTCGGGTTGGTACTGGCCTCGCTGACCTTCGGGATCCTGCTGTCGGTGCCGGCCCCGGCGGCGCAGGCGGCCGAAGCCGGTCAGGCGGCCCACCCCCACGTCTACGCAGGCGGGGGGGTCATCCCCTTCGGCGACGCACAGTCGGTCAACAGGCCGCCCGACGCACCGCTCGGCTCGGTGATCGTGGCCATGGCCGTCGACCCGGCGTCGACCGCAGCCCGCCAGGGGTACTGGTTGGCCTCAGCCGACGGCGGCGTGTTCACCGAGGGCCAAGCTCCGTTCTACGGATCGCTGGGTGCACTGCAACTGACCGGCCCGATCGTGGGCATGGCGGCGACGCCGGACGGCAAGGGCTACTGGCTGGTGGCCATGGACGGTGGGATCTTCGCCTTCGGCGACGCCGGCTTCTACGGCTCCATGGGTGGGAGCCCGCTGAACCAGCCGGTCGTCGGGATGGCTTCGACCCCTGACGGCAAGGGGTACTGGCTGGTGGCGTCGGACGGCGGCATCTTCTCCTTCGGGGACGCTCGCTTCATGGGATCGATGGGCGGCACCCCGTTGAACCAGCCCGTGACCGGCATGGCGGCGACGAGCGACGGCGACGGCTACTGGCTGGTGGCGTCGGACGGCGGCATCTTCTCCTTCGGGGACGCGCCGTTCCTCGGGTCGCTCGGCGGTGAGACGCTCAACGACCCGGTGGTGTCGATGGTGGTCTTCCCCCACGACAAGGGATATCTGATGGTCTCGACCGACGGCGGCGTCTTCGGGTTCGGATCTGTCGGCTTCTACGGATCACTGGGGGACGGCTACGGGGGCGACCCGGCCGACGTGCCTCCCGTGGCCGGCATGGCCCTGACCCCGGATGCCCGTGGCTACTGGCTGTTGGAGCCGGACGGCTGGTCCTACGCGTTCTCGAACCCGGGCAGTTCGTCACCGTCACCGACCGAGGCGGCCATCGTCTCGGTGGCCGACAGCCAGGTCAACAGCGACCCCGACCCGGGGAGCTTCTGCAATCCCTACGGGCCCTGCGAGGAGTGGTGCGCGTTGTTCGCCACCTGGGTGTGGGAGCAGGCCGGCGTACCCATCCCGTCCTTCCCCTTCACCGGCAGCATCTATGACTGGGCGGCCACCACGACGGGCGTCATTCCTCCGACCGAGACACCGCTCCCGGGGGATGCGGTGCTCTACGGGACCGGACCCTGGTCGACGGCGAGCTCACTCCATGTGGGGCTGGTCATGCAGGTGTGGCCTGACGGCGCCATCGTCACCATCGAGGGGGACGCGGGCCCGGCGCCGTCCGGTTCGCTGGCCGTGGTCGTGAACGGCCCCTATCTCCCGTCGATGTCGGCCGAGTACAACGGGATGCCCGTCTACGCGTTCGCCCAGCCCTGAGGCGGTGGCCGGCCCTGAGCCGGTCACGTGATCAGCGGGCGGCGATGAGCGAGGCCAGGACCCGCTGCCGGTGCTCGGAGGCCGAACCCCACGCTTCGGCCAGCGCCCATGCCCGCTTGAGGAAGAGCTGCAGGTCGCACTCCCAGGTGTACCCGATGGCCCCGTGCACCTGCAGGGCCACCCGGGCCGCTTCCGAGGCCGTGTCCGAGGCAGCGGCCTTCGCCGTTGACGCCGACCTCGAGGCGGTCGGCTCACCCTGGTCGAGGGCCCAGGCCGCGGCGTAGACCACCGGCCGGGCGAACTCCAACTTGACCTGGGCCCCGGCCAGCAGGTGCTTGACGGCCTGGAAGCTTCCGACGGGCTTCCCGAACTGGTGGCGTGCCTTGGCGTACTCAGCGGTCATGGTGATCATCCGGTCGCTCAGTCCGAGCAATTGGGCGGCCGTGCCCACCGAGGCCCGGTCGGCCGTGCGTTGTATGCCGGCGCGGGCGGCTGGGCCCGACGCCAGCCGCGACTCCGGAGTCGGCGTCCACTCGGGGACGCCCAGGCGCCGGGTGGGGTCGAGTGTCGGTACCGCGGTCACCGTCACCCGGTCCGGCGTGACGAGATGGATCTCCGGGCCCCCATCGTGACCGGGGGCGAAGAGCACCAGGAGATCGGCACCGTCGGCACCGGCCATGGCTCGTGTGCCCGGTCGCGGCTCGGCCACGGCGGCGGCAACCGAGCCGGCCGCGATGCCCTCGAGCCAGGCCGCCGATGTAGCCGAGCGAGCCGATCCGACCGATCCGACCGATCCGACGGCCGGGCCTGCACCGCCGAGCTCTGCGATCAGCGGCGCGGCCAGGGCCGTGGTCTCGAGGAGCGGCTCGGGTAGGGCCACCCGCCCGGCTTCTTCGAGGAGGAGAACCAGATCGAGCAGTCCGAGCCCCAGACCGCCGTGGTCCTCGGGCACCGACAGGCCGGCCACGCCGAGCTCGGCCAGCACGGACCATCGTGGGCCCCTGGCTGTCGGGGCCTCGAAGGCGGCCCGGAGATCGTCGGTGGTGCACTCCTTGGCCAGCACCTGACGGACGGCGTCCCGGAACTCGGTCTGCTGGTCGGTGAACGCGAACTGCACCGCCCTCGCTCCCGCTCAGGCGCGTGGCAGCCCGAGCAGGCGCTCGGCCACCACGTTTCGTTGGATCTCATTGGTACCGGCGTAGATCGGACCGGCGAGGGCGAAGAGGTAACCGTCGAGCCACGGTGCATCGATGCCGTGGCCGTGGACCTCCGCCTCCGGGCCCAGCAGGGCCAGTGCCGCCCGGTGGATGGCCAGGTCGGTTTCGGACCAGTGGATCTTGTTGGCACTGGCCTCCGCGCCGACGGAGCCGCCGTGCAGCACCCGGGTCGCCGTCCAGAACGTGTTGAGGCGGTAGGCCTCGGCGTCCATCCACGCCTGGGCCACCGCGTCGGCACTCCGCGCCGCACCGACCGGGTCGACCGCCGCGGTATCGGCGTAGAGCGCGACCAGGCGGGCGGCCGCCTCGGAGTAGCGGGCCGGGCTGCGCAGGCTCAGTCCCCGTTCCGATCCGGCCGTGGCCATGGCCACGTTCCATCCCCGCCCCACGCCCCCGAGGACGAGGCTGTCGGGCACGAACACATCCTCGAAGAAGATCTCCGCGAAGCCCGTTTCGCCGTCGAGCTGGGGTATGGGCCGGACGGTCACCCCGGGGGTGGCCATGTCGATGAGGAAGTAGGTGAGACCGCGATGGCGCTCGGCTTCGGGGTCGGTCCGGAACAGGCCGAAGCACCAGTGGGCAAAGGCACCCCGGGACGCCCAGGTCTTCTGACCCGACAGCACCCAGCCGTCGTCCGACGGCGCTCGGACGGCGCGACTGCGAATGCCGGCCAGGTCACTGCCGGCGTCGGGTTCGGACCAACCCTGGCACCAGACCTCCGCGCCCGAGGCCATGGCCGGGAGGAAGCGGCCCTTCTGCTCGTCGGTACCGAACTCGAACATGGTCGGGGCCAGGAGGAAGATCCCGTTCTGGCCCACACGGAGGGGAGCCTCCGCCCGCCAGTACTCCTCTTCGAAGATGAGCCATTCGAAGAGGCCGACGCCCCGGCCGCCGTACTCCTCGGGCCAGCTGACCACCGACCACCGGTCCGCGTACATGGTCTGCTCCCATCGACGATGGGCCTCGAATCCGTCCGCGGTGTCGAGGGAGGGGAGGCTCCGGGGCGCGGGGACGTGATCGGCGAGCCACGAGCGCGCCTCGGCCCGGAAGGCCTCCTGTGCAGGTGTGAATCGCAACTCCATCGGCGTGTCCATGGCGGGGCTCATCGTTCGTCGGGCGGGATCGGGATCCGACACACCGCCACCCCACCCGCACGCGGACTGGATCGTCGATCGGTGAGGCGTGATCGGGTGCATCTTAGGTGCGGACACGCCGGCGTCCGCGAGCCCCTGTCCGGTGCTCTCCGTTCAGGTCCCGCCGACGGCGTCGAACACCAGGCCGAGCCCCTCGGTCATCCACCGGTCCGACGGCGGCACGTCGACCGGCGCCGCCCGGTAGCTCAACGCCTCGATGAGATCGACGGCGGAGCCGGCCAGCACGGTGGTTCCGACCGGTGCCGGCCCGGTCCGGACGTGCACCTCGGGACCGACATCGACGACGAAGTGGGGGACATCGGTCGCCTCGACGGCAAGCGTTCCCGTCCGGGTCGATCCCTGAGCGGCGAGAAAGATCGGCCCGACGGCGGCGGCGTAGAGGAGACAGGCCGTCACCTCGTCCTGTTCCAGGACCAGGTCCACCCCGAGGGGCAGCACGATGTCCCGCTCGTGCACCCACGAGTCCCACAGCGCGTGCAACACGACGGCGGGCACGGGAAGGTGGCCCGGAGGGGCTTCGGCGACGGCTGTCCACGAGTCGGCGTCGAGGTCGCCGATGGCATCCGCCAGCGCCTGGTTGCTCTCGTCGAATTGAACCAGCAGTTCCGCCGGCGACTGCTCCGACATGGCCGCGACCATCGACGCCGGGGTGGACACGGGATCGAACCCGGTCAGGAACCGGGTGGGCTCGCCGGCCAAGCCCGAGCTGATGGAGTACGTCCAGAACCTGTTGGTGGTCACGAGGTGTGCGATCACGTCGCGGACCGCCCACTCTCGACAGCGGCTGGGTGTGGACCACTGGTGGTCGTCGAGGCCGGCGAGGAAGGAGGCGAGCCGTCGACGTTGGCGCAGGGTGGGGACGGAAGGATCGTCGACGGGCACGTCGAAGGTGAGCAGGCTCTTCCCCCCGTAGCGCGGCGTGACCTGCACGGGCGACCTCCTCTTCGTCTCGCCGACCTGGCCATGGTAGGGCTCCGGCGCCGTCCCGCCCCTGTTTTCCTGCCCTTTCGCGGGGGTGCGGGAGATCCGTCTCGCTGTGGCCGGGCACTCGCAACCGGCCCCGGGGGGCCGGATTTCCGGCGACCTCGGCCCATCGGCCAGAATGAACGCATGCCGAACGCAGTGATCGTGGATGTGGTCCGGACCCCGGTGGGCAAGAAGAACGGGCGGTTGTCGGGCTGGCATGCCGTCGATCTGGCAGCACAACCCCTCCGCTCGCTGATCGAGCGCAACGACCTCGACCCGGCCCTGGTGGAGGATGTGATCTACGGCTGCACGATGACGGTGGGGGAGCAGGCGATGAACATCGGTCGCAACGCCGCCCTGGCTGCGGGCTTCCCCGACACGGTGCCCGGCACGACGGTCGACCGGCAGTGTGGCTCGGCGCAGCAGGCCGTCCACTTCGCCGCCCAGGCGGTCATGGCCGGCGCCATGGACATCGTCATCGGCGGCGGGGTCGAGGCGATGAGCCGGGTGCCCATCGGGTCGACGACCGAGCACGGGCCCGGTGACGCCTACGGACCGACCCTGCACGAACGGTTCGACTTCATCCATCAGGGACTGTGCGCCGAGGAGATCGCGGCCCGGTGGGGGATCGGCCGCGAGGAGATGGACCGGTTCGCCCTCCAGTCCCACGAGCGGGCCGCCCGGGCCATCGCCGAGGGCCGGTTCGACAACGAGATCGTTCCACTGGCCACCCGCCGGGCCCGGGTGGAGGAGAAGGTGGCCCAGGCCGGGACGGACGAAGGGGATCCGGGTGGCGAGGGCCCGCTCTCGTTCGACGAGGGGGTCCGGGCGGGATCCACCTACGAGAAACTGGCGTCGCTGCCGCCCGCCTTCGTCGAGAACGGCCTCGTCACCGCGGCCAGCTCGTCCCAGATCTCCGATGGCGCCGCCGCGGCCTTGATCATGTCGGAGGAGAAGGCCGGCCAGCTCGGCCTGCGACCGAGGGCACGGTTCCACACCTTCGCGGTTGCCGCCAACGACCCGGTCATCATGTTGACGGCGGTCATCCCGGCCACCGACCTGGTGCTGGCCAAGTCGAAGCTCTCACTCGGCGACATCGATCTCGTCGAGATCAACGAGGCCTTCGCCTCGGTGGTGCTGGCGTGGGCGAGGGAGCACCATCCGGACATGGACAAGGTCAACGTCAACGGTGGCGCCATCGCCATCGGGCATCCCACCGGCGCATCCGGGGCGCGACTGCTGGCCACGCTGCTCAACGAGATGGAGCGCACCGGCGCCCGTTACGGGCTCCAGACCATGTGCGAGGGCGGCGGCCAGGCCAATGCCACCATCATCGAGCGACTGGGGTAGTCCCGCCGGTTCGCTCCTACGGCTCAGCTGGCTTCGTAGGAGGGCTCGATCGAGACATGCTTGTTGAAGTCGACCCTGTCCGCCCGGGTGGGACGGGACATCAGGTAGCCCTGGTAGAGGTCGCATCCCAACTCGGCCACCCGTTGCAGTTGGATCGGTGTCTCCACCCCCTCGGCCAGCACGACCAGGCCGAGAGCCTTGCTCAACTGGACGATGGCGGCCACGATGGCCTCGTCGTTCTCGAACGTCCCCAGCCCGTCGACGAATGACTTGTCGATCTTGAGGATCTTGACGGGGAACCGCTTGAGTTGAGCCAGTGAGGAGTAACCGGTACCGAAGTCGTCGATGGCGAGGCCGACCCCCATCTCGTGGATGCCCCCGAGCATGGCGATCGACGCCGAGGTGTCGCTCATCAGCATGCTCTCGGTGACCTCCATCACCAGTGCCTCGGCCGGCAGACCGGAATCGCGCAGGGCCGACTCGATGGTGTCGAGCAGATCGGGATCGCTCAGCTGGTGGGCCGAGAGGTTGACGGTGATGTAGGCGTTCTCCGCGCCAGGCAGTTCCCTGCGCCAGGTGGCCATCGTCTGGCAGGCCTCCCGGAGCACCCAGCGACCGAGCGAGAAGATGAGGTCGGTCTCCTCGGCGAAGGGGACGAACTCCATCGGTCCCAGCAGGCCCCGCGACGGGTGATGCCACCGGACCAGGGCCTCCATGGCCACGATGCGGTCGTCCCCCACCGAGGCGATCGGCTGGTAATGGACGGCCAACTCGTTGTGGTCGATCGAATGGCGCAGGTCGTCGTAGATCTCCAGACGGGCGACCGACTTGGCCCGGAGCGACTCGTCGAACACCTCGACCCGCGACCGGCCCTTGTTCTTGGCCTGGAACATGGCCACGTCGGCCTGCTGGAGGATGTCCTGGGCCGTCTGGCGGCCGCGCATGACGAAGGACACACCGACACTGCAGGTGACGACCACATTGCGCCCCGTCGACAGTTGGACGGGCTCGGCCAGGAGCCTCGAGTACTCGCTGGCCAAGCTCACGGCCACGTTCACGTCGTGGACGTTGCGGCACAGCACCACGAACTCGTCGCCCGAGAAGCGGCTGACCACGTCCCCGCCCCGCACTGCGGACTTGAACCGTTGGGCCAGGGCCAGGAGGACCTCGTCGCCACTGGCATGACCGAAGGAGTCGTTGACCAGCTTGAAGCGGTCGAGGTCGATGAAGAGGACAGCCAGGTTGGTTCCCCGCTGCAGGGACACCATCAACTCCCGCTCGAGCTCGTCGCTGAAGAGCGACCGGTTGCCCAGGCCGGTGAGAGAATCGTGGTACGCGAGCCAGTGGAGCTGGGCCTCGGCTGCCTTTCGGTCGGTCACGTCGGTGAACGAGCACACCACCATGGGCACGTCCAACTGGCCGGTGCCCGAGAGGAGCCGGGAGCTGAGGGCCAGCCACTGGCGCTTGCCGCCGGCATCGGTGACCCCGATGACCATGTCGTCCTCCGACTCCCCGGTGGCCAGGGTCCGGGCGTGGGGGAACATGTCGGCCGACAGCGGATGGCCGTTCGCTTCGATGGCCATGGAGGCACCGGTGAAGATCTGATGACCGCTTCCCGACTTCAGACGGTCACCGAGGATGCGGCTGGCGGCTTCGTTGTGGGCGTAGACCTTGCCGAACTCGTCGAACAGGACGATGCCCTCGCTCAGCGAGGCCACGACCGCCTCATACCGCTCTTCGGCCGCTCGCCGGCCCGCTTCGGCCTGCCGAGCGTCGGTCAGCTCGGTGCACACGACCACCCAGCCCGAGGGTTGCGTGTCGTCGTCGATGAGCGGGTCGATGGAGACCAGGACGTCGACCTCGGACCCGTCCTTGCGGCGGTGGATCCGTTGTCCGCGCTCGAGGACGGCCGCGCTGTCGCTGCGGTTGGCGGTGACAACGGCACTGATCGACATGCCGGCCACTTCTTCTTCCTTCCATCCGTAGATGGCGTGGGCCGCCTCGTTCCAGCTCTCGATCTTGCCGTCGGCGTCGATACCGATGATGGCGTCCGAGACGTGCGCGACCAGGCTGGCCCGGTAGCTGTTGGCTGCCTCGGCCGCCCTGCGCTCGGACATGTCGCGTGCGATCACCTGGTAGGCCGGTTCGCCGGCCCAGGTGGTGCGGATGCTGGTGAACTCCATCACCTTGGTCTCGCCGCTGGGCAGGAGGCAGCGGACCTCGCCGTGCTCGAAGAACTGCCCCGGCTCGGTCAGCTGGGCCAGCCGTTCGGCCACCGCGGGGATGTCGGCGGGGTCCATGAAGTCGGTGATCGACGCGCCCTTGTACTTGGCGAAGGCTTGTGCGTACTCCTCGTCCGACGTGGCCCCGATCAGGCGGCCCATGGCCCGGTTCCCGTAGACGTAGCGCCCGTTCTGGTGCACGAAGACGACGTCGGGGGAGACCTCGGTGAGCAGTCGGTAGCGGTCGATCAGTTCGCCGAGCTCACGGTCGTAGCGCTGCTGTGCGGTCACGTCGACGACGACCCCGAGGTAGTAGGACCGTCCGGCTCCCGGCGAAGCATCGGCCGGTGCCAGGGCGGGGGTGGGTGAGGCGCGTACGACCACGCTGTGGGTGACCCCGTCGGGGCACTGGACGGACATGTGAAGGTCGAACTCGGCCGGTGGGCATCCGTTGCGGATGGGCACCAGAATCGGAGCCAGGAGCTGTTCTCCGGTGTCGATACCGTCAGCGAAGCGGGAGCCGGCCGGTGCCAGGTCCACGCTCCCGCCGCCCGTGCAGTCGTGGTCGCCGGTCGCGCCGGCAGTCACGGCCTCGGTATCGGCATCGGCATCGGCATCGGCCTCGGCATCGGCCGTATCGGTATCGGTATCGGTATCGGTATCGGTATCGGTATCGGTATTCGTAATCGCATCGGCGACGGCATCGGCATCGGCGACGGCAGCCTCGCCGGCGGTCAGGGCCGGCGCATCGTCCCGGGGGGCATCGGCATCGGCGACGGCATCGGCGACGGCAGCCTCGCCGGCGGTCAGGGCCGGCGCATCGTCCCGGGGCGCATCGTCCCGGGGGGCATCGTCGCGGAGGACGGAGAACCCACGCACCCCTTCGGCAAAGCCGAAGAACTCCTCGATCGGGGAGGACCAGGTCACGTGGTCCTTGGCGACGTCGTAGATCCAGGTCACCGACTTGACGTCTTCGCCCAGAAGCTCGACGTCCTCGGAAAGCTCGAAGGCACGATCACCCAGCGGGGAATCGTCGAGGTCCACCCGATCGAACGAAACCCGCGAGCGCCTGTTCCCGAAGCTACTCGTCGTGGCCATAGACCTCAGGTATCGGCGCAATCAGGCTCGATCTTTAGCCGCAGGCCCTCCCGGTCCGCCCTGGTCGCGGACGAATTTCGGGCCGCAGGACCTTTGGCGCCGGAGCCGCCCGATCGCTGACGATGTCAGTCGTCGGGTTCGGCGACCACCACTGCCGTGTTGTAGCCACCCATGCCTATTGATGACTTGACCATCAGCCCCGGGACGCGAGGAGTTCGCCCGTCGACGAGCTTGGGATGACCGGGAGCCACTTGTGCCGGAGCGGGCACGTACCCGGTCTGGAAGGCGTAGATCGTGGCCAGCATCTCCACTGCGGCTGCCGCCGACTGGCAGTGCCCGACCAGCGGTTTGATCGAGAAGATCCCTGCCGCATCCGGGAAGAGCTCGTCGAGGGCCCGCGCTTCGGCCGCGTCACCCCGGCCCGTACCGGGTCCGTGGGCGTTGAGGTAGGCCACGTCCTCGAAGGCGGCGCCGGCGTTGTGCATGGCCAGGCGGTAGCAACGGAACAGCTCGTGGAGATCGGGGGCCACCCCGACCAGATTGGACGCGTCCATGGTCATCGCCCCACCGAGGATGGACGCATAGGAACCGTGGGAGTTCTTCGACAGGACCATGGACACGGCAGCCTCACCGCCGACGAAGCCCCGGCTTCCCTCCTGGAAGGGGCGGCAGGCCTCGAAGGCGGGCATGCTCAGGATGGCGGCACCGAGGTCGCTGAAGCCGCGCAGCACCTGGGGCACGCCGCACAGGTCGGTGGCCAGCAGGATGACGTCCGATGCAACGCCGGTGTCGAGCCACGACTTGGCCGTGATCATGGCGGCGTTGGCGGTTGCGCACATGGCCGACACGGACATGGTCGGCCCGTGGAAGTCGTTCTCCTTCATCAGCTGCGAGAGCACCGTCGAGGGGAGCATGTTGACCCAGGTCTTGGGCCTCACCCGGCTCTCACCCGAGCGGTAGAACTTGCTCCACGTCTCGATGTCCCCAGCTTCGATGCTGTGCACGAGCCCGACGACCGGGCCCGGCTTCCATCCCCGCTCCATGGCGTCGGATATGGCCTCACGCGCCGCGGCACGGGCGGCCTGCATGAACCGGCTGGGGCCGTCTCGGCGGTCCCCTTCGTCAGCGATGAGGGAGAGGTATGCCTGGCCACCGTCGACGAAGCCCTCGAGCCCGGTGGTCAGCTTGACTGCGCTCTCGCCCAGGAGGAACCCGTCCCAGAGATGCTTCGTGCCCCAGCCGTAGCCGGTCACGGCACCGACTCCGAGGATGTTCATCGGGGCGCCCCGCGCCGTCGAACCGGGCATCGGGTCGCTCGAGGATGGCTGCACTGCTTCCGACATCAGAACTCCTCGAATTCAGATCATTGGAGAGATCAACGAGCCAGGGTCAGGCTGCTCATTGATCGTGGGCAGGGTGTCAGTGGTGTCCAAAGTCGGCTCCGGCAATGGCCGAATCCGCTAGGCCAGATTATGGCTCACAGGCAGGGGCGGCACAATGGGCAATTCATCGCTGCGTAGAGGCACTATTGACCCTGGTCCGGTCGTCACATTGACATCGACCCAGGCGTCGGTGTGGCACAAGTGGAGGCAGCTCAACTGTCAAAACCCCAGGTCGAGCAAGGAAATGATCTCCCGAACGCCGTCAATGGGCCATCCGGTCCGACCGTTGGCGGAACGGGACGAATTCAGGGGAATCTTCACATCTTATAGCCCGTGGCCGGATCATCTGATCACCGCCCATCGCCTCGGCGCCCATGACCGCAAAGGGCCCGCGCATCCGGAGACGCGCGAGGTCGGGGCACGATCGCTGCCCGTCGGCAAAACTCCGGTCGTTCCCACCGGGATCGGTCCGAGCCTGGTCCCCGAACGGTCGTGGAGGTCTGCTCGCCCGTCCGTGCTCGCCCGGGCCGGCCGGATGGACCTACCGCGGCGGGCGGGGGCCGGCGACCGACTCGGCGAAGGAGACGGCCACGGGCAGCCACGCCTCCATGGAGCCGGCCTGTTGGTAGAGGTCGATGAGCATGGCGGCGTCGTCCCCGACCAGGTTGTGCACCGGGGTCGCCGGATCGTGGGCGGCGCGCACGATGGCATCGGCCACGTCCGCGGGATCACCCCCGCCCTCGATGACGCTCTTGGCGAAGAAGTCCGCCAACCATGCCTGGTCCTTGGCGTAGGGATCGGAGTCGTCGATCTGGTGTGCGCCCGAGTTGCGGGTGATGTCCGTCCTGAAGAACCCCGGCTCGATGGACGCCACCCGGACGTCGATGCCGTCGAGCTCCAGGAACATCGCCTCGGTCACCGCGTTGAGGGCGTGCTTGCTGGCCGAGTACCAGCTTCCGTACGGGGTCCCCGGCATCCGCCCCGCCGCCGAGGACACGTTGATGATCACCGCCCCTCCCTTGGCCCGCATCGCCGGCAGCGCCGCTCGGATGGTGCGCACCGGACCCCAGAAGTTCGTCTCCATGACCGCTCGGGCCTTCTCGAAGTCGATGGTCTCCACGGAGCCGGTGTAGTCGACGCCGGCGTTGTTGATGAGGATGTCGATGGCGCCGTGCCTGTCCTCGACCGTGCTGACGGCTGCAGCCACCGAGGCGTCGTCATCGACGTCGAGGGCCAGGAGCTCGATGGACAGACCCTCAGCCTTGGCTCGTTCGAGCAGTTTGTCGGCCTTGGCCAGGTTCCGCATCGTCGCATAGGTGGTGTCGCCGTGCCTCGCGAATGCCAGTGCCACCTCGAGACCGAACCCGCTGCTGCTGCCGGTGATGAGCACGACGCTCATACGGCACCACCTCCTCTTCCCGTCGCCTTCAGTCGAAACCCCGGACCTCGAAGGTCTACACGAAAGCGGGACGATCTGTCCTCCGGCGTGTTCCTCCGGGCGCACGGCCGCGGGAGGCGAGCGACGGGCGGGCCGTCGCCCTCACGGGCCGGGTGCCGGAGCGAGTCGGTCGAGCACGGCCGATGCCTCGGCCACGATGCGACCGATCAGCTCGGCCACCGTGGGCAGCTCGGCGATCTCACCCACCACCTGGCCCGTCGGGAGAACCCCGACATCGGTGCGGCCGTCGACCAGCGCCGCCTTGGTCATCATGGGAGCGTTGGCGGCCATGACCACCTGGGGCCACGAGAGCTCGTTGCCCTGCTTCAGCGCCCGCCCCTCCTTCAAGAGGGCGAACATCGACGTTTCCGTCTGGCGCCGGAACGAGTGGGCGTT
>JBEKIU010000004.1:0-56519 GCA_050011635.1 Acidimicrobiales bacterium
TCGTCGTCGACCGCGGCGGGCGTCACCACGAGATCCCGAGCGCGGCCATCGTGCTCGCATCCGGTGGGTACGAATGGAATGCACAGCTGAGGACCCGGTTCCTGCCCGGCCCACTGACCCATCCGCACAGCCCGCCGGCCAACGAAGGTGACGGGCTCCTCATGGCCATGGAAGTGGGCGCCGATCTGGCCAATATGAACGAGACGTGGTGGTATCCGGCCTCATCGCTACCGGGAGATGAGTACGAGGGCAGGCCGCTGGCCCGATTCGTCGGCGTGGAGCGGACCGCGCCGCACTCCATCATGGTCGACCGCTTCGGTCAGCGATTCGTCAACGAGGCCGCCAACTACAACGACATGCAGAAGGCCTTCTTCTCCTTCGACGCCAACGAGTACGCGACCAGACACCTGCCGTGCTGGGTGGTCTTCGACCGCCAGTACCGCTCGCGGTACCCGGTGGTGACGGCGAGGCCCGGAGACCCCGACCCCGACTGGCTGTCTGTCCACGAGAACCTCGAAGGTCTGGCCCACAGGGTGGGAATCGATCCGGCCGGGCTGGCCGAGACCGTCGAGCGCTGGAACCGATTCGTCCGAGACGGGCGCGATCGTGACTTCGGCCGCGGCGCCAGCGCCTATGACCGGTTCCACGGAGACCCGAGCGCCGCCCATCCCAATCTGGGCACCATCGAAGACGGCCCCTTCTTCGCCCTCCCTGTCCATGTGGGCTCGGTGGGGACCAAGGGGGGACCGAGAGTCGACGCTCACGGGCGGGTCCTCCACGTCCGCGATCGACCCATCCCGGGCCTCTACGGTGCGGGAAACGTCGTGGCCAGCCCGGCCGGTCCCGCGTACTACGGCGGAGGCACGTCGATCGGCATGGGGATGGTGTGGGGGCACCTCGCCGGCACCCATGCCGCCTCGTTCGTCACCGATGCCGGGCCGTCGACATGAGCCAGGGCGACGGTGCGCCTGCTGCCGGGGTGAGGCGACGGATGTACGAGCTGATGGCACTGATCCTGACCTGCGATGCACGCATCCGGAGGGGCCTGAGTGCCGGGGAGTTCGCCTGCACCTACTGGCCGGCCACAGGCCAGGAGGCGATCGCCGCCGCGCTCGGGACCGTGTTGGGGACCGAGGACCAGCTCGTCTCCACCTACCGGGGGTTGCACGACCAGGTGGCCAAGGGAGTGCCCCTCGGTCCGCTGGTGGCCGAGATCCTCACCCGCCGCACGGGGGTGAACGCGGGCAAGGGTGGAGCCATGCACATCTCCCACCCACCCTCCGGGTTGGTCCTGTCGACGGGAATCGTCGGCTCGGGCATTCCCATCGCGGTGGGTGTCGGCCTGGCCGCGCTCGTGCGGAACAGCGGCCAGGTGGCTGTGGCCAGCTTCGGTGACGGCGCCACCGGAACCGGCTCCTTCCACGAGGCGGTCAACCTCGCCGCGCTGTGGAAGCTACCCATCGTGTTCGTCTGCCAGAACAACCGCTACGCCGAAATGACGCCGACCGCCGAGGCGCAGCCGGTGGCCGGCGTCGCCCACCGGGCCGCGGGGTACGGGCTCCCGGGCGAACAGGTGGACGGCAACGATCCGGACGCCGTCCACCTGGCGCTCGACGGCGCAGTGACCCGGGCCAGGAGCGGTGGGGGTCCGACGCTGCTCGAGTGCATGACCTACCGGTTGTGGGGCCACTACTTCGGCGACCCGATGCGCTACATCCCGCCCGGGGAACTGGAGGCGGCGCGCAAAGCTGAGCCTGTCTCCCGCTACCGCGCCCGCCTGATCGCCGATGGCGTCCTGGACGAGGCCGATGCCGACGGCATCGATGAGCAGGCGCGAGACGAGGTGGAGGAAGCCTTTTCCGCCGCCCTGGCCGCACCGCTCCCGGACCCCGACGACGCCTTCGTCGATGTCTACCGGAACGTCCCGGAGCAGTGATGAACGACCCCACGGTGACGGGAACGCCGATGGCCACCATGAGCATGCGCGAAGCCCTCAACCGCGCCCTGGCCGAGGCCTTGTCCAGCGACCCGTCCGTGATCCTGATCGGCGAGGACCTGGCCGACCCCGGCGGTGGCATCTCGCAGGTGACCAAGGGGCTGTCCACTGCGTTCGGGACCGACCGGATCCGAGACACCCCCATCTCCGAAGCCGCCATCGTCGGGGCCGCGGTCGGGGCCGCGGCAGCGGGACTGCGACCGGTGGCCGAGGTCATGATCATGGACTTCATCAGCATCGCCCTCGACCAGCTGGTCAACCACGCGGCCAAGTCACGGTTCATGTCGGGTGGGCGGCTCCACATCCCGCTCACCGTGCGCACGGCCGTGTTCGGAGGGATCGGGTCGGGCGCCACCCATTCCCAGACCCTCGAGGCATGGCTGGCCCATGTGCCCGGGCTCAAGGTCGTCGTACCCAGCACGCCAGCCGATGCCAAGGGCCTGTTGACGTCCTGCATCTTCGACGATGATCCCTGCGTCTTCATCGAGAACGTCGCCCTCTACGGAACCGTCGGTCCGGTGCCCGAGGGCGAGGCCGGCCTTCCACTCGGGGTGGCCGACCTGAAGCGGCGCGGCAACGACGTCACCGTCGTGACCTACGGCCGCACCGTGCGGGACGCACTGGCCGCCGCCGAGCAGGTGGCGGACGAGCACATCGACGTCGAGGTGGTGGACCTCCGGAGCCTGGTCCCCTTCGACGCCGCCACCGTCCTTCGATCGGTTGGCCACACCCACCGGGCGGTCGTCGCCCATCACGCCACCCGATTCGCCGGATTCGGTGCCGAGGTGGCCAGCGTGATCAATGAGGAGCTGCACGGTGAGCTCGACGCGCCGGTGAAGCGGATCGGCGCACGGTTCGCACCGATCGGCTCCGCCTCCACGCTCGAAGCCGCGGTGATGCCGTCGGCGGCAACGATCGCCGACGCCATCCGAGAGGTCACCAGGCACTGACGGAAACCGGGCACGACCGGTCCGGGTCCGACACCGGACCGGAATCGACCTGCCCGGCGGAGGACCGGCGATTGACAGGTGTCGTGGCACCCGCTCACACTGTGAAGCGAGGGGCCCGGATCGGAGGCAGCCAAGGTGAGTACGAAGGTATACCAACTACCGGTGGACAAGACCGGGTGGCAGACCGGTGACCAGACGGGTACCGCCACATTCACCTGGGACTACGACAACGGCCGCGACAAGCTGATCAACCTCTACGACAAGGGCAAGAAGAAGCAGTGGGACGCCAACGAGCGCATCGACTGGTCACACGATCCGAATCCGGAGAATCCGCTGCAGGTCCCCGATGAGCTGGTGCCAATCTTCGGAACGCCCATGTGGGACAAGCTGACCGACGACGAGAAGGGCAACGTCAGGCGTCACATGGTCGCCTGGCAGTTCAGCCAGTTCCTCCATGGCGAACAAGGTGCCCTCATCTGCACCGCCAAGATCGTGCAGACCGTGCCCGACATCGATTCGAAGTACTACGCGGCCACCCAGGTGATGGACGAGGCACGCCATGTGGAGACGTACTCGCGCTACCTCGACAAGATCGAGACCGCCTACCCGATCAACGCCAACCTCAAGTCCCTTCTCGATGATGTCCTCGGCGACTCGCGCTGGGACATGACCTACCTCGGGATGCAGGTGCTGATCGAAGGGCTCGCCCTGGCCGCGTTCGGACTCATACGCAACACGGCGGGCGACCCGTTGGGGAAGGCGGTGAACGCCTACGTGATGCAAGACGAGGCCCGCCATGTGATGTTCGGACGCCTGGCCCTCCGGGACTACTACCCGCAGCTGACCCAGGCCGAGCGCGACGATCGCGAGGAGTTCTGTGCCGACGCGTGCTACCGGATGCGCGATCGGTTCCTGGCCGAGGAGCTCTGGGATCGGCTCGGCTACGACGCGGACGCCTGCATCGCCTTCGTCAGCGAGAGCGAGAGCCAGAAGGTCTTCCGGAGCCTGTTGTTCACCCGCATCGTCCCCACCCTCAAGGATGTGGGCCTGTGGGGACCGAAGATGCGCCAGACCTTCGCCGACATGGGCGTCATCGGCTTCGAGACGACCGATCTGGACGGCGTGATGGCCGAGGACGAGCAGATCGCCGAACAGATGGACCTTGCCCGCGGCCAGATCGACCAGGCGGTCGCGGTGGGAGAAGCAGCAGGGGGCTGACCCCGGGGCAGATCCGAGCGTTCCCGGTGCCAGACTTGCCCTCGTGCCCACGCGGTGTCTCGCCCGGCCCGGGCGGTCTCGAGTCACCGGTCCGCTGGCCACGATCGTCGCCCTGACCCTGTTTGTCGCGGGCTGCGGCGGCACCGGCGGCCGCCCGGCAGCCTCGAGCCGGGACGGGGCCCGGCTCCGCCCGGCGACGTCGGAGCCCACGACGAGCACCCGGCCCGCCTTGCCGGTCACCCCTGTGCAGTGGACACCGTGCGGGTCCCTGCAGTGCGGCTCGGTGACCGTGCCGCTCGACGACGCCGACCCGGGCGGACCCACCTTGCAGATCGCGGTGGCCCGGCATCCGGCCGAGATCCCGTCCGAGCGAATCGGGTCCCTGGTCATCAACCCGGGCGGCCCGGGAGCATCGGGCATCAACGACCTGCCCGACGAATTGTCGGTCCTCACGCCCGAACTGCTCGACCGCTTCGACATCGTCTCGTTCGACCCGCGGGGAGTCGAACGCAGCCACCCGGTCACCTGCCCCAGCTCCACCGGCCCGGCGGCCCCCGGGCCGCCCCCCGACCCTGTCCCCACCACCCCGGCGGCCCAACAGGCCCTGCTCCGGAGCGACCGCGAGTTCGCCCGGCAGTGCGAGAAGGGCAGCGGGGCCATCCTGCCCTACGTGGGCACAGTCGATGCCGCCCGCGACCTCGACCGGATCCGGGCTGCGCTGGGCGACGCCCGGCTGACCTTCATCGGGCATTCCTACGGGACGCTCCTCGGGGCGACCTACGCCGAGCTCTTCCCCACCCACGTGCGGGCCATGGTCCTCGACGGGGCCATCGATCCGGCCCTGAGCACCGCGGCCTACGCCACGGATCAGGCCGACAGTCTCGAATCCGAGTTGGAGTCCTTCGTCGCCTGGTGCACCGCCTCCACCGGGTGTCCCTGGCACCCGGCCGGAGACCCGACGACCTCTCTCCTCAGCCTCATCCGGGCCAGCCAGAGCCGGCCCCTGGCCGCGTCCGATGGGGGAACAGCCGGGCCCGGCGCCCTGTACGACGCCCTCCTGGCCGGTCTCGAATCCCGGTCGTCGTGGCCGGCGCTGGCTGACGCGCTGGCCGGCGCAGCGTCAGGTGACGGCTCGGCGGTGGCGTCGATGGCCGGCAGCTACGGGACCGGCGGCTCCACCAACGGCGCCGACGCGGAGGAGGCCATCGACTGCCTCGATCACCCGGTCAGCCGCACGCTGTCGCGCTACCCGATCCTGGCCGAACAGTTCGCCCGATCGGCTCCGGTGTTCGGTCCGCTGCTGGCCTGGGGCCTCCTCGGCTGCGCCGTGTGGCCGGTGCCACCGACCCGCCATCCGGCCCCGGCGTCGGACCCGGGCGCGCCTCCGATCCTGGTCGTCGGAACGACTGGAGATCCGGTCACTCCCTACTCGTGGGCGGTGAGCCTGGCCAAGGAGCTCACCGGCGGGAGGCTCCTCACCTGGCAGGGCCAGAGCCACGTGGCCTATTACTACAGCACCTGCGTGCGGAACCTCGTCCAGGCCTACCTGGTGGCCGGGACCCTTCCGGCGCCCGGAACGGCCTGCACCGACTGACCCGAGGAGAGGTCCCGACGGGTGCAGGACGCCCCGTGCGACTGTCAGGCGGGGCGCCGGTCGGCGTGGCTGTGCGATTGTGTGCGGCGGTGGGCGCGCCATGCGGCGGGCCCGGGCCGCGGGTCAGAGTGCGAGGAGACGCCGAACCGGATGGCACACACGAAGACGAGGGATGACGCGTCGGTGACAACCGGGCTGGCCCGGTGGCTCGCCAGTCGCGAGGAGCTCGACGATCTCTCGCTCACGGGATTTCACCGACCCTCGGCGGGCTACTCGAGCGACACCGTCCTCATCGATGCGTCGTGGTCGAAGGACGGGATCCGTCAGCGCAGGCCGTTGGTCATCCGTATGGGCCCACCCGGTGACGGAACCTTCGACAACTACGATCTCGTGGCCCAGTGGCAGGCGCAGACGGCGGCAGCGGCGGCCGGGGTGCCGGTGGCCGATCCCGTGGTGGAGACCGATGTCCGGTGGATCGGCACCCCGTTCATGGTCATGCCCCGGGTGGAGGGCCACATCATCGGGGCGCTGGCCTATCGCGACCGGTGGCTCGGCGACCGGGACCCGTCCGAACGACGCCGGGTGTTCGCCAACTTCATCTCCACGCTCTGTCGTATCCACCGCGCCGATGCGCAGATGGCGCCGGCCGTGGCCCGTCGCGACAATGCGGCCGAGCTCGACTTCTGGGACGCGTATCTAGCCTGGTCGAGCGCGGGATCGCCGGTCCCCACCCTGGTCGAAGCGCTGGCATGGTGCCGCCGCCGTCTGCCCGCCGACGAGCCGCCGCCGGCGCTCCTGTGGGGTGACGCCCGGTTTGAGAATGCCGTCATCGGTGACGATCTCGAGCCCCTGGCCATCCTCGACTGGGACATGACCTCCGTGGGCGCACCCGAGCACGACCTGGCCTGGTTCACGAGTCTCGACCTGACCATGCATCATGTCTTCGGTGAACGGGTCGACGCCTTCCCCGACAGGCTCGGGACGATCGCGCTGTTCGAAGAGTGCTCCGGTCGCCGCGTCCGGGACCTCGAATGGTACGAGACTCTGGCCATGGTCCGGAGCACGGCGGTGATGACGCGGATCGGCTACCTCCGCCGGGACGCCGGGGAACCCCTCCTGCTGCCCATCGAGGACAACCCCCTCCTGGACCTCCTCAAGGACCGGATCAGTTGACCCGACCCCAGGTCACGACGGCTGCCCACCTGGTCCGCCTGCGGGCCGACGACGACAATCCCGGGCTGCTCTTCGAGTCGCAGGAGTGGTCATGGCGCCAGGTTGTGGCCGAGTCTGAGCGCCGGGGTGCGCTGCTCCAACAGCTGCGCCGCGACGGTCCGTTCCACGTCGGCATCCTCCTCGAGAACACAGCCGAGTACCTGTTCCTTCTGGCCGGCGCCGCCCTTGCCGGTGCCGTCGTCGTCGGCATCAACCCCACCCGACGGGGGACGGAGCTGGCGGCCGACATCACCAAGACCGACTGCCAGCTGCTGATCACGGACTCGACGCAGCGCGGCCTCCTCGACGGCCTCGACCTGGGGATGGATGGCGAGCGGGTGCTGACCGTCGACAGTGCCGGCTACCGCGACCTGCTCGATGAGCTCGCCGTGGCCGAGACGCCGTCGGCTGAACCGGCGCCGGACGATCTCTACCTTCTCATCTTCACCTCCGGTTCGACCGGCGGGCCCAAGGCCGTCCGGATGACCCACGGTCGTGCCGCCCGCGCCGCGGCCGGCATGGGGTTCACCGGCGACGACGTCGTCTACTCGGCCATGCCGCTGTTCCACGGGAACGCCCTCTCGGCCGCGGTCCTCCCCGCCTTCGCCAGTGGAGCCACACTGGCCCTCCGTCGCCGCTTCTCCGCCTCGGGCCTCCTGGACGATGTCCGCGAGGTGGGTGCCACCTACTTCAACACCGTGGGGCGGGCCATCTCCCATCTCGTGGCCACACCCCCCACCGAACACGATCAGGACCATCGGCTCCGCTTCGTCCTCGGACCGGAGACGTCGGCATCGGACAAGGCCGAATTCACGCGCCGGTTCGGAGTCCCGCTGTTCGAGGGGTACGGATCGAGCGAGAACGCCATCATCCTGAAACCGGTCGGCGGAGCGCGTCCGGGTGCGCTCGGTAGGGCCCGCGACGAGGACGACGTCGTCGTGGTCGACGAGGCCGGCAACGAACGCGTCCGGGCGACCTTCGACGCCGAGGGACGGGTGACCAACCCGGACGCATCCATCGGCGAGCTGGTGGGCCGGGCCACGCTCTCGAACTTCGAGGGTTACTACAACAATCCTGAGGCCGAGGCCGAGCGCACCCGCAACGGGTGGTACTGGTCAGGCGACCTCGCCTACCGAGACGATGAGGGCATCTTCTATTTCGCCGGTCGCACCGGCGACTGGCTCCGGGTCGACAGCGAGAACTTCGCCTCTGCTCCCGTCGAGAGGATCCTCGGCCGCTTCCCCGGCTTCCGGGGCGTCGCCGTGTTCGCCGTACCCGACGCCCGGACGGGCGACCAGGTGATGGCGGCGGCGGAGATCGCAGAGGGCACCACCTTCGATCCGTCTGCCTTCACTGCGTTCCTGGCCGCCCAGCCGGATCTGGGCACCAAATGGTCGCCACGGTTCGTGAGGATCGTCACCGCTCTGCCCGTCACTGCCACCGACAAGATCGACAAGCGACCCCTGAAGGCCGTCATGTGGCACACCCCTGACCCGGTCTGGCACCGTGTCGGTCGCAGCCGGGAGTACGTACCCATGACCGGGGCTGACGCCGCCGCCCTCCGAGCGGAATTCGCCGACAACGGACGGTTGGATCTCCTCGGCCGTTGACCGGTGCTCACGGGGCGAGGACGACCGGCAGGGTCCGGGCACCGCGCACCAATGTGGAGCGGGTGTAGGCCGGCTCACCCGAGAGCTCGAAGGCGGGGAAGCGGGCGAGGAGCTCCTCGAAGAAGATCCGGGCCTCGAGTCGGGCCAGACTGGCTCCGATGCAGACGTGCTCGCCGAAGCCGAAGGCCAGGTGGGTGGGCAACGTGGCCCGGGTGACGAGGAACCGGTCGGCCGTGGGGCCGAAGACGGACTCGTCCCGGTTCGCCGACGCGTAGAGCATGACGACGAACTCGCCCGCCTCGACGACCTCGCCGGCGATCTCGACATCGACGACGGTGGTCCGGCCGAAGGCCTGGATCGGGGTCACCCAACGGAGGATCTCCTCCACGGCACCGGGGAGGAGCGTCGGGTCGCCCACCAGGCAGGCCCGCTGATCGGGATGGCGGGCGAGGGCCTCGACCCCACCGGACATCAGTGTCCGGGTTGTTTCGTTGCCGGCCACGAGCAGCGTCATGCAGAAGCCCATGATCTCCGCCTGGCTGAGCGGCCGGCCCTCCAGCGCCGTTCCCTTGAGCAGGGTGAGCAGGTCATTGGATTCGCTCATCGGTGAGTTGACGTGCTCCATCAGGAACGTTGCCATCTGGGCCAGCTCATCCACCTGTTCCCCGGGGGTGCGGTCGGTACTCTCGATGACCGCGTCGGACCAGCGACGGAAGAGGGCACGGTCGGCGTCGGCCACGCCGAACATCTCGGCGATGACCGTGATCGGGACCGGGGCCGCCACCGCGTCCACGAACTCGACGGTGGTGCCGGTGGGCACGGTGTCGAGGACCCCGGTCACCACCTCACGGATCCGGCCGGCCAGGGCGGCCACGGCCCGTGGCGTGAACTGGCGGTTGACGAGGGAGCGGTAGGCGGCGTGCAAGGGCGGGTCGAGGTGGAGGATGGACCACGTGTTCCGCCCTGTTCCCGCCGGGTCCCGAAGGGGGTCGTTGACCAGCACCCCGCGCCCGGACACGAAGCGGTCGGGATCGCGGCTGATGGCCCGGATGTCCTCGTACCGGCTGACCGCCAGCAATCCGTCAGCGCTACGGTGGAGCGGCTGGCGTCGCCGGAGGGACCGGAGCACGTCGAAGTAGTCCGGACGGAGGAAGAACCCTGGTTCGGTGAGGCGGACGTCCAACTCGTGCTCGTCAGGGGTCACCCGCGTCTCCGAACTCATTCGAGCAGTGAGAACCCACCCAGGCCACTGGCCGCCATGTCGTAGCACAAGGTGTCGTAGGGCTCGACGATTCCATAGGCGACCTCACCGTCGCACTCGAAGCGGGCGTGATGCTGGTCGAGCCCGCAGATCCGCGCTCGCACCTCCGGATCGTTTGCATCGTACGTCTCTCCCGTCACCACGCCGTCCCCGACCTCCATTCCGTGCCAGATGTTGCCATCGGGGGTCCCGCCGTTCGGGCCCCCGTACATGCCACATCTGAGAAAAGCAATCTGGTTGCCGAGCCGCTCGAAGGTCATCGTCTTCTCCTCTCCGGAGGCGAACACGAGATCGACCTCCCCCGAGACGAGAAGATGGGTGGCCGGCTCGAACCGCAGGCGGTGGCGCCGGCCCCGGAGCGTGTCGCTCCCCCGCCGCTCGTCCCCGAGGTTGTACAGGATGTGGTCCCCCCACACCCCGTACTCGTCGAACTCGACCCACTCCCCTGAATGGGGATGCTGGTACCCGCTCCACAGCTGCGGGCCGCCCACCCCGTCGCGGGTGCCCCAGTGGTGGTCCCGGGTGCCCTGGTAGCCGTCGGGAACGATCTCGAACCGCTCGCCGAAGGCGTCGACCCACCCGGACTGCCGGCCGAAGCCGTCGTAGCCGGCCACCCCGGCGAACGGCCGGGTGCCGACGATCGATCCACCGCCGAGCAACCGGTACACCGGTCGCTTGGTGTCCATCCACGAGATGTCGAAGCAGACACCGAACGGGTTCTCGTCGAGGCGCATCCTCCACTGGCGAAAGGGCTCGACCAGCTCGAAGCCGAGCGGGCCGACGGTCATGTCCATCCGGTTGAGACCGAGCTTGCGGTGGGCCCTGACCGTGGTGTGGCGGCCACGGACATTGACGATGGCGAAGGCTTCGGCGGTCCCGAGGTTCGGATAGATGCCCATGCCCGTCACGACGAGCAGGTCGCCCGTCTTGTCCTGGCAGGTGAACCACATCCGCTCGTAGGCCTGGACATCCGATGTCCACATCACCCGCACCGGATGGGGGTGGTTGTGGATCATGAACTCGTCCAGGCCCGACATCGGGTAGTGCTCCCGACTGGCTTCGTAGAGGCCGCTCACCCGCCCGGCCACCGTGACCCGTGGATCCCTGTGATGCCGACCGCTTGACTCCTAGTGGATTCGACCGGTTCTCCGCCGATGAAGAGTCTGGGACACTTCCGCACCTCCAGGCCTCCCGTGGCACCGATCCGCTGGCCGATCGGCAGCATCGTATGGTCCCCTCCCGTGCCAGTCAATCAAGGCCGCGCCCCTCCACCCGGACGGTCCGGACGGGTCGGCTCACGGCAGGATGAGGTGGACATCCCCGAATTCGTGCCAGCGGTACCCCTCGGCCAGCCCGGCCCGGTAGGAGTCACGCAAGAGGTCCGGGCCGGCGACGGCCTCGAGCATCAGGAGGTGCGAGGAGGCGGGCTCGTGCCAGCCGGTGAGCAGACCGTCGGTGATCCGGACCGGATGCTCCGGCGACACCACGAGGTCGGTCCAGCCGTCGTAGGCGTGCGCCAGCCCGTCGGGCCCGACCGAGGTCTCGAGGGCCCGCACCACCGTCGTTCCCACCGCGATGACGCGGTGCCCGCTCCGGCGGGCGGCGTTGACCCGGTCGGCCGTCCAAACGGGTACGCAGACCCGCTCCGGATACGGAAGCTCGTCCTCCCCCAGCGAGGCGACGCCGGTATGCAGCACCAACGGCGTCACCGCCACACCCTTGGCCACCAGTCGCGTGATGACCTCGGGCGTGAACGGCCGGCCGGCGCTCGGCATCTCCGCACTCCCGGGGTCGGTGACGTAGACGTTCTGGTACATCTCGATCGGCCACGGCCGGGTCACATAGCCGTACCGGATGGGACGTCCGTGGACCGCCAGCCAACTGAGCGTGCGCTCGCCCAGGTGGAGAGCCGCCACCCACAGCCTGTCGCCGTCGGCATACGGGTCCTCGAGGACGATCTCGGCGCCACCGGCGGCGTGAAGCCGTCGGGACGGAAGTGGCCCCTCCCACCGCTCGGTCGACCGGCCGGCGACCCGTCGGGGCTCGACCACCCAGCGGTCGTCGTCGAGCCGGGTGGAGAGGTGCACCACGAGCTCCGAGCCGTCGTCGGCGACGACGTCGACCGCCGCCGGGATGGTGCCGGAGGTGTTCACCACCAGTGTGTCGCCGGCCTCGAGGAACCTCGGCAGGAAGCTGAAGGAGCTGGGGACGAGTGACCGGTCGCTCCGGGTGGCCACCAGCATGCGGACGGCGTCGCGGGTCAACCCCCGCGCCTCGGGCGGCTCGGAGGCCTCGAGCGCGGACGGGAGGTCGTAGGTGAGACGGGCCGGCGGCACGGTCGTGGACGGCACGGTAGTACTCATTGCTCCATCCAGTCCGTGGCCCGGTACCGACCACTCGGTGCTCCGGAGTCGAGGAGCCGCCTCAGTGCCGGCACGACCGAATCGGGCTCGGGCCGGTCCGAGATGTCCTCACCGGGGAAGGCGGCCTGGTGCATGTCGGTGCGCATGTCGCCGGGATCGAATTGGTAGATCTGCAGCTCCGGCTCCTCTGCGGCCAAGACTCGGTGGAGCTGATCCAGGGCCGCCTTGGACGAGCCGTACCCGCCCCATCCCTCGTAAGCCTCGACGGCGGCGTCCGAGGACAGGGATACGACGGTCCCGCGTGCCTTCCTCAGCGCGGGCAGGGCCAGCTGGAGCAGGGCGAGGGGAGCGACGACATTCACTTCGTAGACGGTCCTGAGTGCGTCGAGGGGGAACCGGTCGAGACTCGGCAGCGGGCTGGGTCCGAGCTCGCTGGCATTGTTCACGAGCAAGTCCGTCCCACCCAACTCGACGGCCGACTCGACTAGCGCGGCCCGGTGCGGAGGATCCACGATGTTGCCGACGACGGAGCGAACAGGACCACCCAGCGCCTCCAGGCCCTCCGACACCGCGCGGAGGGACGCCGCATGGCGACCGTCGATGACCAGGGCCCATCCGCTTTTGGCCAGGTCGGTGGCGAGGGCCCGTCCGAACCCGCGCGACGCTCCGGTGATGATGGCGACTGGCATGTGACTCCCCGTTCTGTCGTCCGATGGTGACATCACCACTCACGGTAAAGGTTAAAGTAATGTTTAAGTCAAGGGTCTGTTCACAATGGACTCGAATTTCGGGGAGTGGGCCGGCCCCGAGGATCGGCAGGAATCATGCAGGAGTTGCTCACCATCGGGGAGGTGGCGGAACGCAGCGGGATGGCCGCGTCCGCCATCCGCTTCTACGATCGGCAGGGGCTCATCCACGCCGAGCGGACGCCGAGCGGTCAGCGGCGGTTCCGACGCGATGTGCTACGACGCATCGCCTGCATCCGCATCGCACAACGGGTGGGGCTCAGTCTTGACGAGATCGTCGACGCCCTTGCCGATCTCCCTGCCGACCGTGCCCCGAACCAGAAGGACTGGCAGCGGCTCACCCGGGGCTGGCGCGACCGGCTCGACCAGCGCATCGCCCTGCTCGAGGCTCTTCGCGGCGGCCTGTCGAGCTGTATCGGCTGCGGCTGTCTTTCGTTGCGCACCTGTGCGCTGTCCAACCCTGACGATCTGGCCTCCGCTCTGGGGCCCGGGCCCGGATACCTGCCCGTGGACTGACCTCGTGGGACCAAGTGGCGAGCCCGAGGACCACGGGCGACCGCCGGCACGGCCGCCGGACCGCCGAGCCGCCGACGGTGGGAGCAGCGATACGATCCGGTGGCCCGGCCGCCGGCATGACGGCAGTCGGGCGTCGAGGCGGGGGCCGCGACGGACAGGGGGAGGAAGCATGGCTCGCATCAACACGGTGAGGGGACCGGTCGAGGGGGGTGACCTCGGCTCGACGCTCATGCACGAGCACGTCTTCGTGCTGAGCCCGGAGATCGAGAAGACATCGGCAGAATGGGACGAAGAGGCGGCGCAGGCCACCGCAGTGCAGCGACTGCGGGAGCTGAAGGCCAGTGGGGTGGACACCATCGTCGACCTGACGGTCATCGGGCTCGGACGCTTCATCCCCCGCATCGTGTCCGTGGCCGAGCTGGTTCCCGACATCAACATCATCGCGGCCACTGGCGTCTACACCTACAACGAGGTACCGATGTACTTCCACTTCAAGGGTCCGGGGACCATCCTCGGTGGTCCGGAGCCGATGACCGAGCTGTTCGTCAGGGAGATCCGTGAGGGGATCGGCGACACCGGTGTCCGGGCCGGCATCCTCAAGTGCGCGACCGACCGGCCCGGCATCACCCCGGGGGTGGAACGGGTCCTGCGGGCGGTGGCCCAGGCACACCGGCAGACCGGCACGCCCATCACCACCCACACGCCCACCCCCCCGGAGCCGTGGGGCCTCGAACAGCAGCGGATCCTGGCCGACGAGGGCGTCGATCTCGGTCAGGTGGTCATCGGCCACTCGGGCGGGACGCTGGACACGGGGTACCACGAGTCCATCATCGCCAACGGTTCGTACCTGGGCTTCGACCACTTCGGCATCGGCACCTTCTCGCTGGCCGAGCGGATCGAAGCGGTCAACGTGCTCTGTCGGAAGGGCCACGCGAACCGGATCGTGCTGTCCCACGACGCCATGTGCCACGTGGACTGGTTTCCACCCTCGATCTCCGCCGCCTGGAAGGAATGGCGGTGGACGTACATCCCCGAGGATGTCCTCCCCCAGATGCTGCGATCGGGGATCAGCGAAGAGGACATCACGACCATGATGGTCGACAACCCCCGTCGCATCCTCGAGGGATGCGAGCCGTACTGACAAGCGCCCCGATGTGCGATCGGCAGAACTGCCCGATGTGGGATCCGCCGCAATCGGTGGCCCACACCCGGACCGCGACGGGCAGGCGCGCGGCGTCGGGCAGGCGCGCGGCGTCGGGCAGGCCCACGGCGGAGCCGTAGATGGCCGGACCTCGCACGGAACCCGACGAGATCGGCGCCATGGCGGATCGGCACCCCTCGGCCGTCGCCTGGCACAACCTGGCCGGCGGCGCCGACCTGACCTTTGCCGCCTGGCACACCGGGTCGAACCAGCTGGCCCGCGGGTTTGCCGAGCGCGGCCTCGGCCACGGGGACCGGGTGATCATCGCCATCGATCCCGACGAACCCTTCCCGTGGCTCGTCGCCTATGCCGCCGTCCACCGCGCCGGTGCGGTTGCCGTTCCGGTCAACACCAGGCTGGCCGCTCCGGAGCTGCGCGCCATCGTCGCCCACGCCGAGCCGACGGGCGTCCTGGCCAGTTCTGGGGTCGTGGGCGGTCTGCTCCGGACCAGCTCCGGTGGCGCAACGCCGCACCCCCGGTGGGTGGCCACCATCGGTGGCGCGGAAGGGACGCTCGACTGGCTCGAGCTCTTCCACCCCGACGGCTCTGACCTCGACCCAGGGCCGCGGTCGGACCGGTCGACCGAGATCATGGACATCATGTACACCTCGGGAACGACCGGAGCCCCGAAGGCGGTCGTCGTGCGGTACGGCGCGCCGAGGGACGGACGCACCCCGGACTGGAGTGGTCTGGGGTTCATGACCGCTTCCCCGTTCTCGACGACCAGCGGCGCGCTCCTCGTCTACGGGCCGATGAGCGGCGGGCTCAGCGGTTGGTATCTTCCGCGGTTCGATGCCGGTGAGTGGCTGGACGTGACCGAGGATCGCCGGCCCGTCGCATCGTTCATCGTCCCAGCCATGGCCCAGCTGATCGTGGCGCACCCGCGCTTCGCCACCGCCGATCTCTCCGGCCTGGCCGCACTCACCATCGGAGGGGCTCCGGTGGCCCGGGCGACACTGCAACGTCTCGGCGAGCGCCTGCCCCGGGCCGACATTCTCGTCGGTTACGGGCTCACCGAGTTCGGTGCCGTCGCCCGTTCGCCGTCCGGGGACAACGGCCGCCACCTCGGGTCGGCCGGCCGGCCCCTGCCGGATGTCGAGGTACGGATCGTGGACGGCCACGGGGTCGAGGTCCCGACCGGCGGTTCGGGCGAGATCACCGTACGGGGAGCCGGGCCCAGCCGTGAGTACTACAAGGAAGCGACCACCACGCAGCAGACCTGGCAGAACGGCTGGCTGTTCAGCGGTGACCTCGGCTACGTCGACGGTGACGGCTTCCTCTGGATCACCGGGCGCACGAAGGACCTGATCATCCGCGGGGGCCACAACATCACGCCGGGCGAGGTCGAAGAAGTGCTCTTCTCCCACCCGGATGTGGTCGACGCGGTGGTCGCAGGCATCCCCCACGACGTGCTCGGTGAGGATGTGGGAGCCTGGGTCGTGCTGCACAAGGGCTCCGATGCGACCGCTGCCGACCTGCGGGGGTTCCTCCTCGAGCGCCTGGCCGACTACAAGGTGCCCCGCTCGCTGCACCTCGTGCCCTCGCTACCCCGAAACGCGGCGGGCAAGGTCTTGAGGCACGAGCTCCCGGCCTCGCCCGATGGCACGCCGCGGCCCGGGCGCGGGCCATGAGCGACACCGATCCGGCCGTCCTCACCGAGAGGATCGGCGCTGTGCTCCGGCTGACCCTCAACCGGCCCGAACGGCACAACCCCCTGACACCACGCTGCATCCGGGAGCTCCTGGCCGCGGTGGCCGGCGCCGAGGGGGACGCGGCCGTCAGGGTGATCCTCATCCGCGGCTCGGGGCCTTCGTTCTCTTCGGGCTACGGGATCCTGGCAGAGGACATCGAAGCCCAGGACGAAAACACGCCGAGGGGCATCGAGGCCGATGTGACGGCCATGATCGGGCTGGGCACCGGCTGGGCTCAGATCTGGGACTGCCGCATCCCCGTCATCGCCCAGGTCCATGGGAACTGCCTGGCCGGAGGCACCGACCTCGCGCTGCACTGCGACATCGTCCTGGCCGCTGACGACGCCCGGATCGGCTTCCCCCCGGTCCGGTCCATGGGCGTGCCACCGACCAACATGTGGCTCTACCACCTCGGCCCGCAGTGGACCAAGCGACTGCTCTTCACCGGCGACACCGTGAGCGGGGCCGAAGCCGCCTCGATCGGCCTGGTGCAGGAGGCGGTGCCTGCGGGCCGGCTCGACGAGCAGGCACTCCTCCTGGCCACGAGGATGGCCATGGTCGGCCGGGACCTGCTCTCCGCCAACAAACGGGTCATCAACCAGGGAGTCGAGCTGATGGGCCGGTCCCAATTGCAGCGGTTCGCCGCGCTCAACGACGCCGTCGCCCACCGGACGCCGGACGCCCGCGCCTTCACCGCCCGTGCCGGCGAGATCGGCCTCAGGCAGGCCGTCAACGAGCGGGACGCTCCGTTCGACCACCCCGGTGGGACCCCCGACCAAGAGGAGCGACCGCCGCCGGCACACCCATAGTGTGGGATGTAGTCGTGACCACACCTCTCCGAACCGGCAGGGCCGATCCCGGGCCCCTCCCCCGGAGCTCTGCCGCGTCCGACGTCCGGGTCGGAGAGCCCCGCCGGCCGTCGGCCACCGGCCGGGCCGGACTCGAGGACCTCCCCGGGGACTCGATCCTGCGCGGGTTCCATCCTGCGGTGGCCAGCTGGTTCCTCCGCTGCTTTCCATCGGGGCCCACCGAACCGCAACGTCGGGCATGGCCCCACATCATGTCGGGAACCGACGTGCTGGTGGCCTCCCCGACCGGTACCGGCAAGACGCTCACCGGTTTTCTGGTGGCGATCGATGCCGCCTACCGGGCCCGAGCCGAAGCGACCCAGGAACCCGCGCCCCGGTTCGGGCCCGGTGTGGTCTACGTCTCCCCGCTGAGAGCGCTCACCGTCGATGTCCACGAGAACCTGCAACGGCCACTCGCCGGCATCGCCGAAGAAGCCGCACGGCTGGGCCTCGCCGCGCCGGATCTCTCGGTGGCCGTGCGCACCGGCGACACCCCCGCCGCCGAACGGGCGGCCATGCGACGGTCGCCTCCCGACCTGTTGGTCACCACCCCGGAGTCCCTCTACCTGCTCCTCACGGCGGCGTCGTCCCGGACCATGCTGCAGGGTGTTCACACGGTGATCGTCGATGAAGTGCACACCCTGGCCCGGGACAAGCGGGGAGCGCACCTCGCACTGAGCCTCGAGCGGCTGGGCGCACTGGTGGAGGCCCAGGGGAACCGGCTCCAGCGCATCGGGCTGTCGGCCACCCAGCGGCCACTCGACGTGGTTGCCGACCTCCTCTCGGGATCGGGTCCGTCCCGCTCCTCCACGGCCATCGTCGACTGCGGCCACCGGCGGGACCTCGACGTGGACATCGAGCTCCCCCAGACCGAGCTCGAAGCCGTGACCAGCGGCTCACAGCTCTCAGACGTGCTGGACCGTATCGCCGCCCATGTCCTCGAGCACCGGACCACCCTCATCTTCGTCAATACGCGCAAGATGGCCGAGCGGGTCGCCCACCAGCTGGCCATCCGGCTCGGATCGCCGGCGGAGGCCGACGACGCTCCTCATGACGCCTTCGACGACGCCGGCCGTGAGGCTGCCGCAGGCGAAGGCCGCGAGTTGGCCGGTGGGACCCGGGAGGCGGCCGACGGGGCGGCCCCTCCCCTCGACCCGATCGACGCCGCCCTCCAGGTGGCCGCTCACCACGGCAGCCTCTCGACCGCCCGGCGGCGCATCGTCGAGCAGCGCCTACGGGCCGGCGACCTCCGGGCGCTGGTGGCGACGGCCTCACTCGAGCTGGGCATCGACGTCGGGCCGGTCGAACTGGTGTGCCAGATCGGATCGCCCCGGGCCATCGGCACCTTCCTCCAGCGGGTGGGGCGGGCCAACCACCAACTGGAGGGCACCCCGGCGGGTCGGCTCTTCCCGCTCACCCGGGACGAGCTCGTCGAGTGCACCGCCCTCCTGGCCGGAGTCCGGGCCGGACATCTCGACCTGTTGCAACCGCCGGTTGCACCCCTGGACGTGTTGGCCCAGCAGCTGGTGGCCGAGGTGGCCGCAGCCGGCGACTGGGAGGTCGAACCCCTCTTCGAGCTGGTCCGACGGGCGGCACCGTACGCGGACCTCTCGCGGGAGAGCTTCGACGACGTGGTCGATCTGGTCTCGTGGGGGATCCAGACCGGACGCGGTCGGCGGGGCGCCCATCTCCACCACGACGCCGTCAACGGTCGTCTTCGAGCTCGACGCGGCGCGCGGCTGGCCGCTCTCACCAGCGGCGGGGCCATTCCGGAAACGGGCGACTATCGGGTGGTGCTCGATCCCGACGGCGTCACCGTGGGGTCGGTGCACGAGGACTTCGCCGTGGAGGCCACGGCCGGCGACATCTTCCTGCTCGGCACCCACTCGTGGCGAGTGGCCAAGGTCGAGACGGGTACGGTGCGCGTCCACGATGCCGGAGACCTGCCGCCCACCATCCCCTTCTGGCTGGGTGAGGCGCCTGCACGCACGGCCGAGCTCTCCGAGGAGGTGGGCGCACTTCGCTCCGAGCTCGAGCCGCTGTTGGCCGCGGGTGACGGGGTGGGGGCGCGAGCGGCCGTGCGGGCCCGAGCCGGGGTGTCCGAAGAGGTCGCCGACCAGGTCACGACGTACCTGGGAGCCGGTCTCGCTGCGCTGGGAGCGCTTCCGACAAGGGAGCACATCGTCATCGAGCGGGTCTTCGACGAGTCAGAGGGCACCCAGCTCATCGTCCATGCCCCCTACGGTGGACGCATCAACAGGGCGCTCGGCCTCGCCCTGCGCAAGCGGTTCTGCGTCTCCTTCGACTTCGAGCTCCAGGCAGCGGCGGACGACGACACCGTCGTGTTGTCCCTCGGGCCCCAACACAGCTTTCCGCTGTCCCAGGTACCGAAGATGCTGCAGAGCGGCACGGCCACCGAGGTGCTGACCCAGGCGATCCTCCTCCACCCGATGCTCGCCGCCCGCTGGCGCTGGAACCTGAACAGGGCCCTCGTGGTCCCGCGATCGCGTGGGGGCCAGCGGCGGCCGATCCATCTGCAGCGCATGGAAGCCGACGACCTCCTGGCCGCGGCCTGGCCGGCTCTGGCCGCCTGTCAGGAGAACGCCGGTCCCGGTCCCGTGCCCGTCCCCGACCACGTCCTCGTCCGCCAGTCGGTGACGGACTGCCTGACCGAGCCGCTCGACGCCGCCGGTCTGGTCTCCCTGCTCGACGACCTGGAGACGGGTCGGGTCGGGGTCCACCTCGTCGAGTCGACCGAACCGTCCCCGCTCGCCCACGGCATCCTGACCGGGCGCCCGTTCACCTTCCTCGACGGCGCACCGCTGGAGGAACGCCGCACTCGGGCGGTCCCGATCGGTCGGGGACTCGGACCACTGGGCGCCGGCGGCCTGCCCGTCGCCGCGTCCGAACTCGGCCCCCTCGACGACAGCGCCGTCGCCGAGGTGCTCGATCAGGTGCGGCCGCAGCCGCGGGATCCTGACGAACTGCACGACCTCCTCTTGTCACTTGTCCTGTGCCGGCCGGTGCCGGTCTGGCAGCACTGGTTCGAGCAGCTCCAGATGGACGGCAGGGCCAGCCTGCTGGCCGGGGCCTGGGCCCCGACCGAACGGCTACCCCTGGCCGAGGCGATCACCCGGTCGCTGACCGACCCCCTGGTTGCCGGCGACGACGCGCTGGCCGAGTGCATCGGCGGGCATCTGGAGCTCTCGGGGCCGGTGACGGTCGATCAACTGGTGGCCGATGCACCGCTCCCGAGCGGGACGGTTCTGGGCGCGCCCGTCACCGCAGCCAGAGCCCGTACGGGTCTGGCCCGACTGCAGGGCTCCGGCTCGGCCATCGAACTCCCCGACGGTCGCTGGTGCGCACGCCATCTCCTGGTGCGGCTGCACGCGGCCAGCCGGGGCCGGCGGCGTCGGCGGGTGGAGCCCGTCAGCATCTCGGACTTCGTGCGATTCCTCACCTGTTGGCAACACGTCGCCGCCGGGACGCAGGCCGAAGGACGGTCGGGCCTGCTGGCCGTCATCGAGCAGCTGCAGGGACTCGAGGTGGCCGCGGGTGAGTGGGAGCGCCAAGTCCTTCCGGCCCGGGTGGCCCACTACGACCCCCGATGGCTCGACGAGCTGTGCCTGGCCGGCGAGGTGGCGTGGGCCCGCCTCACCCCGCGCCCCGAACGCGAGCCTCACCCGGCCGACGGTGCCGTGACACCCGCGGTGCGCCGTGGCTCATCGACGCCCTCCCCGGCCACGCCCCTGGCCATCGTGGCTCGCCAGGACCTTGCCTGGATGCTGGCCGCGGTACGTGGTGACAAGGCCCCGGCCGAGCCGGCCGCAGGTGCGTCGGCCGACCTCCTGGCCGTATTCCGCGACCGGGGCGCCTGCTTCCGCTCGGAACTGGCGCCGGCATCTGGGCGTCTGAGCAGCGAGGTCGACGAGGGCCTCTGGGATCTGGTCGCCCGCGGGATCGTCACCGCCGACGCCTTCTCGGCGGTCCGGTCCCTGCTCTCGGCCCGGCTCCGGCTCCGCCGGCCGCAAGGCGCCCACCGTGGGGCGACGCGCCGGGCCGCGCTGGGTCGCCAGCGAGCCTCGGTGGGCACGGGCATCGGTGAAGGTCGCTGGTCGCTCCTCCCTGCGGCCGACGACACCGGGACGGGCTCGCAGAGCGGGCCACCGGCCGAGGAGCTGGCCGAGGCCGTGGCCTGGCAGCTCCTGGCCAGGTGGGGAGTCGTGGCCTGGGAGCTCTGGGCACGGGAGTCGTACCGCGTCCCCTGGAGGGACGTCGTCCGGGCCCTTCGCCGGCTTGAGGCCCGCGGCCAGGCGCTGGGCGGCCGGTTCGTGGCCGGCATCTCCGGCGAGCAGTACTCGACGCCCGAAGCGGTGGCGCTCCTGGTCGAGGTGCGCGCCGACCCCGGCCGGGGGGACGAGGTCGTGGTGGCCGGCGCCGATCCGCTCAATCTGACGGGAGAGTGGCTGGGTGGAACCCGGGTGCCTGCGCTCCGGTACCGCAGCGTCCACTACCGCGACGGGGTCCCCGCGGACCTCGCCGTTCCGGCGCACTCCGACCACTGAGCCTGCTGGTTCGCCGCGGGTCCTACAGAAGGGACCGGAATGCCGGTGGTACGTTCGACCGATGGCCCGCCCCGTCGCTGCCGATGTCCCGGTCGACCGGGTGGGACTGGACGAGTTCATCCGTCCCCGACACTCCGCCGTTCTGTGCACGCAGCGTGGAGATGGAACCCCGCAGATGTCGCCGGTGACCATGGGAGTCGACGTGGACGGATCGATTCTGGTGGCCAGCTATCCGGAGCGGGCCAAGGTCCACAACCTGCGGGCGCGCCCGCAGGCCTCTGTGTGCGTGCTGTCCGAATCGTTCGGGGACGAGTGGGTCCAGGTATCGGGATCAGCCACCGTCACCGACGTTCCCGAAGCCGTCGAAGGTCTGGTGGCCTACTTCAGATCGATCAGCGGGGAGCATCCCGACTGGAACGAATACCGCCAGGCCATGATCGACCAGGGCAAGGTGTTGATACGCCTGGCCCCTGAGCGATGGGGTCCGATCAGCAGAGGGGGCTTTCCGCCCCGGCTGGCCGGCGGTTGATCCGCTCCGACCCGCTCCGCTCCGATCCGCGATGCGAAGGGCTCGGGATCGGTTCGGGATCGGTTCGGGATCGGGGGACCGGCAGACCGCTCGTCCACCTGTCGACAGCGACCGGCAACGGATCGGTAACTGGTATGTTACGGTAACTTCACCGTTACCGATTCTGCCAAGCCCTGAGGAGGCGACCACGTGCGGACCCGAGCGATATCGATGCGCGGGGGTCGGGCCGACCACCGGGCCGGCGCAGGAGGCTGAGCGGTCGTGGCGGCGCCGGCTTCCGGCGATCCCTTCGAAGCGTTGGGCGACCCCAACCGTCGGGAGATCCTGCGACTGCTCAGCGACGGCGACAAGCCGGTTCGAGAGATCGCCGCGGCCATGCCCATCAGCCGGCCGGCGGTCTCTCGCCATCTCCGCCTCTTGAAGGAAGCGGGCCTTGTGGTTGAGCACGCTGAGGGGACCCGCCGGATCTACCACCTTCACGAACAGGGACTTGGCGCGGTGAGGAACTATCTCGAGGGCGTCTGGGGGGACGCCGCGGTCCGCTTTCGGCTGTTGGCCGAAAACACCGAGGGGACCGTTGGGCGATGAACGCCCCGCTGAGGGTGTCCTTCGAGGTCGCCTGTTCGGCCGAGCACGCGTTCGACGTGTGGACGTCGGGGATCAGCCGATGGTGGCCACCCGACCACACCGTGACCGGACAGGCCGATCTCATCGTCCTGCAGGCAGAGGTCGGTGGCCGGATCTATGAACGGACAGCCGAAGGAGTCGAGCACGACTGGGGCGAGGTGACCGTGTGGGAACCTCCCACCCAGCTGTCCTACCTGTGGCACCTCCGCCGTGACCGCGCTGATGCCACCGAGGTCGAGGTCCGGTTCCTCGCCCAAGGGGCCGCGGTCACCCGGGTCGAGATCGAGCACCGGGGTTGGGACCGGCTCGGGGCCGAAGGCAAGCAATGGCGCGAGCAGAATCGAGCCGGCTGGAGGACGCTGCTCCCTCACTTTCAGGCCGCCGTATCGAAGGGAGACCAATGATGGGTTCCGGCACCAAGGAGGACCCGTGGGTCCTCAAGACCCCACCCGGCACCTCGGAGTACACCATCTACCGGGACGAACACTCCGATCCACCGGCGCTCGTCTGCACGGTGGGATCGACCACCTTGAAGTACCACCTCCGGGCCATCGACGACCTCCACGCCTGGTTGGCCGAGCAGAAGGAGTGGGTACCGCTCGGCGCGGCCGATGAGAAGAAGCCGGCCGGTCCTGGGACCGTGGAGGCATGGGGACGATCTCCGGACAACCCGATCGGAGGGTGGTACGGGATCCGGAAGGGCTATCGGGGTCGGTTCGGGATGTACCTGCCGCCCCTGCTGGAGGAGCTCGGTCTCGCCGAGGTCACCCACGACCCCCGCAACAACCGGATGCGGGCGGCGCCACGTTGAACGCTAGGGCGCGCCACTCCAGCCGGTGGTCGCCCGTCCGGACCCACAACACCGCCGAACAAGGAGATGACCAATGACGGTTGCCAAGGTGATCCGTTACCAAACCCGACCGGAATGCGCTGACGAGAACGAGCGCCTGATTCGTGACGTGTTCGCCGAGCTCGCCGCCGAGCGGCCGGAGGGTCTCCGGTATGCGACCTTCCGCCTCGTCGATGGTGTCACCTTCCTCCACGTGGCCCTGCTCGAAGGCGAGGACAACCCGTTGTTCGGATCGGCTGCATTCGCCAGATTTCAATCGGCCATCGGTGACCGGGTCGTCGACGGGCCCGACCCGTCAGACGCAACCGTCATCGACTCCTACCGCCTCTTCGGGTCCTGACCTCCTGTCCCGAGCACGCCTGGCATCGGGGCCGGCCGGCATCGGGGCCGACCACCCGACCGGGGCCAGCCACCCGACCGGGGCCAGCCACCCGACCGGGGCGCCGGCCACCCGACCGGGGCCAGCCACCCGACCGGGGCCAGCCACCCGACCGGGGCCAGCCACCCGACCGGGGACCCATGGCCGAAATGGCCATCCATGGCCGGTGCTCCTTCGACCCTGTCACCAGGATGGCCGGCCCGGTGCCCGACTGGTCGGTGGCCGGCGGTGCCGGTCGCCAGCGGGCCCGGTCGGCGGATCGGGCCCCGACAGCGGGGAAAATGGCTGCGCCGACCGGGGGAACATGCCCGGTCGCAATCCGCGTATGGACTGGCCGGAAATGGTGCCTGGGGGAGGTCCGGGTACCGGCCTCCTGGAGGCAATGCGGGTCCTGATCCCGCCGCCAACCGTGGGCGTTCCCCTGAGATCCCGGCCGGTGATTACGGGCGAGTCATCCGTGGTGCCCTGCGGACGAGCGGACATGGGCGGGTGCGTTCGGGTGATGTTGCGGAGTGCTCGGGCCCAGGTGACCGGCGAGCCTGATTCACAGTCACCGGGCGCGATCGTGTCGCTTTCCGCCGTATTCCACCTCCTTCATTTGAAGTTTGTCGCCGCCGGTCTCGCCGCATCGGATCCCGGATGACGAACGGGCCGGTCTGTCCGGAACTGGTGGCTCGCGCCGGTCAGCGGTTCGACCACACCCGGACATTTGACCGATGAGGCATGCCGGACCGGCCGACTCGAACTCGCAGTCCGTGGACCGGGAGGGCGATGATCTTGCCGAGTCCTGCGCTGGTGATGTGCGGCAATGGCGGAACCGATACAGAGTGAAACGAGGCACGCAGCATTCAGCAGAAATGGTGCTCCGCCATTGAGATGCGGCTGTCGGGCCTCATCGTCGTGATGGAACGTCGTCGGCGCCGGCGATTTTCATGGTCGAGCCCAGCCTGCTTGTCGAGTCAGGACCATTCCTGTCGCAAGCTCTCCACTGCATTCTCTTCCACCGTCGATTGTGCTGACCTGCCCGAATGCTCCTCGGGCCAGCTGCCGGGCGGGACACGTCCACCCGGATCCGGCGGCCGTCGCCACCCCGTCGTCGACCCATCTCGGATCGCTCCCGACGGGCCCGGCCGATCCCGCCCATCGCCTACGGAGGGCCGGGGGTAGTGGACCTCCGTCCCGTCGAACGGCGGTCATTTATCGCTCATCGTCGAACCCACATGCACTCTCCGTGGCAGCAGTTGCAGGCCACTGGAGAGGGCGACTAGAAGGATATTCGTATCCGTGGGCGCAGCAGAAATGAGGCGGAACTATGAAGGGGACCATTGGTGGCGTCTCGAACGTCTCCTTGCCGCCTCACCCCGGCGCGCGTAGGCCCCATCCGCTACCCGTCTGCTTGCACCGGGACCCATCGTGCGGGCTCAGACGGGATGTCCCGACACGCGGCCCGGCGGCACCATCGGGCACCGAACCGCCTGTCCTCGACTCGCACCAACAGAGCCGCGGCTACCGACGGACCAGCGACGCACCATCGACCACGCAGGAGGTGAAAGGCGGCGAATGACTACCAAAGCTGATCTTGTCGAGCAGATCCTTGCCCTCCGTCCCGAACGGGGCCTTGAGCGTCTTACGGTGCTCACCCGCGAGCTGGTCGACTACCGGGACAACCCACAGATGGAGAAGCACCGGTTCGAGGGCACCAGACTCCGCGGCATCACCGGTTACAGCTGCGACCTCCTCCCCGGTTGGGAGCGCGTTCTTGTCACCGGCGGCACCGGATGCGTGGGTCATGTCGTTCTCAGCCATCTCGTCGCAGATCTGCCGGAGACGCGGTTCATGTCGGTCGCCCGCCGTCCTCCGGTCCCAGAACGCAGGGTGGATCAGGTCGTCTACCGGCGTGGCGACGTGCGCAACTCCAAGCAGATGACCGACGTGATGGCGGATTTCCGGCCGGACGTTGTCATCCACCTCGCCGCGCAGCGCAACCCCGCGTTGGCCGAACGGCGGATCGCCGAGACCGTCTCCACCAACGTGGTCGGCTCGCAGGTCGTCCTCGAAGCTGCAGGAGAGGCCGGTGTCGGCACGGTGATCGTGGCCAGCACCGGCAAAGCGGTCCGGCTCTTCACCGGGGATACGTACGCAGCCACCAAGAAATTGGTCGAGTACCAGTCCGAGGCCGCGGCCAAGCAGTACGGCATGAATATCTCGTGTACCCGGTTCACCCACGTCGTGGACAACAGCATCGTCGGGCAGAACATCCTCAGGTGGATCGCCAACGACGATCCCATCCTGTTGCACTCACCGTTCGTGCAGCTCCCGGTCCAGTCCGCACTGGAGTGTTACCAGCTCTTGATGACCGCGGGGGTCGTCGCCGAGCCGAACCGGCCGAAAGTCGTGGCCCTGCGGGATCTCGGGTGGCCTCCGATCACCCTGTTGGACCTGACACTGGATTACCTCGCCGACAACCCCGAATCGCGATCTCCGATCGTGTTCACCGGCTATCCCCCCGGCTACGAAGCGGCTGCCTACCCAGGGACCTACGACCCGATGTCGGCCGGGGACGTCAGTCCTCTCATGAACTGCATCGAGGCGACGCGCACCACAGCGACCCATGTGCTCGGTGACTTCATCGACTACTTCGAGATGATCGACGGCCGATCCCCCCAGATCGATCAGGCACTGTGCGAGATCACCGAAGCCTGCCAGGCGAAGAAGAGAAACGATCGGGTGCTCGGCGCGCTGCTCCACAATGCGTCGGTGGCGCTGTTGCAGCACTCGATGGAGCAGACCGAAGCGGAGAGGGTCAGGCGCATTCACCGCTTCGGGCAGCGGCACGACCCCCTCGTCGACGATCACGCCTTCATCCACCAACGACTCGAGACCTTCTTGAGCAGCGAGCATGCCGCGCTGGTCTAGGTAGAAACCCGGCGACAGGCACGCCGGACACGCAGGGAGCACACCAGATACTCGGCTACGGTTCTCGGGCGCCCTCAATCGTAGGACTCCGTCCGGCCTTGGCGTCGGGTGGTGGCGGTGCATCGGGACAGCGGTGCCCGTCCTGCCCCGGGTCGGATCCGTAGGCCATCGGAGTGCCCCACATGAACCACCCCATCTTCGCCCGCATCTACGCCAGGAGGTCCGTCGGCGAGGCCCACCTGCAAGAGGCTTACCGCCGGGAGCTCCTCCATGGCTTGTCGGGCCGGATCCTCGAAGTCGGATGCGGGAACGGCCTGAACTTCGCCTACTACCCTCCTCCGGTCACCGAGGTGGTCGGCGTCGAGCCGGAGCGGTACCTCCGACGCCAGGCCCAACTCGCCTCCATGAAGTCACGATCAACCATCCAGGTCGTCGAGGGTCAGGCGGAAACGGTCTCCGAGGTGGTCACCGGCACGTTCGATGCGGTTGTGTTCTCACTGGTGCTCTGCAGCGTCTCCGACCCGAGGGCGGTGTTGGCAGAGGCCAAGAAGGTGCTCAACGAGGGGGCGGCCGTCCGCGTCTACGAGCACGTGCTGTCCGACGACCCACGAACTGCCCGACTGCAGAGGCTCTTCGCCCCGGTGTGGAGCAGCGTGGCCGGTGGATGCCGACCCGACAGGGACACACTCTCTGTGATCAGGGAGGAGTTCGATATCTCGGGTGCCCGAGCCTTCAATTTCTGCCCCGGCTGTCGGATCCCCCTCGGGATCGTGGCGCCGCACGTGTTGGCGCAAGGCGTATTCCGCTCGACCTGACGACCTGACGACCTGACGACCTGACGACCTGAACCGCCTGCCGCCCGCTGCACTCCGGCCGCTACGCTGAGTCGGCGTGGACCCATCGATGACCGAGATCACGGCCCGCGACACCACCTGGCGCTTCGATGACGCCTTTCTCACCTCGAACTGGGCCTGCATCTGGGGCCGCGGCTGCCTCGGAATCCTCCCCCGGCCGGCCGCTGAGCTCGGCCAGGGTTGTTGCTCGATCGGCGCCGAGCTGGACGGTGAGGACGAGGCGCGGCGGATTGCTGCGGTGGCAGCCACATTGGATCCGGAGCGGTTTGAGCACCACGAGAACGCCAGTGCGGGAGGGATCTTCGCCGATGCCGGCCGAACGGCCACCAGGGTGGTGGACGGAGCATGCATCTTTCTCAACCGGACCGGGTTCGACGGGGGTGCCGGGTGCGCGCTGCATCTGGCCGCTCTCGATTCGGACGAGTCGCCCATCGACTTCAAGCCTTCCGTCTGCTGGCAGCTTCCGATCAAGGTGGACTGGGAACCCGGCGACGACGGAACCGAGGTGGCGACGGTCCGGGGGTGGACGAGGCGCGACTGGGGCGCGGAAGGCGAAACCATGGCCTGGTGCTGCACCGAGGGAACCAGGGCGTACGTGGGCGACCGGCCCGTACTCGAATCAATGGCCGAGGAGCTCGAGGCGATCGTCGGGCCCGACGTCTACGCCGAGCTCCGGAGACGCCTGCACCCGTGACGCGGGACCAGTCCGGCCGTCGTGCCGCGGCGCTCTACGGGGCCGAGATCAGCCCGAATCGACCGAGTCGGTCGTCCGCTGCCGGATACGACGACCGGTGATCTCAACGGGCGCGATGCGCACATAGACCTCCCGTTCGCCGGCAGCCCACGGGGTGATGGGGAGGCCACGAACCTGTTCGAGCTCTGCAGGATCGGTGACGACGTGGCCGCGTCCCTGGAGCAACACGCTCCATCCCTCGGCCAGTGCCTCGTCGAGATGGTCGACCTCGAAGGAGACCCGATCCTCGCTGAGAGACGGGGTCAGTTCGGACATCGGTTCCGTCCGGAACACGACGTCGCCGTCGAGCATTTGGAAATTGACCGGCAGCGCCACCGGTCCCCCGCTTCCCACGAACACGACCCGGCCCACTCCGCCCGGGCTGATCAGCCCATGGCATGCATCCGCATCCAGGTGATCCAGGATGGGCTTGCTCGAGGGCTTGGTCCGCCCGGGGGGCGCCTGGAGCCCGCCGCCGGCGATGGCGTCGACCGTCGTCTCGAGGGCGGCGGCAAGACGCCAGAGCGCAGCCCGCGAGAGCTGCGGTGACGGATTCACCTCCACCGAATGAAGATACGAGGGATCCATCCCCGCCCGAGCCGCCACTGACTCCAGACTCAATCCCAGCTCCTGGCGGCGCTCCACCACTCGTCGGCCCAGGTCACCGCTGTTGGCCATGATCCCTCCTCAGTTGCTGCTGTCAATCATGACTGCCGGGTAGGACCCGAATCTAGAGCCGTTCGTCCCAACTGCTCCCCGGGGGCAGATGTGACACCCCACTCGTCATCGGGGGCTCATGGGCCTTCGGGGTCACGGTGCCCGACCGGGGGCTGGGACACGATGAGGACCGGGCGGCTGTGCTCCCGGAGGAGACCGTGGCTCACGGACCCCCCGCCAAGGAGGCGCTGCAGCGAAGCCCCGAATCCAGCGCCACGGGTGCCGACCACGATCATGAGGGCATCGTGACGGTCGGCAATTGCGGCAATCGCCCTGACCGGCTCACCGCGCTCGGGATAGTACGTCCATTCGACACCGGCCCCCGCCATCACGGCCTCAACCCGCTCGTGCTCCTGGCCCAGCGCGGTCCGCGCCCGGTCCTCCCAGTCGGAAGCATCCGGGTCGACGGGGTAATCGAGCAGGTCGACGACATGGACGACGTGCAGCCGGGCGCCCAGCCGTTCGGCGAGGTCCACGGCCACCGAGAGCGCGTCCTGACTGGCTTCTCGAAGGTCGTAGCCGACCACCAGGTCAACTGTTCGGTTGTTCATGGCCTGACCACCGCCAAGCCTATTGCCGCAGCGCCCATGGTGACCACCAAGGTACCGAGGGCACTGCCGATCGCCGCGCCATAGAGCCGACGCTGGACAAGACGGATCGTCTCGAAGCTCGCGGTGCTGAACGTCGTGTAGCCGCCGCAGAATCCGGTGCCGACGACGATCTTGACATCGGACGGATCGTGATGGAACAGGACCAGCCCGGTCACCACCCCGAGCACCAACGAGCCGCTGACATTGATGACGAAGGTCGACCAGGGAAACTCGGATCTGACCCGCCGGCGAACGACGCCGTCCAGCGCGAAGCGGGCCACTGCGCCGGTGGCACCGGCCAGGGAGACCCACAGCCCGATCACGGTGCCACCCGTCGAGCCCGCACACGATGGTGACCGGCAGCCGCCGTGATGCCGATGGCGGCCGCCACCAGGCCGCCGACGACGCTGCCCAGCCCGTAGGCGAGAGCAAGCCCGCCATCGTTGCTCCGCACCAGCAGGTCGGCTTCGACGGCAAGGGTGCTGAACGTGGTCAACGCACCGCAGAAGCCCACACCCACCAGGAGGCGCGCCTCTTGCCGCCTGCCGATGTCCGGCCCCCGTCGGGCAAGACCCTCGAGGAGGGCCCCGAGCACCATTGCCCCTGTCATGTTGACCACGAACGTTCCCGTCGGCCAGTGCCCGGTGACGCTCGGAAGGGCCAGCGAGACGGCGTACCGGGCCGCGGTTCCCGATGCACCGCCGATGGCCACCAGGCAGAGCAGGAACGGCTGGGCGTGAGGGACGGCCGGTCCGCCACCATCACCCGATGGGGCCGCGTCCGGGTCGAGCGGGATCTCCGGGTGAGAATCAGTGGACTCCGTCATATGAACCTCCGCTACGAACGTGGAGGAACCATCAGCCACAAGGGCGGTTCAGGTGGCAGTGCCACCAAGGCGGAGTCCCATCGCCGGCCCGAATCGTATCAGGTCCCGGGCAAACGATGATGCCCTCGGGCGCTACCGACAGCGCAGAGCGTCCACGGGAAGCACGCCTTCCCGTGGACGCTCGCCGCTACGCCCTCAAGCCTCGAGGCGTCGTCAAAGATGTCCTGTACTGCGTACTGCCGCCTCCTCCCGCTACGAGGCGGCCGGCTCCGCGTGGGCTCCGATCGTCTCCCGGTCGCGACGGGGGGAGGAAACGGCAGGCCCGACCCCGGGCACGGTCGAGTCGCCCGGGTGTCCCTCCTCCATGGAACCCATACCAACCGGTACCGGTGGATGGGTGCGCTCGAGATCGTCCTCGATCTCGGTCAGCACGCCGGGTCGGCGTCGGTTGGTGACGTAGAGCCATCCTGATCCGCCGATCATGTAGGCGAGGAAGATGTACGGAAAGATGTCGACGGGGTACGGCGGCACCGGGACGAAACTCCCGACGAGCGGGACCATGAGCAACAGGCAGGCCAGAACCGCGACCACGACGTGGTGTGGCCGCAACTCGTCCCGCTTCTTCAGGTAGACGGGGGCGGCCACCGAGATGAGGAAGTACGCGGTCAGGAAGCCGAAGGCCGCCAGGGTTCCCGCGTCACCGAAGATCGTGTTGGGATTGGTGAAGATCTCCAGCACCACCGGGATGGCCAGAATGGCCAGGATGTACGACGTGATGGCTACGTGCGGCGTCTGGTTCTCCTTGTGGGCCCGACCGAGGTGCTTCGGGAAGATCGTGTGTTCGGCCATCGGATAGATGATCCTGGAGCCGGCGTTGAGGCACGAGAGGGTGAGTGAGAAGAAGCTCACCATGGCCCCGAGCGCCACAGGGATCTTGAAGAAGGTCACGTCGTAGATCTGCCCCAGCGTCGTCAAGGGGAGGGCGATCTCGTTGAGCGGCGTGCCGTAGTGCCGGGTGCCGAAGACCTCGACGTAGCTCATGAACACCATGAACGCCCCGGTGACGATCAGGCTGATGATCACCGCCCGTGGGATGTTCTTCAACGGGCTCTTCGCCTCGCCGCCGAGCGTGGTCGCACTCTCGAAACCGACCAGTGAGAAGATGCAGATCACGACGGCCAGGCTCAGTCCGTGGAAGGTCATGCCCTTCGCCTTGACGATGGTGGTGTCGATCGTGAGCCCGTGCTTGAACAGCACCACGAACGCCAGGGCGAGGATGCACGCCACCGAGACGACCTCGAACACCAGCGTGAGCAGAGAAGACACGTGGATGTCCTTGTAGGCGATGAACCAACAGACCGCCGCGCTCAAGCAGAAGAAGATCACCGGGGGCACCACGGTGTGGATTCCGATACCGGAGAGGAACTGGCCGGCGAAGATCGAGAAGCCCGCCAGACCTGCGACTCCGATGAAGAGGTAGGCCCAGATCAGGCTGAATCCGGAGACCACGCCGGAGGTGGGTCCGAGTCCCCGGCCCGTGTACCCGTACATCGACCCTGCATGGGCCGAGCGTTTGGCGAACTGGTTCAGGCACCCGACCACGAACAGCAGCATCACGGTGCCGAACGCATAAGCCAGCCAGGTTCCGTTGCCGGCGTCGCCGTAGCAAAGCGCGATGATCAGCACGGCCGTCATGGTCGGTGAGATCACCGCGATGGACTGGGCCAGCACGGTTGGGAAGCCCAGCGCATTCTTCCGGAGCCCCGGATGGGCCGTGATGGAGCCCGGGGGATCGCCTCGTGTCACTGTCGTCATCCTGCTCACTGCTCCTCTCGTAGGCCGGTGGTGCGGGGAGGGAGCTGAATTGACTACAAAAGAGTGCGCCGAACTGGCAGCTCTATTGCGTCTCCAATCTCACAATACTTGTGAGGATTTCCCTCACATATGACTGTACGTTACGAGTATGTCGACGGAGAGTACGGAGTATTAACAGCGTGTAAATCGGGCCTGAATATATCGGTAATTTATGTCAATAGACGCAATAGTAATTGAGATTAATTATGGAATTAGAGGCGCGTTCTATTTATCCCCCGGAGATGCCCTGACCCGAGAGAACCCCCCTCGGACTCGGCCGCGATCGTCAGTCAGCCGGCGGCAAATACCCATTCGGGGAACGACTGGTCTTCGAGGAGCAGATCCTCGTAGAAGGCCCCGAACGAGCGCTCCGGATGGATGATGGCGATTTCGAGCACCCACCGGTCGGGGTGCAGCGCGAAGGGAACGTCAGCGATAGAGCCGTCGTAATGTGCCGAGTGGGGGAAATCGGACAGGCGATGGCCCGAGAGGTCGAGGTTCAACTTCCACCCCAGCTGCTCTGCGGCCTGCGTCGCGAAGTCGTACAGGTCCTTGCCGGTCGCCCCCTGTTCGAACCAGTGCCGGCGGGTGTCTTCCCAGATGGACCGGGCGTCGCGCTTGGCCCGGTGGTGATCGGGGTCGTTGCCGACCACGAACGTATCGCCTGCGTCGCCTTCGCACTCTTCGTAGATGGGACCGATGTCGACGAAGAAGATGTCGTCGGCGCCCAGGATGACCCCGGGCTCGGACCGCTCCATGAAGTCCTTGGTCGTGTTCGAGCCGAGACGAACGATGATGTGGTGCCATCCTCGGCGCATACCCAACGCGGAAAGGGTCTTCCGGGCGATCTCCTTGGCTTCCTCCTCGGCCATGCCCACTTCGACCTGATCGGCGATGGTATGGACGGCCTGTCGAGTCCGTGCCCGCACGTCCATCAGCTTGTCGAGCGAGAACTTCTCACCGGTGGCTTCGAGTTCGTCCAGGGTGTCGGTCATCTGTTGCCCTCCGCTTCTCTGATTGGCTTTCTGATCGGTACTGCACGGCACTCGTCGCACCCGTCACCATCGTCCCGCCTCTGGGACCGGCCATCCGGTGCGACGGTGAAGTGCATCATCGGTGGACGGCCTGCAGAGTTCTCGAATCGTGCGCGGCCACCATGAGGATCTCGGTCCCGCCCCCGACGGCAGTCAGGCGATGCGGACGGTCGGCATCGAAGTGCGCACACTGGCCGGCCACCAGGGTGTGGCCGATGCCGTCGTACTCGAGCAGGAGGGTCCCGCTCACGACGAAGAGCAGCTCCTCGCCCCGGTGCCGGGCGGGAGGGGATGTGGGGCGGTCGGGATCGATGGAGATGCTCAGGGCCTCGATGGCGGACGAGCCCGGAAAGCCACTGCGGGCGACGATGGCCAACCCGTTCGCCTCGTGGCGAGGCTCCGTGCCCGCGGAGATCGACAGCGGCGCACCGTCACGGTCCTCGCCCAAGAGCACGTTGACCGGAACCCCGAGGGTGGCGGACACGTCGAGGAGCGCGGCGATCGAGGGCTGGCGCTCGCTCGATTCGAGCCGGGACAGGTGCGCCTTCGACAGACCCGTGGCCTCGGCCAGTTGATCGAGCGTGAGGCCGGCCCGGTCACGGGCAGCCCGCAGGCGCTCGCCGATGGACGCCAGCGTGGCCTCGGTCACCATGCCGCCAACCTACGCCTGAGTTGTCTGTGAGACAACATGTGTTGTCTAGAGTTCACGCGGCCGAAACACGACGGTTGTCGCCGGAGGCCGGGCCCGGGCCGCGACCGACCCGGAACTGACGCCGGGATGGCCGGGGGTGGCCGGGGGTGGCCGGAGGAAGCGCGGGATCCGCCGTCGCCGTTGGCTGGGTCCGGGGGCGGCCGAAGGACGGGATCGGGGCCCGAGCCCGATCCGGGGGTGGTGCGACCGACGCCGCGCTCAGCCGAGCTCGACCAGGTCCTCGTCCCGGTCGAATCCACCCACCAGGCCGGCGAAGCGGTCGGTGATCCGATCGCGGATCGGGCCCAGCCGGCCGAGGCAGCCGGCGGTTTGGCCATCGATGTCGTCGGGGTCGCTTCCGGCTCCTCTGGCCTCGTCCCCGAACGTGTCGAGAAACGCCGTCACGGCCTGGTGATCGACCTCGACGTGGAACTGGAATCCCCAGGCGCGTGGGCCCGCCCGATACGCCTGCGGGTACAGCCGGCTGGCGGCCAGCTGGGTGACACCGGGTGGCAGGTCGAAGGTGTCATGGTGCCAGTGCAGCACGGTGAGCGGGCTCGGCAACCCCCCGAGCAGCGGATCCGAGTTGGCGGCCTCGGTCAGATCGACCGAACCCCAACCGATTTCCGGACCGGCCGAACCCGTGAGCACCGAGCCCCCAGCCGCCAGGGCCAGGAGCTGTGCTCCGAGGCAGACGCCCAAGGTCAGGATCCCCTGGTCGAGGGCGTTCGTCAGAAGTTCGATCTCCGCTCTGCGACTGGCAAACCCATCGTCGCTGGTGGCGGACATCGGCCCTCCCATGACGACCACGCCATGGAATCCGGACACATCGGTGGGCACGGGGTCACCGGCGAAGACCCGGCAGGGGACGACGTCGACCCCTGCCGACGACAAGGCATCACCGATGGCGTAGCTGCGTTCTGGCTCGAGGTGTTGCACGACCAGGCATCTCGACACGACTTCCTCCTCCACGAGCGCGTTCAGCCGTCACGGCTGGGTCAGCCCCCGAACGGGGACACGATATCCCCTGGCGGAAGAGCCGAACGTCCAGGGGACAGGGACACGTCGATGGTCGATCCGTGCCATCAGGGCTCGATCTGGTGGCCTCCACGCCCGTCGGGCCGAGCCCACGCCACCCGGGGGCACCGGGCTTCGATCCATTTCCGGCTTCGCTGCCCGGCGGCGTCCCAGGACCCTGTCGACGCGATACCCGGGCCGTTCAGCGCCCCGCCGGCCATGGACCGGCAACCTGGATGGGATCGGGCCCCACTGGCCTGGGATTTCGCCCTCGAACCACGCATCTTGGACTCCGCCGACACTCTCGGTTGCCAACCGGTGACAGCCCGTGAAGGAAGTTGCGGACCGAAGGATTCTGAGGCTAGAAGAGCCTGTAGTTGTGGAGTGAACGGATAGAGGCGGCCTGTGGAGCAGACCAGTGGAGCTGACCAATTGGGGAGTGCCGACGGCCGGGTTGTCGGACACCTCTATCGCAACGGTGCATAGGGTGGAAGGGGCTCGACTGGACGACCCACGCCTGCCCGATCCTGCAGCCCTCACCCCCAGTCTGGCTCCCGGTCCGGGTCTGCCTCCCGGTCACCTGGACCACGAGCCAACGCCGGTCCTCGGGGACATCATCGACCTTCACGTTCGCCCGGGTGTGGATCGTGCCGTCCATGTCAGCTCACGGCACAGTGGACGGGCCCCATGACCGGTTCTCGTCGCTGGCCCCTTGTCGGCGCCGAGCCTGTGGCGCTGCTGGCGGGCAGTGGCGCGAGGGGCGGCACCGGGCTGGCACTGTCAGTCGACGTCGGCGGATTGGAGCAGACCACCGGGACCTGGACCGCATGGCGCCCTGACTCCGGTGAGACCACCGAGGACGGGGAGCCGGGTAGCCAGAACGGGGACCCCGGCAGCCAGGAGAGCCAGGGCGGGAACCAGGAGCCGTCGGACCCGACCCCGGGTTGGACCACCAGGCTCAGAGAGTCGCTGTTCCGCCCCACCTCGTTGGTGGTCACGGGGTCGATGGTGGTCGGTGCGGTGATCCGCTCGGGCGTGCCCCGAGGCCTGTGGGTGGACGAGGCCATCAGCGTGTCCGAGGTCCGGATGTCCTTCGGCGCCATGATCCACCAGCTGGCCACCGCTGACGTCCATCCTCCCCTCTACTTCACCATCCTGTGGGCGTCGGGCCGGCTCATCGGGTTCGGTGACGTCGCGGTGCGGGTGCCGTCGATCATCTTCGGGGTCCTCCTGATCCCGCTGGTCTACCTGCTGGGCAAGGAGGCCTACGACCGGAGGACCGGCGCGGTGGGTGCGGTGATCGTGTCGGTCGCCCCGTACGCCGTGTGGTACTCACAGGAAGCGCGCATGTACGCGCTGTTGATGGGGTTCGGAGTCATCGCCCTCTGGGCACAGCTCCGCGTCTTCCATCGCACCGGGTGGTACCCGTGGATCGTGTACACCGTGGCCAGCATCGCCATGATGTGCACGCAGTACTTCGGGATCTGGCAGCTCCTGACCCAACAGCTGATCTTCGTGGGGGCCATCGTCGTTCGGTGGCGGCGCCATCAACGACCCGGTGCGCTGCTCTGGCCGTGGCTGTGCAGTGCGGTCCTGATCCTCGTCGCCCTCGTCCCCCTGGCCCTGATGATGAAGGGACAGTTCCACAGTGCCCAGGCCACCGGGCAGGCGTTCGCAGGCTCTGTCAACACCATCGGGACCGGCAGCCTGAACATCTACACCGTCCTCACCAACCTGGCCTACAGCACGATCGGCTTCCACTCGACAGCCGTGATGTCGTACGCGATCGCCATCTGGCCCATCGGTGTTCTGGTTGCCCTGGTGCTCCTGGGGCGCCACTCCCGGCCGGTCACCTACCTGCTCGTGGCCGTGGTGGTGGTTCCCGTCATCGCCATGTTCGTCCTGGGCGAGTTCAAGGCGAGCCTCGCCGATATCCGCTACCTCTCCACCACCGTCCCGGTCGTGCTGGTGATGATCGCCCGGGGGGTCACCTCGCTGGCGAGCACCAAGCGAGCGCTCACACTCGTCGTGATTGCTGTCGTGGCAGTGATGTCCGTCGCCCTCTTCAACCAGCAGTTCTCCAGCTCGAATCCCCGTCGGTACAACTTCCGGGAAGCACTGCACCGGGTCGACACCGCAGCCCGCCCGGGAGACGTCATCCTCTACGACCCGCTCAACGCCGAGATGAAACCGGTGATCACCTACTACTCGCCGAGGATCAGATCGGCACCGCTCTCCGCGAAGCCCACCGTGAAGGCCGGTCAAACCGTCTTCATCGTGACCAGTGCGATCTTGATGGACGGGTCAGACCGTTCCATCCTGGACAGCGCCCTCGGTAGCCTCGGAGCCCGGGACAAGAAACCGCTCGCACACTGGGTCTTCCCCAACGTCCAGGTGTGGGAGTACCGATGACCCCCGAATTTGCGGCCATGCGGGAAGACGACGTGCGCCGGGAGACCCCGGTCGAGGTCAGCCCTGAACGGTGGAAGGCGATCGACCGCCGGCTCCGGGTCCTCATCCCGATCGGAACGACCATTTCCGTCGCGTACCTCTTGTGGCTGCTGCTGCCGGAGCGAGTGGGCAATCCGTATCTCTACTGGGCCCTCATCGGCGCGCAGATATTCAACTTCATCCAGGGCATGGGCTTCATGTGGACCATCTGGCCGCGCCGCCGGCGCCCCACCGATCCGGCATTGGTCGGACCGCCGCCGGACGTCGACATCTTCATCCCCGTGTACAACGAGCCGCTCGATGTGGTGGCGCCTGTCGTGGCCGCGGCGGGTGCCATCCGCGGCGGAGTGGTGAACGTCTTCCTGCTGGACGATGCCGGCCGGCCGGAGCTCGCCGATCTGGCCGAGGAGTGGGGAGCCAGCTACATCCACCGCGGCGAGAACCTCCACGCCAAGGCGGGCAACATGAACCACGCCCTCCGCTTCGCCAAGGCCCCGTTTCTGGCTGTCTTCGACTGTGACCACGTTCCCGACCCCGGCTTTCTCGAAGCCACGCTGGCCCCGATGCAGGATCCCGACGTCGCCGTCGTCCAGACGCCCCAGTACTACTCGAACTCTCATACCGACCGACTGGCCGCGGCGGCTTCCTCCCAACAGGAGCTCTTCTTCGGCGCCATCGGACGGGGCAAGGACACCTACGGAGGGATGATCTGCTGTGGGACCAACTTCCTGATTCGAAGGGTCGCCCTCGACGAAGTGGGCGGCTGGCCTTTCGAGGGTTGGACCGAAGACCTCGAGCTGTCCATAAAGCTGCAGCATGCACAGTGGAAGATCGTCTACCTCACCCAGGTTCTCGCCCGCGGACTCGGTCCTGAGGACATGTCCGCGTACATAAGCCAACAGCTCCGATGGGCGCGCGGCGGTTTCTACGCCCTCGGCCTCCTCGTCCGGGGCAAGATGCCCGTTCGGGTGCGCCTCCTGTACTCGCACTCCTGCGCGTTTTGGCTGACCGGGTGGACCATCCTCGTCTACCTCTCCCTACCGGTCATCTTCATCTTCACCGGCGCCCAGCCCTTCAACGGGTCCACTGCCTCGCAGATGCTCCTCTACTTCGCCCCGTTCTTTGCCATCAACCTGATCGTCGTGGCCACAGCGGGCGGGAACTCGTATACCTTCGATGCCTTCTGTGTGTTCGTCGCCAACTTCTGGGTCCACATAGCCGCCAGCATCTACGTGATGACCGGTGCCAAGATGAAATGGGTGGTCACATCCAAGCAGAGCTCGAAGGGGAGAGAGCCGAGGAGCGTTGTCCCGGGCCTCGCCTACCTGGGCGTCTTTCTGGTGACTGCGGTCTACGGGATCGCCACCGGGTTCACCCCGGCGGTTGCCGACAATCTGGCCTTCGCGGCGATCTACGCAGTGGTCATACTGGTCGGGATCTGGCCCGCCCTGGCCGGTGCCCCGACTCCCAGCGCCGCAGCGCCTGAAGCCGAACTGGAGGCCCCGGAGTTGGAGGCGGCGTGAGCCCGGCGACGCATGCTGGTGGATCCTCTGAGACCGATGATGGACATGCAGAACCCGTGGGCGGCCGACTCCCGTACTGATGGAAAGCGGGCTCACGGCTCAGCCCGATCGCTCCTCCGTGGCCGGCTGACGAGGGCATCGCTGGTGGCGACGTCGGTCGTCGTGCTGGGCTCCGTTCTGCTGTCAAGCTGCGCCTCCCCGGTCGCCACCCAGCCGACCACGACCCAGTCGACCGTCAGCCCCGAGCTACGGCAGGCCAAATTCCTGGCCGGCGCCTTCCTCAACCGCTACGTCGCCTCCGATGGCCGGGTGATCCGCTACGACCAGGGTGGCGACACGGTCAGTGAAGGGCAGGCCTACTCCCTGCTGCTGGCCGTGGCCACCGGCGAATCGGCCCGCTTCGCCTCGGTGTGGACATGGGAGAAGGACAATCTTCAGGAACCGAATGGACTGTTCGCGTACCACTGGAGCAACGGCGCGGTCGTCGGGGCCGGTGCCGCCACCGATGCGGACCTCGACACGGCATGGGCACTGGTGCTCGGAGCCCGCGCCTTCCACCGGCCTGCCTACCGGAAGGCCGGCTTGGCGGTGGCCTCGGCCATCCTGGCCAACGAGACCGTGGTCAGCGACGGTCGTCTCGAGCTGGTGGCCGGCCCCTGGGCCCGCATCGCCCCCTATACGGTGGATCCGAGCTACTTCTCGCCCGAGGCCATGGCCGCGCTGGCTGCCGCCTCGGGCGATCGGCGCTGGCGGAAGTTGGCCCTCAACAGCCAACGACTGGTGGCCGATCTTCAGGGCGGAGGCTCCACCCGTTCCCTGCCCCCAGACTGGGCGCTGCTCTCGACATCGGGGGAGATCTCCGCCTCCTCCTCCCCTTCCAGTGGCGGGCCCCCGTCCTATGGGCTCGATGCCCAGCGCGTCCCGATCTGGTACGCCGCAGACTGCAGCGCCTCGGGACGAGCCCTGTCGGCCGACAACTGGCCCACCATCAGCGGACTGGCCGGCTCGGGCTCGTATCAGGCCTACAGCCTCACCGGTGCCGTGCAAGTGCAGGTCTTCAACAACCTGGGGCTGATAGCTGCGTCGGCGTCCGCCGACTCGGCCGGCCAGACCGTCCGGGGCCGATCACTGTTGGCCCAGGCCCAGAGTGTGCTCGGGCAGACCTACTACGGGGATGCCTGGGTGGCCCTCGGCACAGTGCTGTTGACCACCAACCTGTTGTCCCCATGCCCTCCCGGCGGGACCTCGTGAGCGGCCTTTTCTCTGTCGCAGGTACCAGGCCCCACCCGGTGAGTCGGCGCCCAGCCGGACCTCCGACCGTCGGTCGATGGATCGAGAGGGATCCGTCAGACATCGACTGCCCACCGACGATCACCTCACCGAACGATCGGCATCATCCGACGATGTGATACGTCCTCGACCGGTTCGGGACCGGTGAGGATTTCACCAGCGAGAGCGCAGAGACGCTCCAACTGAATTTGGCAGAGGTTCGTTGGGGAGAACAGGTGGTTCCGGGGCAGCCGTAGTTGTTGAATTCAGTCCCGACTTCGATGCCGGCCATTTTCTCCTTGTCTACGGAGGCATCGCCGGGAAGAATTTTCTTGACCTCGGCGACAAAAGAACTCAGATTCACAGTCACCGTGCCGGTCTTACGCTGCTCGGACGACTTCAACACGAAGTGCAGAGTGGTGGCCTTCGACCCTCCACATCCCTCGGAAACGTCCCATGTCACACCCGAATAATGGAAGGCCGGTCTGGCCACTCCGCACGCCGGGTACGTGTTGTAGGGCTCGATCATGATCTCGACATCGGCCGGCTCGGGGCCCTTGCTGGTCACAGACTGCTCGAGCCAAAGGTCGAAGGTGAGGTGCAAGTACTGGGCCGGGGTGATCGAGCCCACCGAATAGGACACGCTGGCCAGGTAGGGATACTTGGCAAAGCTGCTCACCGGGATGGGAAATGGGGCTATCTCGCAGCCGGAGTGCTTCACGCTGCAAAAGTGCTCTCCGTAGGAACTTTCGCCGTAGCCAATCTCGGGGAATCCTGCCGGAGCTGTCGTCGAGTCCAACGATACAGAGGAGAGATCGATCGTGTCCCGAAATCCGGAATCGGCGTTGTAGCACTGCCGGATCTTTCCCGCCGATGTTTTCACATTCCACAGATTCGGAGTGGCTACTCCGCTGGTCAGGGGGAGAAACGTGGCGGAACCCGCATACGTTGTGTCGGCGGACGTGGGCGGGGAAAAAGCAGGGCCGTTGCAAACTGATGCAACCGTCGATGCGTCTCCGGCGATCGGTGATGTCACCACCGGGTCAACGGTCGATGGGGAGCCCCCATGGCTCGGCACGATCGAGGCAGCAGACGGCTGACTCGCCACGATCGCGAACGCGGCAACAAGGACGCATGCCGACGCTGTTCGCCAACGGAACGACTTGAACCACGGCATAGGATTCCACCTCCACCGGCCCGCAACCCACGCTGTGCGCAGAGACCCGATTTGAGAGCGACCGATGAATAGGGAGTGGATACATGCCTAACCTGCCCTGGCCACTATTTCAAGACCGCATGTTTCGGCGCGCCTCATGAACCAGGCAGTGAATGGATCATCGCCTCCGTGCCAAGTGTCGCTCACTGCCGCGTCTGCTCACTCCGTCACTGTGTGAGGCTTCTCCGTCACTGTGTGAGGCCCTTCCGTCACCTCGAGAACATCCGGGCACGGCGTCATCCTTCGTTCGGTGCGGGTCCCGGACCAGGTCAACATTGAAGGTCCCGACCTGATTGACGGCGGTGCAGGCTCGTGCCATCCCCCGACCGGCGCAAGCCGGGATCTGGGCGTCCCGGCACCCCGTTCCACCATCCGGCGACTCCGTCGCCCGGCAGTGACGCGGATACGATCCATCGATGCATCCGCCGAGAGCTCCAGGCCGTGGCACCCGACGATTGGGTGCCTGCCTGCTCCCCCTCTTCTTCTCTGCCGCCATCTTCCTGGCCGGGTGTTCGTCGAAGGGGAGCGACTCCCCCGCCTCGACGCCGACCTCGTCGACCGCGGCCGGGCCCACGACGACCAGCCCACCATCGATCTTCGACGGTACGTTCAAGGGAGCAACTCTCTCGAGCGCATGGATTGGCGTTGTCGGATCAAATCCGTCGAACGGAGAGCAGGAGTGCTACTCATCGACCAACGAGACCGTAGGAAGTGGCGTGTTGAAGGAGACGGCCGTCGTCGGATCGGTGGCCGCGAATTGCAACTGCCCCCCCAGCCCTGCATCGGATTCACTCTGCCCCTACGCGTCTGGAGCTGTGCAGTGGTCATCGTTGGGCTTCACCTATGGAACGATATCGGTGCGAGCCAAGTTGGCCGGAGGTGTTGGAACCTGGCCGGCCATCTGGCTCTTGGGGACTGAGTGCCGAACCTCGATCACTCCTGATGTCGTGGGCTGGATCGGCACGGGTGCCAGTTGTCCGTGGCCCGCGCAAGGAGCGAATGAGATCGACATCGCGGAGATCCAACCTGCACCCATTGGAAATCCTGCAGTTGTGAACGAGGCGGTGCACACCACGGATCCGAGCGGCGCGAAGGTCAACGAAGGCTGTGGTTCCGAACCGGTCAGCGCCTGTCCCGGCAATGCCCCGGGGTGGCACACCTACACCCTGGTCTGGGCACCGGGATCACTCACCTGGGAGATTGACGGCAAGAGCACGTACTCCCTGACCCAAGACGTCCCGTCGACTCCGATGTTTCTCATCATCAACACGGCCGTGGGTGGCACTGGAGTGACGGTTGACAATGCGACACTTCCACAAACGACCGAAATTTCCTCAGTCAAGGTGACTGGTCCTTGAACCCTCCAGGGCTGGCGGTTCGCCGGATGGGATCGCAACCCGCCGTCATCACCACGGGCGGCGTGGACCACCTCGTCAGAGTGTCGTCGGTCAGGTTCGGCGGTGGGCTCGCCCGTCGTCGGCGGCGTTGGACACCCGAAGGCCTCGGCCGACATCAGGGCCTCGACGAGACCGGCCAGTGGCCAGAATCCTGCCTTTCGCATTCGCTTTAGGGTGTACCTACCAGAATTTAGGCTGGACGTCCTGTGCACGATGCCTGTTTCCGCCGACATCCCTCTCAGGGCTTCGGTTCGAATGTCCTCTCCTCGACCGGGGGCCTCGTCACCTCGAGATCGACAGATCTTTTGGAACCGTCGATCGGAGGATCCCATCAGGACAGAGACGATCTGCAGCTGCAACCGCAGGGTCCGGGCTTGTCACAACTGCCCGATGCCCGGCCCGAAAAAAGAGGGCTGACGCATGGAAGAGAATGGGCCATCGAGAACCACCGATGCCGGTCAATGCCGACAGGCCCAGCCAGTCACCGTCTTGACACCGTCGCCCGGCCGTCCGAGCGGCACACGCACACCCGCCAGCCGCCTGCTGGCTCGAGCACTGGCGGTCGCATCGGTGGTAGCGATGGGCGCTGTGCTTTTGACCCCCACGGTGTCGGCAACTCAATTTCGTGCCGCTGCCGGCGCGTCGGCAGAAGGTGCACCTGTGGCCCCGGACCTCACCGGGTCCGTCGAGCCACCGCAGGGACATCTGTCCTTCGACGGCTACACCTGGTTGGTGAAGAGCTCAACCTCGCCCATCGGCCCGGGTCCGAATCTCTTCGACGCCAGCGGACCTTCTGTCGACAAATCCGGGGGCCTGGATCTCAGGATCCTGAAGACGACGTTGGGATGGGAGTCGTCCGAAGTCATCCTCAAGCCATCGCTCGGGTACGGCACGTACATGTGGACCCTCCGCGGTCCAGTGGCGACGCTCGACCCGAACGTGGTGCTCGCCCTGTTCACGTACGACAGTTCAAACACCACTCCCTCGAACAGGGAGATCGACTTTGAAGCGTCCCGGTTCGCCAACACTCACGCGGCGAACGGACAGTATGTCGTTCAGCCCTACACCACGTCGGGCAACATGCGGGAGTTTTCGATCCCACGTGCGGTGCTCACAAAGGTGATCATGACGTGGAAGCGCGGAAGCGTCGCCTTCTCCGGCAACACGGTGCGAGATGCGAAGACCGTTCCGCTCCCGTCGTGGAAGAACACCTCCTCCTCCGTCCCGGACCACGGTGCCGAGCAGATACATATGAGCCTGTGGCTCTTCCAAGGTGTACCGCCGTCGAACGGGATGCCGGTGACCGTGACCGTGACCAGCTTCGCGTTCCGTCCCGCCACCTGAAGGTCGACGACACAAGAGCACCGCCGTGGCGGTCGGCAGAGGCACTCACCACCGGCGGTCGAACAGGACGGAATGGTGCACCCGACCGCCCGACACTCGCCCGAACAGAGCCGAAACAAACAACCGAACCGACAGGACGGGGTGGTTCCCCCGGCCGTCAGGTCTGTGGCTCTCGGGCGCGCATCGGCAGCTTGAACACGAGGAGGAAGGTGGCGGCCAGCGGCACCAGGCACGCCAACGCCGTGATGGCCAGGGCATGCGTTGGGGAATTTCCCTCGAATGCCGAGAAGAAGATCGTTCCCAGTGCGGCGACGCCGAGTGCGCTGGAGAGCTGCTGAACGGCCTCGAGGACGCCGGAAGCGGAGCCAACTTCGTCCATGCCTACGCCGGCGAGGATGAAGTCGAACACCTGGCCGATGCTCCCGCCGGCGCCGAGTCCGATCAGGAACAGCCCAGGGGCAAGATCCAGCGTCGAGGCCATGCGGGAACCGGTTACGGTCATGGCGAGCACGATCGTGCCCGCGGCGACGACCAGGACGCCGAGGTGGAGCAGGTGGCGGCCGAGCCGCCCGACGAGCGCCATCCCGGTGACCATTCCAGCGATCATGCCAACGACCATCGCCATCAGGGTCAGCCCGGCGTGGATGGGTGAGAAGTGCTCGCCGAGCTGGGCGAACAGCGAGACGCAGAGCACCAGTCCGCCGAAGGCACCGAAGAAGGCGAGCGCCACGAGGATACCGCTCGTGTAGCTGCGGTTGGCCAGCAGTCTGGGCTCGATGAGCGGATCGTCGGGTCGGCGACGCTCCCACAGAGTGAACGCGCCGAGCAGCGCCACGCCGGAGGCGAGCGACACAAAGGTCCAGGCGGGCCACCCGTCAGCGCGGCCCTGGATCAGCGGGTAGATGATCGCGGTCAGCGCGGCGCCGATCAGCACTATCCCGCCGGTGTCCAGACGGATTCCCGGGTGGGCCACGGTCCGCGGAAGGACTCGGACCGCGCCGGCAAACGCGGCGATGCCGATTGGAACGTTGATGAGGAAAACGAGTCGCCAGCCGATCCCCCACAGATTGGCTTCTACCAGCGCACCCGCGAGGATCGGCGCAGCGAGAATCGAAAGACCCATCATCGGGCCGAACGCACCGAATACCTTGGTCATCTCGTCCTCGGCGAAGACCTCCTTGAGCATCCCGAACCCCTGGGGGATCATCAGCGCCCCGAACGCGCCCTGCAGCACCCGGAAGACGATCAGTACCGCCGGCGAGGGGGCGACAGCGCAGGCCGCGGACATCACCGTGAAGCCGGCGGAGCCGATCAGGAACATGAGCCGGCGGCCGAACATGTCGCCAAGGCGGGCGCCGGCGATCAGGAACACCGCGAACGCGAGCGTGTAGCCGGCAGGGAGCCACTGCAGGAAGGAGGCGCCGCCGCCGAGCGCGATCCTGATCGACGGACCGGCGATGTTGACGATCGTCGCGTCCATGAGATCCATGATGTTGGCCGCGATCACGACCGCGAACACGAACCAGCGCACCGGATTGCGAACGGCCGGAGGAGTTGCGGTGTCGGGGGACGTCACCAGCCCTTCGGTCGGCATCATCGTTCCTGTGTCTGCACCCGTTCCCATGATGGCTCCTTACTGAGCACGCCGTTCGCAGTAACCGACGGTAGCAGACTGAGTACACTGTTCGCAATGAGCTCGAGCCGAGGAATCATCTGGGAACGCCCTGAACGGGCCGGTCACGGTCCAGCCCCGTCGCTCTCGCGCCAGGAGATCGCCACGGCCGCCGTGGCGCTGGCCGACACCCAAGGAATCGAGGCGGTCTCGATGCGATCCCTGGCGGTGGAGCTCGGCGTCGGAGCGACATCGCTCTACCGTTACGTCGCCCGCAAAGACGAGCTCATCGAGTTGATGGTCGACGCGGTCATGGGCGACGACCTGGAATTCGAAGTCCGCGGAGACTGGCGAGAGGATCTGCGCTCGATCGCTCACGGCCTGCGGGCGATGACCCTGCGCCACCCCTGGATGGCCGTCCCGAGCGCCGGGCTGCGCAATTTCGGACCCAATACGGCTCGGCGCTACGAGCAGGTGCTCAGCGCGATCGACGGCCTCGGCCTGGACATCGACGAGATGCTCGTGATGGTCGAAACCCTCGACGCCTTCGTCCGTGGTCGCGCCCTCGAGGAGCTCTCCGAGCAGGAAGCCGTCCGGCGCTCCGGCCTCGACCAGGAGCAATGGATGCAAACCCAGATCCCCTACATTGAGAGCTTGATCGGGAGCGGCCGCTATCCACTGCTCACCCGGGTGGTTCTCGACGCGCGCGCCCCACATGATCCCGACCGCCTCGAGCACGGCTTCGACCTGGGGCTCGAGCGCGTGCTCGATGGTCTCGCAATGATGCTTCCCGATTAGCGCACCGTCGTCGAGCGCACGGTCGTCGGCGTTCGGTCACGCCGGTGATTCGGTCAGGTCGGTGCAACGGTTTCGATCACTCGGTCGATCGACTGCCCGGATACCTGCTCAGACGACGCTCATGACGATCGATCCGCCAAGTCTCTCCGATGCAACGGAGTCCGGAACCCGCACAGAGAGGGCGTACCTACGTCTGGGCACCACACTGTCCGCTCGAGCGATGTGTGCCGATGACAGGCTCGTCACCAGTGGCCGTAGTGGACCACCTCGTTGAAGGGACGTCTGTCAGGATTGACGATCGGCCGCAACGGCCGATCGGCGGGGTAACCGAAGGCAATCATGTAGGCGCACGTGTGGTCCGGCGGCACTCCGACGATACGTCGGCACGCTGCCTGGTCGCCAACAGCAGAATGGCCGCTCCCGATGCCGAGGTCCGCGGCGGCCAACATCATTGACATCGTCGCCTGCCCCAAGTCGTACTGATCGATCACTCGATAGCGCTCCTCTTCAGGCTCGGAGAGGACGAGGACAATCGCCGCCTTTGCCGCTGCCAAATGCCCGGCCCCGACCCAGACAGTCGAGAGCTCCTGTAGTTGGTCCGGCGCGGTGGCGACGACAAAGTCCCATTTCTGGCGATTCGAAGCCGACGGCGAGCGCCACCCAGCTTCGAGAATCCGATGAAGGTGCTCCGGAGCGATCGCCCGGTCGTCGTAGGACCGGACATTGCGACGAGCTCGGATGGCGTCCCAGGTCTCCATGTCCTGCAGGCTATCCACTCACCGAGTGCGACGATCTCGCGGGTGGAGCCAACTCTGTCGCCGGCACTCGTCTGAACCATGAGGTGCCCGTGAACGGCGGCGTCCGTGGCCATGAGCGCTCCAACAGCTGTCCGAGCTCCGTGCCGACCCCATCGACGAGATGTCAGTGATGTCATCGGCGGTCGGTAGCATGCTGGTTGATGGTGCTCGTCCTCATCCCCTTCGGCTGCGGGTAGGCCGGATCCCGTGCCGGGCCCAGGCGTCGATATCCTGGTCGTCGTGGGTCGGGCCACTCCCCCCTACGCGCTCGAGGCCAGAGCGGGCGGGGTCATCCGGCTGGTCGACCCGCTCGAGACACCATCACTGATTGCCGAGTTGCGCGGCCACATCCCCCGACTGGTGGGTGTCGTCGGAGACAGCGATGCATCCGCTCAAATCGCCCGCCGGATCCATGATGCCGGGCTGCCGGTGGTGCTGTTCGACGACGAGCCGCTCGTGGCCGCTCCCGGTGTCGAGACGTGGCCGCTGACGGACCCGGGGCCACCGATGGACGTCTCGGAAAGCCTGATCGATCTCATCGGCGACACGCCGCTGGTCCGCCTCAACCGCACCGGGCGACATCTTCGATGCCACCTCTTGGCCAAGCTCGAGTACCTCAATCCAGGCGGAAGCGTGAAGGACCGGCCCGCCCTGGCCATGATCCGAGCCGCCGAGGCAGAGGGGCTCCTCCGACGAGGCAGCACCATCGTCGAGCCGACCTCGGGCAACACCGGGGTCGGACTGGCCATGATCGCCGCCCAGCGGGGCTACAGCTGCATCTTCACCATGCCGGACAAGATCGCCGAGGAGAAGCGCCAACTGCTCCGGGCCTTTGGAGCCAAGGTAGTGGTCTGTCCCACCGCCGTCGACCCGGGGCACCCCGATTCGTACTACTCGGTCGCCGATCGGATCACCACGGAGACCCCGGGCGCCTTCCAACCCAACCAGTACCGCAATGCGGCCAATCCCTCGGCCCACGAGCTGTCGACCGGCCCGGAGATCTGGCGCCAGACCGCGGGCCGGATCACCCACTTCGTGGCCGGGGTGGGCACGGGCGGCACGATCAGTGGTGTCGGCCGCTTCCTCAAGGCCCAGAACCCGGCGATCCAGGTGATCGCGGCTGACCCGGAGGGCTCCATCTACTCGGGTGGAGGAGGTCGACCGTATCTGGTCGAAGGGATCGGCGAGGACTTCTGGCCCACGACCTATGACCCCTCGACGGTGGACCGGGTGGTAGCCGTGTCCGACAGCGACTCCTTCCAGACCGCCCGGCGAATGACCAGGGAGGAGGGGATCATTGTGGGTGGTTCGTGCGGGACCGCGGTGTGGGCGGCGCTGCACATCGGCAAGGACCTCGGACCCGACGATGTCATCGTCGTGCTCGTTCCCGATTCCGGCCGCGGCTACCTCTCGAAGCTCTATGACGACCGTTGGATGGCCGACCACGGATTCGGCCGCGCCCAGGGTGAGACGGCCGAGGCGGTGCTGGCAGCCAAGGGAGACCGCTGCCCCCCGCTCGTCCACGTCCATCCCGAAGAGACCGTGCGGGCCGCCATCGCCCTGCTCCAGGAGTACGGGGTGTCCCAGGTCCCCGTGGTCAAGGCCGAGCCGCCGCTCGCCTTGGCCGAAGTGGTGGGATCGGTGTCCGAACGGCAGCTGCTCGAGCACACCTTGCACAATGCGGAGGCCTTCGATCGACCCGTGAGCTCGGTGATGGGACCGCCGATGGACACCGTCGGCCACAGCGAGACGGTCGACGGCATTGCCGCACGGCTGGAAGCTGCCAGCGCGGTGCTCGTCCTCGATGGCGGGCACCCCATCGGTATCCTCACCCGCTCCGACCTGTTGGCCTTCCTCGGGAGCCACTAGATGACCGACGGGGAGGTCCCACCGGTTGCCAGGGAAGCTCCGGACACGGATCCACTCGTCGGGCTCGGATTCGAGACCCGTGCGATCCACGCCGGTCAAACGTCGACCTTTGCCCAGCCCGAGGTGGGAGCCCAACAGGCCTTCGAGTACAGCCGGACGGGAAATCCGACACGGACCGCCCTCGAATCCTGCCTCGCCGACCTCGAAGGCACCACCTACGGCGCCGCCTTCGCCAGCGGGTTGGCCGCCGAGGACGCGGTGTTCCGCTGCCTGGAGCCCGGGGATCACGTCATCATCGGCAACGAGCTCTACGGCGGCACCTACCGGCTGCTGGATCGGGTGCACTCCCTGATCGGGCTCGAATTCACCCCTGTCGCACTGCACGATGCACGCAGCATCCAGGCCGCGTGGCGATCGTCCACCCGCATGGTCTGGATGGAAACCCCGTCCAACCCTCAACTCCACGTGTCGGACATCGCCGCGGTTGCGGAGATCGCCCATGGCCGGAACGCGCTCGTCGTCGTGGACAACACATTCGCCACGCCCTACCTCCAACAGCCGGTGGTCCACGGCGCCGATATCGTGGTGCACTCCACCACCAAGTACCTGAGTGGGCACAGCGACGTGGTGGGAGGCTTCGTCGCCACCTCCAACGAGGCCGTGGCCGAGAGGATCGCCTTCCTCCAGAACGCCACCGGGGCGGTCCCCGGGCCGTTCGACTGCTTCCTCGTCCTGCGGGGCATCAAGACGTTGGCCGTTCGCATGGACAGGCACTGTCAGAACGCCGTCGCCGTCGCCGACGTCCTGGGCACACACCCCGCCGTCGAACGCCTCTACTTCCCCGGTGTGCCCAGTCACATCGGACATGCCACGGCCAAGACCCAGATGCGGGCATTCGGTGGCATGGTCTCCTTCACCGTGCGCGGCGGCGAGGCGGCAGCCATCGCCGTTGCCAACTCGACCCGGATCTTCACGCTGGCCGAGTCACTCGGTGCCGTCGAGTCGCTCATCGACCATCCGCACCGGATGACCCACGCCTCACTCGTCGATTCCCCACTGGCCGTCGACCCGGCCCTCCTCCGACTCTCTGTGGGGCTGGAGCTCGAGACCGACCTGATCAACGACCTGCGCCAGGCCTTGGAGGCGGCCTCGGGTCAGCACCGGTGACACCATCCCACGCTGCCCACCGGTCGGTTGAGTGAGTGCATCAGCCGCGGAGGGTGATCGGGCGCTGCTGTCCTTCCCTCACAGTTGACAACACCGGTACAGAACAATAGGAAGGGTGGAGGAAAGGCGGCCTCCAATGAGTGATGTGTCCGGGGGTCCGGGTTGGTGGCAGGCCAGCGACGGCAGCTGGTATCCACCCGAGCAACACCCTGACTATCAGCCGCCGGCACCAGTGGCTTCGGGGACATTGCCTCCGCCGCCAGCTGCACATCCGCCCCCGACCGCCATGGCAACGTCGCCAGATGTGTCAACGCCCGCGGACATCGTCCAACAATTTCGAACAGTCGCTCCTACCGGGGTGTTGGGTAAGCCCAGACGTCCATGGGTGGTCGCGGTGCTCACAATAATAACTCTGGGGATTTATGGGATTTACTGGCAGTACTCCGACTTCAAGGAGATGAACGACTATTCCGGTCAGGGCATAGGTGGCGTGCTCGGGCTGATCTTTGCGCTCTTGATCGGCATTGTGAACATCTTTCTGCTGCCAGCGGAAATTGCCAACCTCTACACGCGCGAGGGGAAGCCAGGTCCTGTCAGCGTAGCGACGGGATTCTGGATCTTCCTACCCTTTGTGGGATGGTTCGTCTGGGTGGTGAAGGTTCAGCGAGCACTCAACCGATTCTGGCTAGACCACGGAGCGACAGGATTCTGATCCTCAAGGATTGCCAGCTGAGGGCTACCGGAGGTGGCGGGCGAAGAAGTCCAGGGTCCGCGCCCATGCCTCGTCGGCCGCCGCCTCGTCGTACATCGACGGGGCGTCCCAGTTGCTGAACGCGTGGCCCGCGGCATAGCGGTGGAATTCGACCCCCGGGCAACCGAGCACTGCCGACTCGACCTGGTCGATCTTGTCGGGAGTGATGAAAGCGTCGAGTGAGCCGTAGTGGTACATGCTCGGGCATTCCAGGCCGCTGACATGGTCAAGCAGGTCGTTGATGGCGGAGCCGTAGTAGCAGACAGCGGCGTCGATGCCACGCCCGTCGACTCTGCTCTGGGTGGCCGCCATGAACGCCAGCGCGCCACCTAAGCAGAACCCCACCGCGCCGATCCTCCCGGAGCACTCTGGCATGCTCAGCAGATGGGCATGGGTGGCCCGAATGTCATCGACAGCCTTCTCGAAATCGAGCTGCTGGACCATGGCGAAGGCGTCACCGAGTCCGGACTCGTCCTTTCGCTCGAAGCGTCGCTCGATGCGCCAGAACATGTCCGGCGCAAGGGTCACGAATCCTGCGCCCGCCAGCCGGTCGGCGAGTTCCCGGATGTTGTCGTTGATGCCGAAAATCTCTTGGAAGAGGAGCACTCCTGGCCCTGTCGCCGACTCTGGAACGGCGCAATAGGCATCGAAGTGGTCGCCCTCGCCGGACACGGATTCGTATCTGGAAGTCACAGTCACGCAACGACCGTACTCGTCACTCCACCCAAGAGCACGGGTGTCGACGCCGGGAGGGTGACCCTGCGCGGCACCATGGGGGTAGGTCCTTCGTATTGGCGAACATCTGCTCGTCCGGCACGGGGCACCGTTTGGGTCAGCGCAATGAACTGTCACTACGCTGCGGCCATGCCTTCGGACCTCGTCTTCAAAGCCATGGGTCGGGTCCATCGGGTGCTGCTCGGGGCCTCAGGCGGTCGGCTCGGTTGGCGCTTTTCTGGGATGCCGGTGATCGAGCTCACCACCACCGGCAGAAAGAGCGGCAAGCAGCGCACGACCTACTTGACGTCGCCGCACCAGGAGGATGTGACCCTCATCGTCGTCGCATCGAGGGGCGGTGACGACACCAACCCCGCGTGGTTCCTCAACCTCCGGGAGAATCCGAAGGTGATGGTCAAGCTTGGCCCCAATCCTCCCGTGTCGATGACCGCGGAGATTGCCGATGCCGACGAGCGGGCACGGATCTGGCCGATCATCACCGGCAAGCACAGCAACTACGCCGGGTATCAGCGCAAGACGGAACGAGAGATTCCTCTTGTACTGCTCCGGCCAACGGGAGGCTGACCCAGTGGCACCGTGCCGATACGGAACAGGGACAGAGCGCCCCCGAACGATGGCTGCAGAAGCGGGTCAGCCGAAGCGGAGCGGATCGAAGAGCGAGATGTCCCACGGGGTCGTTCCTGTGGTGGCGAGGTCGGCGAGGATCTCACCCACCGCGGGAGCGAACTTGAATCCGTGCCCGGAGAACCCGCACGCCATGACCACCCTCCCGTCGGTTCCCGGAGCGCGACCGATCATGAAGTGGCGGTCGGGCGTCATGGTGTACATGCACGCCACCCCTGACAACCACGCGCCGGCCAGGTCGGGTATCCGGTCGACCAGTTCGCTCCGGAGGACCTCGGCCTCACCGGTTGTGACCTCGCGATCCAGATGGTCCGGATCGGCCGGCCGACCATGGCGGAAGAACGCCACCTTGGCCCCGGGCGCAGCGGGCAGAAGCGGGAACCCGTAGAGCTCCGAACCCTCGACGAACTCCCACAGGTAGACCGGGAGACGGCCGAGCCGGGATCGTGCCGTATCGCCGGAAGGGGCGAACCAGTGGAGGGCGTGTCGCTCGACACGCAGCGGCAGGCCGAGTCCTTCGAGCACGGATGCCGACCATGCTCCGGCGCAGACCACGAGATGCTGGGCCCGGAATTCTCCACCACGGGTCTGCACGGACACGCCACCACCGACGCCGCCGGCCGGCTCGTCGAGCCCCCATTCGAGCACCGGGGTATGGAACTCCAGCCGGGCGCCGGCCCCCTCCGCCAATGCCAGTTGGGCGGCCACGCTCGCTTCGGGCCCCACGAACCCGGCGCCGGGCTCGAACACCGCCATCTCGTCGGGTCGGAGGCGGAAGCTCGGAAAACGGGAGGCGACCTGAGCAGCGTCGAGCACCTCGTGGGGGATGCCCCACCGTTCCGCACTGGCCACCGTCCCGGCGACGACGGCACCGCCGGCCGGTCCGATCATGAGGCCACCGGTGCGAGTCAGCAGCGGAGTACCGGTGATCGAGCCGAGTTCGTCCCAGAGCTCCACCGATCGAAGCAACAGCGGGACATAGCGTTGATCTTCGAAGTAGGCCTGGCGCACCATCCGGGTCTCCCCGTGGCTGGACCCGCGGTCATGGGCCGGACCGAACCGTTCGAATCCGATCACCCGCGCACCGCGGCGGGCCAGATGCCAGGCCGCCGACGAACCCATGGCCCCCAGCCCGACGACCGCCACGTCATAGCGATCGATGTCGCTCATCGTTGACCCACCTGATGTCGGGCGGTCATGGGCGGCGGTTCGGACTCATCGGGGCCGGGGCCGGTCCCAGCGGGCCGGTCCTGACAGGTGCTCCCAGGCCGTCCAGGCCAGGAGGCCGGCCCTGCTGGCCATGGCTGCCCCGGTGCGGACCCGTCCGGTGTCCACGTCCCAGGACTCGCAGGCAAGGCCCTGGTCCATGGGCACCGCGGCCAGTTGGTCCAGCGGTTCGCCATCGACCAGGTCGTGTTCGAGGAGCCGGCCGGCGAGGTCGAAGCCGGAGGGGTGGGGGAAGTGAGCTGAACCCGAACCGCCGAAAGTCCCCCCGTAGTGGTGGGGATTGTCCTCGGACAACCAGGAGCGGGTGGCCCGCTGCACCGGGTCGTCGTTGGCGCCGATTCCCCAAAAGGGGAGGGTGCGCAATCCGAGGGGGGGCTCGTCGCGACACTCGGTCCGACCGGACTCGTCGCAGGCCCATGCCCACATGCGGCCGCCGGGGACCTCCACCGTGAGGTGCTCGGCCATGGCGGCCCGGATGGCGGATGCTCGGCCGGCAGGAGCCCGCTGTCGGTCATCCGGATCGAGCCTCGCGGCGGGAACCCCCTTCGACCGGTCGGCGGTGACCAGGTCGTCCATGGCGACCAGCGCGTCGAACGCGGCGGCCACCAGCGCGTTGCCCGTCGTGGTGTAGGCGAAGTCGGTGGGATCATCGGTCGGCAACAAGAAGGTGCCGTACAGGTCCCACCGGGGATGACGCCAGGGCTCGATCGACCGGGCCAGCCCGTCGAGCACAGCCCGCACCTCGGGTTCGGTGAGGACGGTGCTGTCTCCGGTCATCTGGACATAACGCCGAACGGCGATGATCGGTGCGGCAGCCTGGTCGAGCTCGAACCCGGGGTACAGGGACGTACCGTTGAGATAGAGCGCATGGTCGGCAAGGCGCGGGCCGCCTGCGGCGATGGTCGACACGAGGACCGACCTGGCCCGACCGGGGTCGGTGAGCAACAGGGCAGGGAACGTCCAACAGTAGGCATCCCGACTCCAGAAGGCGGCGGAGACGTAGTAGTGGTGGCTCCGCGACGTCACCATCACCGGCCTGCCGGTGTCGAGGCAGTCGCCCTGGGCGAAGAAGTAGTTGAAGAAGAGATTGGCGTTGATACGCTCCGCCAGCCCTGGCCGGTCGTCGGTGATGGTCAGGGCATGGCCGGCCAGCCACCCGGTGGTCGTGTCCCACAGCAGATCGAATCCCCGTCGTCGGAGATGCAGGGCGGTGGTCGCCGCGCCATCGGGCTCGGTGGCTACCCCGACGAACAATTCAGCGGTCAGCGACTGCCCGGTGTCCACCTCCCCGGTGGCCGAGGCCAGCCATCGGGGGCCGGCGCCCTGGTCGGCAACCACCACCCCCTCGCCGCCCTGCCACGACACCGACAGGAGGGGGCCGCCCGCACTGGCCGAGACGGTCCTGCTGCCCGTCCAGGGGTCGTCCTGCCCCACCGGCTCCGCGCCGATCGACTTGGACCGGAGGTGCGTGACCGTCGTCGTTCCCCACTGCCCCGTCCAGCCCAGCTCTACGGTTGCGGTGCGTGGACCGTGGCTGTGATAGGCGAGGCGCAACACGAAGCCCCGTTCGTCCACCGGGGCACAGAACCAGCCTTCGAGCACTCCGAACGGGCACGGGCTGGTGAAATGCGGCAGCCAATGGCCCACCCGTTCCCACTCGAGGGGGCCGGGCACCACCGGGGCCCCGTCGAGGAGCAGTACCGGCCGGATGAGTGGACCGTGGCCCGGGGCGCCGGTGGCCTCCACGAGCCCGAGGACCCGCTCGATGAGGACGCCGACGGTGCGGACGGCGCCATCAGCGCGGTCGATGTCGGAGAGCGAGACCCACAGATTGCCGGTGGGGATGACCCGCGGCGGCTCGTCGATCTCCGGCGCGTAGGTGGTCAGCCCCACCGGTCCGGGCCCGCTCACACCGGGCCTGTTCCGCGCTCGTTGGCGGCACGAGCTCCGCCTGTGTCAGCTCCGCCGGCGCCACCCTCGCCGCCGGCGCCACCCTCGCCGCTGTCGGCACCGCTGGCGCCGCCCGGGCTACCTGGGACGTGGACCTCCGGAAGTCCGAGCAGCCGGGCGGCATTTCCGGCGAAGACCAGGTGGCGTTCGTGGGCCGACAGGCCGAGCTCGGTCACGATCTGGACCTGCTGGTCGTAGTAGGCGCGAACCAGACCACGTGGAAAGTGAGAGGAGTCAGAGCCGAAGAGCACCCGGCCCGGCCCCACCGTGTCGAGGAACTTGACGAACAGATCGGTGAGTGTGAGCGGATAGGGCATCCAACGGATCCACTCGTTGTTGCCCGACGAGTCGACGTGCACGTTCCGGCACGCCCAGGCCAACTGCAACAGTTGGCCTGGGTA
>JBEKIU010000005.1:0-60524 GCA_050011635.1 Acidimicrobiales bacterium
GTCCGTGTCCTTCGTGGTGGTGATCACCTGGTGACCCTCTCGAGATGCCCACTCGTGTGCCTGGTCATCATCTCGGGTGATCCGGCTCGGACCATCCTCGCCACCCCGGCTCAACCGTGCCGCCACTAGTACCCGTGCCATGTCCCTGGCCTCCCCTGGTGATCCGACCTGGTCACCGCCCATAAACCTACCATGGTGCCAAAATCTTTATTCAAGACATCTTCGTGGTCAACGTGGCCGCTCCCAGCATCCAGCACGACCTCCACGCGTCCTCCTCCACGCTGGAGATGGTGGTCGCTGGATACTCGTTCAGCTACGCCGCCGGCCTCGTGACCGGCGCCCGCCTCGGTGACCTGGTCGGGCGCCGCCGGATGTTCACCATCGGGCTCGGCATCTTCGCAGTCGCGTCCCTGATCGCTGGGATCTCGCCCGACATCGGGGTGCTGGTGGCCGCCCGCTTGGTCCAGGGCTTCGGCGCCGCCGCCATGATCCCCCAGGTGCTGGCGCTCCTGACCGCCAACTTCTCACCGGAGGAGCGCCCGAGGGTGTTCTCGCTCTTCGGCGTGACTGTCGGCTTGGGTACGGTCGCCGGCCAGATCCTCGGTGGCGTTCTCCTCCACCTCGACATCCTCGGCTGGGGCTGGCGGCCGATCTTCCTGATCAACGTCCCCATCGGCATCATCGCCATCATTCTCGCCCGCCGGCTCATCCCCGAGTCCCGCCCCGACAAGGCCGACCGCCTCGACCCGCTCGGCGTGGCGCTCCTCACGGCCGGTGTGGGCGCCATCACCGCGCCGCTCGTCCTCGGGCAGGCCGAGCACTGGCCGCTGTGGACCTGGCTCTCCTTCGGAGGAGGGTTCGCCCTCATTGCCGCATTCCTGTGGTGGGAGAGTCGCCTGGGTGCCCGCGGCGGCCACCCGCTGCTGCCCCTGAGCCTCTTCGAGCACCGGGCCTTCAACAGCGGGTTGCTGGTGAACCTGGGCTTCTTCAGCTTCTTCGGCAGCGTGCTGCTCACCCTCACGCTCTTCCTGCAGGAGGGACTGCGGTATTCACCGATGCGAGCCGGCCTCACCTTCGCCCCTCTCGGCGTGGCCTTCGCACTCTCCTCACTCAAGGGTCGCAGCCTGCACGCGAAGTACGGTCGGGACATCATCTCGGTCGGGGCGGCGACGGCACTGATCGGCGTGATCGGCCTGGCCATCGTGGTCACGGTGTCGGGCCTGTCCGCCAACTCGCTCGAGCTCTCCCCGGTGCTGGCCATGATCGGTATCGGCAACGGCCTGGTCATCCCCCTCATCGTGCAGGGCGTGCTGCTGAGTGTGCCTTCATACCGCACCGGGGCGGCGTCGGGCATCCTGACGACGACCCAGCAGTTCTCCATGGTGTTGGGCATCTCGGCGGTGGGCACGCTCTTCTTCGCCCGTGAGGCGAGCGCCGGCATCGTCTCCGCCCTTCAGTTCGGGCTCTACGCCGACATCATCCTGGTGACCTTCGCCCTGGTCATGACGCTGTTCCTCCCCCGGACGGCCACCCCCCGCTCCGCCCCTGCGCCGGCCCTGGTCGAAGTGGGGACCGAGGAGTTCGCCGTGTTCGACGAGGCCGTCTGACCGGAGACAGTTCGGCGTCTCATCTGAAACGATGGTGGCATGGTGATCCCGCTCATGCTGGCCACATTGACCGACCGTCGGGACTTCGGCGACGGGTGGCTGCTGGAGCGCAAACTCGACGGTGAGCGCTGTGTCGCACACAAAGTAGGCCGCGAGGTGCGACTGGAGTCGCGCTCCGGCAAGGATCTTTCGTCCACCTACCCCGAGGTCCGAGCCGCGGTGGCGGATCAAGGCACGCGGGAGCTCATCCTTGACGGAGAGGTGGTGGCCTACGAGGGTGACCAGACGTCGTTCACCCGACTCCAACAACGTCTCGGGGTGACCAGGCCGTCTCCGGAGCAGATGGCCAAGGACCCGGTTGTCTACTGCGTCTTTGATCTCCTGGAGGTCGACGGGGAGGATCTCACCGATCGGCCACTCCTCGAGCGCCGCTCTCGGTTGATGAAGACGATCCGGTCCGGGGCGGCATTGCAGTGCACCGAGGCCTGGTGTGGCGACTCTCAGCGGCGGTTCGCCGAGGCCTGCCGATCCGGCTGGGAGGGGCTTATCGCGAAGCGCGAAGACGCGCCGTATGTCGCTGGGCGCTCGAAGGGCTGGTTGAAGCTGAAGTGCATCTGGGAGCAGGAGTTCGTGATCGGCGGTTACACCGATCCCGGAGGCAGCCGGACGGACTTTGGTGCCCTGCTCGTCGGCTACTACGAAAAGGGCTCCCTCCGCTACGCCGGGAGGGTCGGGACCGGTTACACCAAGGCGACACTCCATGACCTCGGTATCCGGCTGAGGAAGCTGGAAACGGCCGAGCCGGCATTCGCAGACGCTCCATCGATCCCACGCGGCGCTCACTGGACCCGGCTCGAACTCGTGGCCCAGATCGGATTTGCCGAATGGACGAGTGACGCTCGGCTGCGGCAGCCGCGCTTTCTTGGGCTCCGCGACGACAAGAGCCCCGCTGAGGTCGTCCGAGAGCGGCCCCAGTGAGCATGGCTAGGGTCGTAGCATTGGGACCTCGAAGGGAGGCACGGATGGCCAAATCGCTGTATACGGCTCGAGCCCATGTGGTGGGTGGCCGCGACCAGGGTCACGGTACGACCAGTGACGGGGCCTTGGATGTCCAGCTGCGCACTCCCGTCGAGATGGGTGGTGATGGTGGAGGTACGAACCCTGAGCAGCTGTTCGCCGTGGGCTACGCCGCCTGCTTCGAGGGAGCGCTCGGCGTTGTCGGGCGTCGTGAGCGGGTCGACCTCGGGGCCGTTTCAATCGATTCAGAAGTCAGCCTCATCACGACCGAGAGCCGCGGTTTCAATGTAGCCGTGGGGCTCGATGTATCGCTCCCCGGCATAGGCGACCCCGAGCGTGCCGTGTCGATCGTGGCCGCAGCACACAAGGTGTGCCCCTACTCCAACGCAACCCGCGGCAACGTGGAGGTGAAGCTTCAGGCCAACGGGCACCCGGTGCCGACCGGAGAGGCTGGAGGCAACTGACCACTGCGGCCTCCGCAGGGAGGAATTGGCCCATGCCGCCCGCGGACTCTGCTGCTCAGGTCGCTCCGCGCCTTGCTCCACTCGTGGCGGATCCGCCTCATCCGGCGATACCTCATCGCCGCAAGCCGAGCCGAATTGGATTCGTCAGAAATTGTGGTCGCGTCCTCAAGCGACCGGGGCCACCTGCCGATGGACTGTGGTCGGGTCCGGCTAGCGAGCAGGCTCCGGACTCGACGATGCCTCTTACACCCTGTGGTCACCGGGGCCCGCCTAGCGGCTGCCCCTCGAGGCGGGTCCGGTGACTCTGGGGGTGACGCATTGCGCCGCCCGAGATCCGGGGCACCAGGCACATTCCTCAACGAGGCTCGACCCTCGAAAAGAGAAACCGCCTGACCTGCGGGCAAACAGGGCCGGCGATTGTGGCATGTTCACGGAGCCCTCTGATCAGGGTGAACGGCGGTGGAGGGGAGCCCCGGCATGCGTCTCTCGATGGCTTCCTTGATCTCCAACGGCCGGTCACGGACGAAAGGTTCCGCAGGGTTTCGCCGGAAACGACGAAGCTCTACGTCCATCAGTTCCGGCTCACGAGCCTCGCGCAGCTCGACGACTCCTTCGCTGGTTGGGTCCAGGAGGCGTACGACGTCGGGTGCGGGGCTCGCCGGGAGTAGAACTGATCCTGGTTATCCACGGCACAGGGTTGGGGAAACCCCGTAGGGGGGCGATGGATGCGCACGCTCAGGACTTGGCGAGACGGCGATGACTGGTGCTGAAAGCCTGTCGAAACGCCGTCGAAACGGCAAACCCACCGATGCAGACCTGCGAGGATAGGAGTTCATCCCGCCGTAACACGAAACGGATCGGTGACGTCATACCCTCTTGCTGTGGGGATCATCGGCAGCCGACCCTTGTCGAGGAAGCCGGATTCGGATGACTGTCTGGCCTGGCACCAAACGATCGTCGCCGGTAGACGCGCTGTCTATGGTGCCGGGGGTGTCGACGGCCCACCAGTCGTGTTCCTTCACGGCTGGGCTCTGGGAAGCCGGGCATACAAGCGGGCGATACGCCGATTGACCTCCCGCGGATGCCGCGTGTTTGCCCCAGCCTTGCCTTCGTTTGGCGGTACGGCAGACCTTCCGCCCGCCGAGATGAACTTCGATGGATATGCCGACTGGGTGGCGTCGTTCATGTCCGAGGTCGGCGTCAAGGAGCCCGCTCTCGTGATCGGCCACTCGTTTGGTGGTGGTGTAGCTATCAAGCTGGCCCGAAGGCAACCAAGTCTCGTCCGCTATCTTGTGCTGCTCAACGCGATCGGGGGCGTGAATACCCGGCGCTCGTGGGAGTGGGCGGTGGGGCTCGGTCGGCAGTTCTGGCCCCTCTCCGACGTGTTGGAATTGCTGCTGGCGATGCGAGCAGACCTGGTACCAAATCTCCTTCGAAACCCCCTTGGTCTGGCGCGGGCCGGTTTCCTTGCGCAAAGCGCCGACCTTCGTGCGGATTTGACAGAGATCAAGAAGTCCGGGGTGCCGGTTCTTGCCCTGACCAGCGAGAGCGACACGGTAATTCCCCGCCCCGCGTTTGAGGACGTGTGTAATACCGTGGGTGCCGATCGTCACGTCGTCAGCGGTGGCCACGCCTGGTTGCTGGTCGATCCGGATCTGTTCGGAGAGGTGCTCGCGTCCACGATCGACGTCCAAGTAGCGGAGCATCAGGCATCGCGAGCAGCGGACCGAAGAGGTGAGATCGAGCGCCTCCTGAAAGGAACTCATCTCTCGAAGCGAGATATCCAATCCCTTCTTGGTTCGGCTGCTCCACTGTGGCTCCTCAGTGATTCAGCATCGGCCCTAGCCAGTGATCTGGTGCTGTGTCGGCCGAGGTTGCAAAAGGGCGAGGTGAGAGCCTTGGCCCGTCACATCGAGGACTCGACATTGGTCCGGTTGACGATCGTGGCCCGAGATCGACGGGGTCTTCTCGCCGACAGCGCCACCGTCTTGACCAACAGCGGCATGTCCATCGCGAACGCTTCAGCGTCAACATGGAAACAGCAACATCTTGCCCTTCATTCATTCATCGTGGCAGTCGGCGCACAATTCGACCCCGCCGCGTGGGACGAGCTCGGAGAACGATTACGGAGCATGGCGGCCATGGGCACAGCACTTTCGTCGACGCTCCAGCCGCTCCGACCCGTGAGCGTGAGCGTCCAGGGGGCCGGTGATCGATCGCTCGTCAAAGTGGTGGCTCCCGATGAGCAAGGGCTTCTCGCCACGATCTGCAGGCACTTCCAAGATCACGACATCAACATCGAGACTCTCCAAGCGCGCACCCGCAATGGGATGGCCGATGACACCTTTCTGGTGATTGGCAACGTCGGAGTCGAGGGACTGAAGGCTCAACTCGAGCGCCCACCAGCCGTCGCAGAGGTCTGAGACGATCCCACCCGGTCGAACCGGCCTTCACCTCGACCGCATCCGCAGCTTTCGGGCAATGCAAAGCGCGGACGACTCAGATCCGCCGACCACCTCCCGGCGTGTTCACGAAACCCTCTGACCAGAGTAAATGGGGTTGGGGAACGGGAGTGTTCACAGGTTCCGAACCAATGACTCCACGAGATGTCGGTCGGAGCGATTTCGAGTTCGTGGTGAGAGTGCCAACATCGGCAACATCGGAGGCTGCCCGCCCGTGACTCCACGAGCCGCCGGTCAGGTGGGAGGTCATCAGTTCGTTCCAAGTGCTTCACCGTGATTGCGAATCGGTTCACAAGAAGGACTCTTTGGGAGGACGCGTCGACTTCGGGTGGCGCTGGAACCGGGCCAGAGGGCCACAACAGCCGAATTCACCACCGTCCGGCCAGCGGGCAAGCAGGGTGGGAAAAAACGACCTATGTTGCGAAGCAGATGATCTGACCGTCAGACCTGGGCGGAAATACAAACGAGTGAAGGGATAGCTGGATCGCTTAGGTCTTGACCAACAGGGAGGATCACATGACTATCGCCAATGATGAATCGATCGGGATGGCGGAGGCGGACGTTCGATTGCCTATCGCCTATTCAGTTGCAGACCCCGCACCCCTCGGACTCGCCGGGTTCGCCATGACCACTCTGGCATTGAGTCTCTTCAACGCCAACGTCTGGCCGGCTGCCGTGTTTCCCGCACTTGCGCTCGCTCTGGTGTACGGAGGCTTTGCTCAGCTTCTGGCCGGAATGTGGGAGTTCGTCCGAAAGAATACGTTCGGTGCCCTGGCCTTTACCTCGTATGGAGCGTTTTGGATCTCGTACTACGTGTTCGTCCACTTCCTGGCACCGGCAATCAAGGTGGGGGCGGTCCCCACCGCCGAGGGCGTGTTCTTGCTCGGCTGGACCATCTTGACCTTCTACTTGATGATCGCCTCACTTCGGGTCTCGGGTGCTGTGCTCGGAGTGTTCGTCGCGCTGACCGTCACCTTCGTACTCCTGACCATTGGCGCCTTCCAGTCCAACCATTCCATCACCCACGCCGGCGGCTGGGCAGGGGTCGTGACCGCCGCCATCGCCTTCTACGCATCGGCCGCCGGCGTCATAAACGAGACCTTCAAGAAGGCCCTCGTTCCGGTGTTCCCGCTAGCTCCCAGGGTCTAGGCCCAGATAGCTGTCGGGCCTGAGCTCGCCGGCGCACGTCGTGCCCAGGGGGGACATCACATCGAAGAGGAGGAAGCAGTGAGCGAAGATCGAGAGGAAGGACTTTCGGCTCTCTTGCACGAGACTCGGACCTTTCCACCACCTGCCGAGTTGGTCAAGCGGGCCAATGCCAGCCCGGAAATCTATGACGAGGCGAACGCCGATCCATTGGCGTTCTGGGCGGCACAGGCCGAGAACCTCACCTGGGCCACCCCCTGGAGCAAGACACTTGAATGGAAGTCGCCATTCGCAAAGTGGTTTGTGGGAGGAACGCTCAATGTGGCTGTCAACTGTGTCGACCGCCATGTTGAAGCGGGTCTCGGATCCAGGGTGGCGTTCCATTGGGAGGGCGAGCCCGGCGACACACGGACGATCACCTACGACGAGCTGTTGAAGATGGTGTGCCAGGCAGCCAATGGGCTGATCGAGCTGGGTTTGCGGACCGGCGACAAAGTGGCCATCTACATGCCCATGGTGCCTGAGACGGTGGTGGCCATGCTGGCGTGTGCGCGGCTGGGCGCCCCCCACACTGTGGTCTTCGGTGGATTCTCCTCTGATGCGTTGCGCGGCCGGATACTGGACTGCGACGCCCACTTCGTCATCACCGCGGACGGGGGATTCCGGCGTGGTACCGCCAGCCCGCTGAAGGCGGCCGTCGACGAAGCCATCGTCGGGTGCCCTGACGTGGAGAAGGTGCTCGTTGTCCAGCGCACGGGTCAGGACGTGGCCTGGAACGAAGGCCGCGACATTTGGTGGCACGATCTGGTCGCCCGTCAACCCGAACGACACAAGGCGGAAGCCTTCGATGCTGAGCACCCGCTTTACATCATGTATACGAGCGGCACGACGGCCAAACCCAAGGGAATTCTGCACACCTCGGGTGGGTATCTGACCCACGTATCTGCCACCCATCGCCTGATCTTCGACATCAAGCCCGACGAGGACGTCTTTTGGACGGCCGCCGACATCGGTTGGGTCACGGGTCACAGCTACATCGTCTACGGGCCCTTGGCCAACGGCACCACCTCAGTCATGTACGAAGGGACACCGGACACCCCGGCGCGCGACCGATGGTGGCAGATCATCGAGAAGTACAAGGTCAACATCCTCTACACGGCGCCCACCACCATCCGGACCTTCATGAAATGGGGGGAGGATTTGCCCGCCGGCCACGATCTTTCGAGCCTGCGGTTGCTGGGCTCGGTGGGGGAGCCGATCAATCCCGAAGCATGGATGTGGTACCGCACCCACATCGGTAGGGAACGGTGCCCGATCGTGGACACCTGGTGGCAGACCGAGACCGGCGGCATTCTGATCACGCCGCTACCTGGCATCACCGCCACCAAACCGGGTGCGGCGATGACTCCCTTCCCCGGAATCGCGGTCGACATCATCGACAATGACGGCAACTCAGTGGGAAACGACGAGGGCGGCTACCTGGTCATCACCGAGCCTTGGCCAGGCATGCTTCGCGGCATATGGGGTGATGACGAACGGTACAAGGAAACGTACTGGACACGTTTCCCCGGGAAATACTTTGCCGGAGATGGAGCAAAGCGCGACCAAGATGGCGATATCTGGCTTCTTGGACGGGTCGACGACGTGATGAACATCTCTGGCCACCGGATCTCGACCACCGAGATCGAGCACGCTCTGGTGAGTCATCCGGCTGTGGCAGAAGCAGCGGTTGTGGGCGCCAGCGATGCCACGACCGGGCAAGCCATCGTGGCCTTCGTGACGGTAAAGGGGACGGGATTCGAAGATGCCGCCGCGGGTGAGGCGTTCGTGGCCGAGCTGCGTGATCATGTTGCGCATGAAATCGGGCCTATTGCCAAGCCGAGGCAGATCATGCTCACGCCAGAGCTTCCCAAGACCCGAAGTGGCAAGATCATGCGAAGGCTGTTACGTGACGTGGCCGAGCATCGGGACCTCGGAGACGTGACAACCCTGCTCGATCCGACGGTGGTCAATGCGATAAAAGGGCACATGGACGGCGGAGCCGAGGACAAGGAGTAGCGCGAGACCTCGCCCCGCTGCCCGTGAGGTCACCGTTCGCCCTTCCATGCCCCTGGGCTGTTCTGTGGTCCAAGCACGAAGAGAGCAATGCCCTGACCTGCGGGAAAACAGATCAGGGCATCGTGGAGGTGGCGGGAATCGAACCCGCGTCCTCCGGCTTCTCAGTAGGTCTTCTCCGAGCGCAGCCGGTGTTGGATTGTCGGGATCGGCGCCGCTACCGGCGGCAGCGCCGTTCCGTATCCGACTGAGTTGTCCCTGACGGCCCGTCGGCGCAGCCGGTCAGGTAAGCCCCACTAGATGGCGCCCGGTTCCGGCCCGTGGGACTGAGACCGGTCGGACGTCGCAGTTTCTAGGCTGCGAGCGCGAGCTGAGGCTCGGCGTTTGTTTTTTGTTCCGGCTCTTTAACGTGGCTCCGGAGACCACGGCTCGCTTCTCCTACATCGACGACCAGAGTCGAAGCCTGTCACCCCCTGGGTTGGTCAAGCGGCCGGGCGGAGTGCCCGATCCAGAGGATCCAGCCTACCGTCTCCCGGTCGATCCGGGTCCCGGACTCATCGGCCCGCGCTGCCCCTGGCGGCGGTGCGTGCCTCACGTGCCGCTTCGCGGCTGGCATCCCGGGTGGCGATGGCATGGCGCTTGTCGTACTGTCTCCGGCCCCGGGCCAGCGCCACCTCGACCTTGGCCCGCCCGTCCTTGAAGTAGATCGACAGGGGCACCATGGTCAGCGACTGCTGCTGGGACTTTCCCATCCACTCGTCGATCTGTCGGCGGTGGAGGAGCAGCTTGCGCCGCCGGTCAGGCTCGTGGGCGCCGAACCCGTTGGCCTGGGCGTAGGGCGGCACGTGGACGCCGAACAACCACATCTCGCCATCGATGATCCGGGCGTACGAGTCCTGGAGGGCGATACGGCCGGCCCGCAGGGACTTGACCTCGGAGCCCTGGAGGACGATGCCGCACTCGACCGACTCGATGATCTCGTAGTCGTGGCGGGCGCGCCGGTTGGAGGCCACCACGCGGTTGGCCTCCCCCCGCTCCTTGGCCGACCCGGGTTGGCTCCCACTGGTCCTGGTTTTCTGCTTCGCCGCTGCCATGCCTATCGGACGGTAGTCGCCCGATCCGGACCGCGGTTCCTCTAGCGTGCAATCACCATGCTGTACCTACCAAAGTTGGTCCATGACCAGATGGTGGCCCACTGCCTGACCGGGTTGCCCGACGAGGCCTGCGGTCTGCTCGGAGGGGAGCTGACGACCGGGGAGGTCGTGACCTGCTACCCGACCCGGAATCTGGCCGCGTCGGCCAAGCTCTACACCGTCGACCCGAAGGACCACCTCCGGGCCGACCGGGACGCGGAGGCGTCCGGGACCTCCATCATCGGGGTCTTCCACTCCCACACCCATACCGAGGCGTACCCGTCGCCCACCGACGTGGCCCAGGCACCGGATCCCCAGTGGCACTACGTCGTGGTCTCACTCCGGGACATCCAGCCGGTGGTGAGGAGCTACCGGATCGTCGAGGGGACGATCGCCGAGGAACCGGTCCGGTTGCTTCCCAGATAGAATCCTCACCGAAGTAGTCAACTTTCGCCTCAGCCGATTCCGGAACCAGCGCCCAGAGGAGAGCCCGTGCCCGTGCAAGTCAACCTGCCGACCATCCTGCGGTCGCACGCCGGAGGGGCGAAGACGGTCTCCATCGAAGGAGCGACCGTCGGCCAGGTCCTCGTGGCCCTGGCCGACTCCTATCCGGGTCTGTCGGGTCAGGTCATCGACGACATGGGAGGGCTCCACAAGTTCGTCAACGTCTACGTCAACGACGACGACGTCCGGTACCTCTCGTCGCTCGACACCCCTGTCAAGGACTCCGACGAGATCTCGATCCTGCCGGCGGTGGCCGGAGGAGCGATTCCCGAGGGGACGGCCTTCCTCTGATGACCTCGTTCGGCTCCGTCCTGGACCTGATCGGCAATACCCCGCTGGTGGACATCAGCCCCCTGAGCCCGAACCCGGGGGTCCGTCTCTTCATCAAGCTGGAGGGGCAGAACCCGGGCGGTTCGGTCAAGGACCGGATCGCACTGTCGATGATCGAGGAAGCGGAGAAGGAAGGCATCCTCGAGCCCGGCCACACGTTGATCGAACCTTCGTCGGGCAATACCGGCATCGGCATGGCCATGGTCTGCAAGGTCAAGGGGTACCACCTCAAGGTGGTGCTGGCCGACAACGTCTCCATCGAGCGCCGCCAGCTTCTCGAGGTGTGGGGAGCCGAGATCATCCCCTCACCGGGTAGCGAGGGATCCAATGGCGCCGTACGCCGGGCGCGGGACCTGGCCGCCGAGCATCCCGAATGGGCCTTCCTGTACCAGTACGCCAATCCGGCCAACCCGAAGGCCCACTACGAGGGCACCGGGCCGGAGATCTGGCGGGACTGCCCCGAGGTCTCTCACTTCGTGGCCGGCCTGGGCACCTCTGGGACCCTGCTCGGTGTCGGCCGCTACCTGAAGGAGCAGAACCCGGATGTGAAGGTGTGGGCCATCGAACCGCCCGCCGGCGAGCTCGTCGACGGCCTGCGCAACCTCGACGACGGGTACATCCCGCCGATCTTCATCGACAACGGCGGCAACGAGCTGCTCGACGGGAAGCGGATCGTGCGCCCCAAGGAGTCCATCGAGTGGACCCGGAGGCTCACCGACGTCGGGATCTTTGCCGGCCTGTCGTCGGGGGCGGCGCTCGCCGGAGCGGCCAAGACGGCCGCGTCGGTCGAGTCGGGCACCATCGTGGTGGTCTCCGCCGACGGCGGGTGGAAATACCTGTCCACCGGGGCATGGACCGGCGACCTCGACGAGGTGGCCGAGCGGGCCAGCAAGATCACCTACTTCTGAGGGATCCCTCGGTGTCCCCCGACCACAGCCAGGCCGGAGCCGGAACCACCCGCTCGGGGTTGGCACTCGTCGTGGTCGGGTGCGATGGAAGCTGGACCGGCCCGGGCGGCGCCGGCAGCGGCTATGTGGTCGTATCGGGCGGGACCACCGTGCTGATGGACGCCGGGCCCGGCACATTCGCCAACCTGCAGCACCATCTGGACCCGGCTGCACTCGACGCCGTGATCCTCAGTCATCACCATCCCGACCACTGGACCGATCTCCATGCCCTGGCCACCCACGCCCACTATGCCCTCGGCCGCCGGGGTGTTCCCGTGTATGCCCCGGCCGGCCTGGCCGAGCGAGCAGGACTGGCCGACTCGTCGGCCCTGGCGTGGCACGAGGTCACCGACGGTGACACCGTGGCCATCGGAGCCCTGGCCTGCACCTTCCGCCGGACGGACCACACCTTCGAGACCCTGGCGGTCCGTGTCGACGGCGGTGGCCGGTCGCTGGGGTACTCTGCCGACACGGGTCCCGGCTTCTCGTTGGCCGAGCTCGGGGCCGATCTCGACCTCCTGCTGTCCGAGGCCACCTACACGTTCGAGCACGAAGGGACCGCCGATCACATGAGTGGACGCCAGGCCGGTGCCCAGGCCCGGAAGGCCGCAGCCAAGCGCCTGGTGATCACCCACAGATGGCCGACAATCGGTCAGGTGTCGGTCGCGTCGGAGGCGGAGGCCGCCTTCGGAGGCCCCGTGGAGCACGCGGTCATCGGAAAGGAATTCGTACTGTGAGTGAGGGAACGATTGCCCGACGGGTCACCGGGCGGGCCGATGGACGGGCCACAGACGAGCTTCGACCCGCCTCCTTCGAGCGCGATTTCACCGTGTTCGCTCCCGGGTCGGTGCTGGTGTCGATGGGTCGCACCCGGGTCCTGTGCACCGCGTCGGTCGAGGAGCGAGTCCCGCCCTGGATGCGGGGGAGCGGCAAGGGTTGGGTGACCGCGGAGTATTCGCTGCTGCCCGGGTCGACGGGCGAGCGGGTCACCCGCGAAGCGGCCAAGGGCAAGCAGTCGGGGCGCACCCAGGAGATCCAGCGGCTCATCGGGCGGTCCCTGCGATCGGTGTGCGACATGGTCGTGCTGGGTGAGGTCCAGGTGACCGTGGACTGCGATGTCCTGCAAGCCGACGGCGGCACCCGCACGGCGTCGATCTGCGGCGCCTACGTCGCCCTCCACGATGCGTTCACCCGGCTGGTCCAGAAGGGCACGCTCCGGGCCAATCCGCTGTCGGAGGCGGTGGCCGCGGTGTCGGTCGGTGTGGTCGACGGTGTGTGCATGCTCGACCTGCCCTACGAGGAGGACAGCCGGGCCGAGGTGGACATGAACGTGGTGATGACCTCGTCGGGCCGGTTCATCGAGGTGCAGGGGACCGCCGAGGGGATGCCCTTCACCAAGGGGGAGCTCGATGAGATGCTGAGCCTGGCCGAGCATGGCATCGCCCAACTCCTCGACCTGCAGACCGAATCGCTGTCCGATCCGCCCGCGCCCCGGTGACCGGGGGGCTCCGGCTGGTGTTGGCCACCGCCAACCCCGACAAGGCCGCTGAGATCTCGGCCATCCTCTCCGAGGTGCCGGGTCTGGTGCTCCTGCCGAGGCCGACGTCTGTTCCCGAGGTCGAAGAGACCGGCGACACCCTGGCCGACAACGCCAGGCTCAAGGCACATGCACTGGTCGAGGCCACCGGGCTGCCCGCGGTGTCCGACGACACCGGGCTCGAGGTCGAGGCATTGGGCGGGGCTCCCGGCGTGTACTCGGCCAGGTACTCCGGTGATCACGCGTCCTATGCCGACAACGTCGCCAAGCTGCTTGCCGAACTGGACAGGGTCGGGGCCGGCTCACCCGATCGGCGGCGCGCCAAGTTCCGCTGCGTGGCCATGGTGGCCTACCCCGATGGCAGCGATGTGTGGGAAGCCGGCGAGGTCACCGGCGAGATCACCCCCGAGGCGGTGGGCCACTCCGGTTTCGGATACGACCCGGTCTTCGCCCCGGACGGTTTCGAGGGTAAGACATTCGCCCAGATGAGCGCCGAAGAGAAGCATCGGGTCTCCCACCGCGGCCGTGCCTTTCGGGCCCTCGCGGCGCGGCTGGTCGGCGCTCGCCCGTCCTCTTGAATCCCGACCCGGCCGAGTAGCGTCGAGGGCAGGACCCGACGGAGGAGCTCCCGTGAGCGACGTGTGGCAAGGACCGGGTTGGTGGCTGGCCTCGGACGGGAAGTGGTACTCGCCCGACCAGACACCCGGCCCGCTGCCGGAGACTCCGGCCTACCCGGCCCCCAGCCCCACCCCACCCGGCGGTTCCGTGCCGACGACGAACCCGGCCGGCGGTCCGATCACGCCCTCAGCGGTCCCAGACGGTGGGTTCCCGAGCGGGCCGGGCTCCGGCGCCTCCCCATCCGACACCGCGTGGTACCCGCCCTCGACGCCCGCCTACGCCCCGGCACCCTTCCCCTCCGGCTACGGCCAATCGCCATCGGCTCCCGGGTACGGCCCGCCGCCGGCCGCCGGGTACGGCCCGCCCACGGCGGGGCCGGGCTACGGGTACCAGCCCGGGTACCCTGCCTACGGCTACGTGCCCGCGGCGAGGACGAACGGGCTGGCCATTGCCGCGCTGGTGTGCTCGCTCCTGTGGATGTTCGGAGTGGGAGGGGTGTTGGCCATCATCTTCGGGTTCGTCGCCCGGTCGCAGATCAGACGAGCCGGTGACGGCCAGCGGGGGATGGGCCTGGCCCTGGCCGGCATCATCATCGGCTTCGCCGGTCTCTTCGCGATGGGGCTGTTCATTGCCGTGGCGGTGGCCGTGGACCACCACTGTCATCAAGCAGGCAACTGCACGCTCACCACGCTGAACACCGAGACCTGACCGAGCTGCGCAGGCCGACGGTTCAAGCCGCTCCGTCGTCGTCCGAGTCGGCCGGCGTGGCGCTCGGTCCCCACGGATCCCCGGCGATGGGTGGCGGCATCATGGCCACTTCGGCGAGGCCACCGAACGGCTCTCCACGGTCGGGGGCCGATGAACCGGCTCCGGGTGGAGGCGGGAACGGCGTCCGGTCAACCGTGCCGTACGGCTGGCTGCCGGCGGCCAGTCCATTGCCCGAGGTGATCCCGTACGATCGTGCCGCGTCGCCGGCCGGGCCGGCGGGTCCGTCCAACTCGACGAGGTGGGCCGCGTGCAGGTCCCGGAGGGTGCGGAGGCCCACGATCTGGTCGCCGCCGATCCTGTCGAGGACCGACTTGACGGTGTGTCCGTCGTTTCCGATCGTGGTCAGGACCCGCCACTGGTCGCTGCGGATCTGCACGTCCGAACCCGGCGGATCCGGGCACAAGGTGACGACGGCTTCGATCGGGACCGCTGTTTGGAGCTCCTTCCACTCGTCCACCTGAGCGCCGACCTCGCTCAGGACCAGATCGACCCGGACAGGTGACTGGCCGTTCGAGGACGCAGGCCCGGAGGTGAAGTAGAACCAACCCTGGGCCAGGCAGGCCAGGTCGAAGACGGCCTGAGCGATGGTCGACGCCGTCCCCACCTGGGCGTTCGAGAGCTCGCCCCGGTCGAGCCATACCCGCCCGTCCACCGTCTCGCCGACCACCTGGAGCTCGCCTGTCTGAGTGGTGGAGGAGAGCATCGAGAGGATGTCGGAGAGGGCGAACACCGACAGGGAGCCGACCAGCGACGCGGCCGGCGCTTCGTCGGAACGCTCGACCCGTCTCATGGTCGCCGGTGCCTCGTCGTGCGGGGGAGTGGACAGGCGTGACATGACCGGGTCGGGCCGGTACTCCACCGGATCGGCGGAGCTCCCCGCCATCGAGAGCCGATCCACCGTCTGGTCCACCGTTGCCCGCTGGTGTTCCATTGCCGATCCTCCTGAGGACCCACGTCTCCTGGCCATCTCTGTGTCCTTCGATCGAGACCTCTTTGCCACATTAACCGCATTGAGTGAATATCTCCACACTTAAAGTGGTATTTTATTGAATTTTCAGCCGACCGGGCGGCGGCCCAAGGGGACTGGAGCGCCAAGCGCCCGGTCGAGGGCGGTCCGACCGCCACGGCTAATCTCGCATCCATGCCGACCACCCGATGGAAACCGGCCATCGACGTCGTGCGACGGGCTCTCGTCGACGTGGCCAGCCGGTACTCCGGGGGCCGTCGGGTGATGGCGGTCACTGGACGCGAACTGACAGAGGCCGCCGATCGTGGCCTGGCTCTGGCCCAGGCCAGGCAGGCAGGCATCGCTGATACCTACGGGGGCAGCTACTTCGGTGAAGGGCGTGACGCTTCGGGAGATCGTGCCGGACGATCGGGGTATGCGCGCTACGACCGGATCGCCTCCAATGCCGACATCGCCGGATGGCTTCTCTGGCGGAATTTCCAGGTGTCGAATTCCCTCGATGTCGGTTGTGCCACCGGCTTCCTGGTCGAGGTGTTGCGGGAGCGGGGCATCGACGCAGAGGGCTGCGACGTCAGCCAGTTCGCCGTCGACCACGCCACGTCCGGGGCGGTGGGCCACATCCGGGTGGCCAACCTGTTCGCCGGTCTCCCGTGGGCGGACGGGACGTTCGAACTGGTGACCGCCCTCGAGATCCTCGAGCACCTGCCGCCCGATCGGGTGGCGGGTGCCCTCACCGAACTTCGCCGGGTGTGCGGCGCCTATCTCTACGCCACCATCCCCTCCTTCGGCCCGAATGTGTCCGGGCCGGACGGACACTTCGAGGGCAAGGTGCGGCCCGAACGGCTGGAGCACTACCGCCGGCTCGGTGCCGACTACCTCGGACCGGTGCCCGAGCCGGACCTGGCGGTGGACGCCGAGGGCCAGTTGGTCGAGGGTCACCTGACCATCGCCTCGTTCGAGTGGTGGACCCGTCAGTTCGAGCTGGCGGGATTCATCCGATGCCCCGACGTCGAGCGGCGGCTGTACGGCGACATCGAGCCGGGTGACCTGGCCCCGTACTGGAACATCTATGTCTTCAAGGTCGACGGGGCGGCGGCCGGCGCGGTCGAGCCCGTCCAACCCGATCGCTCCCTTGTCGAGCTCGGGCTCAACCACCCCTTGTTCGAGCGATGACCGAAGCGCCGCGTCCCGGGGTCTACTCGTCCTACGCCGACTTCGGGGACCTGAGGTTCGAGCGACCCGCCACGGGCGTGTTGTTGATCACCATCGACCGTCCGGAGGTGCTCAACGCCGCCAACGAGCGTCTGCACCGCGAGCTCGCGGAGGTCTGGGCGGTGGTGGACGCCGACGACTCGGTCGCGGTGTCGGTGATCACCGGGGCCGGCCGGGCCTTCTCGGCCGGCGGGGACCTGGCCATGGTGGAGGCGATGACGAGCGACCATGCCGCCGTCGTCGAGCAGTGGCGGGACGCCAACGCGGTGGTGGAGAAGATCCTGGTGTCGGTGAAACCGATCGTGTCGGCCATCAACGGTGTGGCCGTCGGGGCGGGGTTGGCCGTCGCCCTGCTGGCCGACGTGAGCATCATCGCCGAGTCGGCCCGCCTGTCGGACGGTCACGCCCGGCTGGGTGTGGCCGCAGGCGATCACGCCGCGCTCATCTGGCCGCTCCTGTGCGGGATGGCCAAGGCCAAGTACTACCTCATGACGGCCGACTTCGTCACGGGGACGGAAGCCGAGCGCATCGGACTGGTGACCCGGTGCGTGCCGGATGAGGAGGTGCTCACCGAGGCACTGGCCATCGCCGGCCGTCTGGCCTTGGGGAGCCGGACCGCGGTCCAATGGACCAAGCGGGCACTCAACCAGTGGCTCAAGTCGGCCTCGCCGGCGTTCGGAGAATCGCTGGCCCTGGAGATGCTGGGATTCCTCGGTCCCGATGCCAAGGAGGGAGTGGAGGCCATCCGCGAGCGGCGACCTCCCCGGTTCCCGTCGGCCGGCCCGCCCAGCTGAGCATCAGTGCTTCGGCGCCAGGACGACTGCGGTCAGGAGACGGTGACCAGCGTCCCGATAGGCGTGTACGGGAAGACGACGGCTGCGTTGGCCGGCGGCATCTCCACGCATCCGTCACTCTGGGGGAAGCCATAGCTGGCGCGGTCGAAACCGTGCAGTGCATCGCCACCGTTGAAGTAGCTGACCCACGGGATACCGGGGTCGGAGTAGTGCGATCCATCGGGATTGGTGCCCGTCATGGTGGTGACCACGAATCGCTCGTAGACGGGGTAGGTGCCGGATGCGGTGGCAGCGGCGGGGACACCGGTATTGGCCAGGGTGGAGTAGGCCTCGTTCCCATTGCTGTAGACGGTGGCCGTCTCGGGGAGGGATTCGGACACGTAGACATAGTTGTAGTTGGCCGTGTCCATCGTCCCGGCGGTCGCATCGGCCAGGAGCTGCTGCCAGACGGCCGGCCCGGCCTCCCCGTCCGTCTTCATGTCGTGCCGCGACTCGAACGTCATGACCGCGCCGGTGGTGATGACGTTGGACGATCCCGTACTCCACAGGCTGGTCAACGAGGCCGGCTCCGGGAAGCGCCAGCCGAACGAGCCCGGCTGGGGCTGAGCCGCCTCTTGTGGCGCGGACAGCGGACCGGCCGGAGTGAAGGAGACGGGCAGGTACCCGAGCTGGGCCAGGAGCTGCTGGAGGCGGAGCGTGCTGCCTTCGGCCACGGTGAGTCTCGGTGGCCGACGGCACCAAGGGAGCGGAGGCCACGAACGCGTAGGTGTCCGGGGTGACCACCTGCCAGTCCCCGGCGACTGCCGGGCTCAGCGACGGAGCGGCGGAGTGGGCGCCGAGAGGCTCGGAGAACTGCACGGAGATGGTCGCGTCGCTCGGCACCTGGGTCGTGCCCTCGACGGGGGTCTCAGCAACCACGCGGAACGGGCCCCGGTGGGTCGTGACACCGATTTCGTGAGTTGCAGACGAGGTCGGAGAGGCAGCGGCGCGGCCGGAATCACCCCGGACGGCCACCGCGGCGCCGACCAGGCCCACGACGGCCACCGACACCAGGGTGATGGCGATCAGCCATCCCCGGTGGCCCGAGGTGGGTGTTTTTGGGCGCGAACGCCTCTTGAGTGAGTGGGCTCCGGACATTTTCTCCTCAACAGGAAATCTACCAGCCGCCGGCGCGATCTCGACACCACCCCGTCGCCGGCGTCCCGACCCCGCGACTCAGCCTGCCTGGTGCTCGGCCACCTGAGCCTCGATGGTCCTCTCGAGCTTCCCGATGAGGCCGGCGTCGGTGACCTTGTCGCCGTTCGGGCCGCGTACATAGAAGGCGTCCACCACCGCCGATCCGAAGGTGGAGACCTTGGCTGAGGTCACGTCGAGGTCGCACTCGACCAGAGCCTGGGTGATCCGGTGGAGCTGGCCGACCACGTCCTCGGCCCGGACTTCGACCACCGTCGCCGTGGCCGAGGCGTTGTTGTCCACGGTGACCTCGGTCGAGACGAGGTGGGGGGTGATCGACCGGCGCTCGCTCCGGTAGGTGCGGGCCCGCTCCGCCAGTTGTGCCTCGACGGAGAGGGTTCCCGACATGATGGCGGCCAGGTCGTCGGCCAGACGGGCCGCCGAGGGCCAGCGCCCCTTCGACGGCTCGACCGTGAAGATCTCGACGGCGACCCCGTCCTCACCGGCCACGGCGGCTGAACGGACGTTGAGCCCGTGGAGGGCCAACACCCCGGTGACCTCGGCCAGCAGTCCCGACCGATCGGCCGCCACCACCATGACCGTCGGATCGTCGACCGACAGGGCGGGCACCCCTTGGGTGCGGACGGTGTCCATGATCATCCGGATCTCGTCGGTGATCCACGGGGTCGGGGGAGCGACCGGTTCTCCGGCCAGCAGGCGGCTGGTCTTTTCGACCAGGTCGGTCACCAGTCCTGCCTTCCAGGATCCCCACGCGGACGGACCCGTGGCCAGACTGTCGGCCTCGACCAGCGCGGCCAACAGATCGAGCGTTGTCCGGTTGCCCACCTCGTCCGCCACCCGCTGGGCGGTGGCCGGATCGTCGAGATCCCGCCGGGTGGCGCTGTCAGGCAAGAGCAGATGCAGCCTGACCAGGGTGACCAGGGTGTCGACATCGTCAGGAGCGAACCCCAGCCGGGTGGCGATGTCGCGCACCACGGTCATCCCCACCTCGGTGTGATCGCCGGGAAAGCCCTTGCCGATGTCGTGGAGGAGGGTTCCGATCAGGAGAAGGTCCGTCCGGCTGACGCGGTGGGCCAGTTTGGCTGCGTTGGCCGTCGCCTCCAGAAGGTGTCGGTCCACCGTGAACCGGTGGTAGGGATTGCGCTGAGGCTTGTTCCGTACGGCCGCCCATTCGGGCAGGTACCGCTCGAGCAACCTTCGCTGGTCGAGGGCCTCCAGGGCGGGGATGGCGGCAGGCCCGGTGGCCAGGACCCGCACCAGGGTGGCGCGGAGGTCGTCGGACCAGGGAGTTGCAGGAGCCGGCGCTTTCCGACCGAGCAGGTTGAGCGCCTCTCGGGCGATGGGGAGATTCCGCTCCGCGCTCACCGCGGCCAGACGGAGCGAGAGGGACGGGTCGCCGCCGGCATCCGCCCGATCGGTCAGCACCACTTCGTCGTCGGTCACCCCGATGTCGGGGTCTCCGGGGACGGCGGTCACGGTACCGCCCGGGCCGGATTTCGGTTCCTTCCTGCCTCTGGACCGGCGGAAGCCGCGAGAGGTGCCCTGTTGGCGGGACCACGCGCCCCGGCGGCGCCAGGCGTCATCACCCTCCCAGGCCACGGTGCGCCCGGCTGTTGCCACGGTGAGCATGAGCGCGTCCGAATCGACCATACCGAGAGCGAGGGCCACCTGGTCCTGCTCCTGGAGGAGCAACTTGTTCTGCTCCCGACCCGCCCTGCGGTGCAGCTCCACCCGGATCGACGTCAACGCCGCCCGGGCGTCGTCGATGGCCACGGTGTCCACGTAGTCGGCCAGTACCGGCACCGCCTGCATCAATGCCGTCAAGGCGGCGACATCCCGAAGGCCGCCGTGGGCCTCTTTGAGATCGGGCTCCAGCAGGAACCCGACGTCCCCGTACGAACGGTGGCGCTCGGTGACCAGGTCGGCGAGCACCCCGAGCCACGGTGGCTTCTGCTTCGCCCATCGGTCGCGGGCGCCGTCGAGCATCGGTTCGGCCACCTTGGCATCACCACAGATGACCCGTCCGTCGAGCAGGCCCAGCGCCACCCGGAGGTCTACCGCGGCCAGGTCGAGAGCTTCGCCCGGCCGTCGGACGCTGTGGTCGAGTGAGATCCCCTCGTCCCATACCGGGTACCAGATCTTGTCGGCCGTGGCCGAGACATCGGGCTTGCCCCGGTGGACGAGCACGACGTCGAGATCGCTGAACGGACACAGCTCGCCTCGCCCGTAGCCGCCCACGGCCACCAGCGCTATCCCCCGGGCCTCCGAGCCGGCAGCCTGCTCGAACAGCCCCGTCAACCATTCATCCGCGGCCCTGGCGTAGGCGTGGCAGAAGGCATCCCCATGCAGGTCGTCGCGTTCGATGAGCGCTTGGCGCTGGGCGCGCAGGGACACGGGCGGACCGTACCACCGACCACCCAGGAACGACCGATTTTTCGGAACCGTCCGCCCGCGTCCACCAACCGGCCGGCATCGATTACCCTGGAGTTATGGCCAAAGGACAGCAGATCGAGCACCGGGGCGAGGAGCACAAGGGGCTGAGCCTGTTCGACGGCGTTCTGATCGTCGGTGGAGGGTTGATCGCGCTCTTCGTCGCCTTCGCGGTTCTCCATTTCATCGCGGGCGTGCTCTGGTTCTTCGTCAAACTGGTGATCGTCGTGGCCCTCATCGCCATCGTGGCCAAGTTGGTGTTCCGCCGCCGATCATGATCCGGGCGGCCGGCCCGTGGCTCGTCCGCGGAACCGGCCCAGGTCAGGCGATCATCGACTCGAAGAGCTCGATGTGCTCAGCTACCATCCGGTCGGTCGAGAAGTAGCCCTCGACGGCCAGTCGGCAGTCACCGCGGTTCAGCTCGCCCAGTCGGCCGATGGCCGCCACCATCTCCTCCTCGTCCGCACAGAGGAAGCCCGTACGCCCGTCGTCGACCACCTCGGGCGCAGCCCCCTCGGGAAAGGCCAGTACCGGCGTGCCGCAGGCCATCGCTTCGATCATGACCATACCGAATGGCTCGTTCCAACGGATGGGGAAGAGAAGCGCGGAGGCTCCGGACAACAGTTCGAGCTTTCGCTCATGGGAGACCTCGCCCAGGTAGTGCGCATGTTCCCCGAGCAACGGCTCGACATGCTCCGAGAAGTAGTGCATCTCCCAGGGCTCACGCATCTTGGCGGCGAGGTAGATCCGGATGCCCGCCTTGCGGGCCACCTCGATGGCCCGGTGGGCTCCTTTGTCGGCCGACATCCGCCCGAGAAACAGCACGTAGGGTCCGTCCGCGTCGCCGGAGCCGTCTCCCACGGGGAAGTTCGACGCGTCCACACCGTGGTGGATGACCTTGGAGATGGCGATCTGTGGTGCGGCCCGTCGCTGGGCATGGGAGATGGCGATGATCGGCACACGGTCCGCATTGGCCCGGTAGAGATCGGTCAGCTCCTCGTTGAACGGACCGTGGATGGTGGTGGCCACGGGTAGGTCGGGAAACCGTTCGGAGTAGAAGGGTCCCATCATCGTGTGGTCGTGGACGACGTCGCAGTGGCGGACAGCCTCGTAGGCGTGGATGACGTGGCGGATCTCCGGAACGACCATCCCAATCCTCGTGCCTTCGGCGGCAGGAAGGACCCACTGGCGGGGGACCGGGCACGTCGAATCGCCGGTGGCGAACAGGAGTACCTCGTTGCCCGCATCCTGAAGCCCACGCGCCAACTGGTCGACCACCAGCTCGATACCGCCATAGAGGAGCGGGGGGATGGGGGTCCAAGGTGGGGCGATCATTCCTATCCGCATTGAGAGATTCAAGCATCTCGACGGGGAGGGGTAGGATCACCGGGCACCTTGGCGGCGTGGCCGAGTGGTTTAGGCAGGGGCCTGCAAAGCCCCGTACGGCGGTTCGATTCCGCCCGCCGCCTCCAATCAAAGGCAGCCAAGCGTGCCGTTCGGGCAGGCCTGGCCGCGGCGGCATTACCGGCCTGGCCGCGGCGGCATCGGTTGCCACCGGATGGCGCGGCGGGCGCGGCCGCTTCGTCACGAAGAGGCCGTTGAATTCCATGAGAAGTCAGTTGAAACTCCTGACGACCCGACATATCCTGGCAGCGCCGCCAGTCGAGGCGGCCTGATCAGGGGCAGTCGGGATGCGGTCGAGTGCGGGATTTCCGAACCAGGATCGTTGTCTGTCCGAGCTGTGGAGCCCCGGACCATGCCAAATTGATCGAAGCGTCAGCGGAGAGCGGGACCGTTCGCCAATGCCTGTCGTGCGGTTACCGGTGGCCGATCGACGGATGCCGCACGCTCGTCCTCAGTGACGGCTAGGACAGGCAGCACGGGCCCAGGCGCCCACGATCGAAGTCCTAGAGGTCCGGCGGCTCGGCGTAGTCCCAGATGAGATTGGGATCCTCTCCGGCGTCGAGCAGCAGATTGGCCGGGACCTTCTTGTCGATGTGACCTATCAGGCCTCTGTAGATGCCGTAACCGACCAACTGCTGGAGCCTCGGCGTGAATGTCCGCACCGTCTCGACGGGTAGGCCCAGTTGCTGGTTCTCCTGTTGCCGGATGTAGCCGGCGCAGTAGTTCATGGCGATGCCGACCCGGCGTGTCGATGTCGTGTTGGCTCCGCCCCCGTGCCACAGGCTGCCGTGCCACACCAGCACGCTTCCTCTGGCCATCTCCGCCGGTATGGAATCGTAGGTACCGAAGAGGTCGGGGGATTCGGGGGCCGTGTGAGTGCCGGGGATGATCCGTGTGGCCCCGTTCGCTTCCGTGAAGTCGGTGAGTGCCCACATGGTGTTGCACACGGTCGGCGGGTGTGGCTTGGGCAGCGGGATCACCTGATCATCGGCGTGGATGGGCTGTGGCGTCTCGTCGGGTCCGATGGCGATCGACGACAGGGAGGACACCAGTAGGCCGGGGTCGAGGACTCGTTCGCAGATCGGAAGAATCGCCGGGTGAACGGGGACCTGCTCGAACACGGATCCGTAGGCCAGCAGGTTGTAGATGCGGGTTGTGTGAACGCCTTCGAATTCGTTGGTGGCCGGGACGATGCCCAGGTCGTGCTCGAGGCGGAGGAGACCCTCGTCGAGCGCGTCGACCAAGGCGAGGTCGATGGCATCCTCCACGATGGTGTAGCCCGTCTCTTCGATCCGGCTGACATGAGTGTCGATGTCGGTGCCCATTGATTGCTCCTCCGTCGCGATGGTCCGAGCCTATTGTGCATGGATGCCCCGGAAGAAGCGACCGGACAATCGCTATGAGCTGTTCACGTGCGCCTGGGCGGGTCACGCCCTGGTGGGTGCCGATGCCGCCACCGTCGGCCCTGAGGACTCTTCGCTTGTCAGACAGGAAGGTGGGGTCCGGTGGTGCCGGTGCCTTCGTTGCGATGCCTGGCTCCCGGTCGACATCCCCGGGCACCCCGACCGCGAGCGGGTTCCCGCCCGCGACGAGATCGAGCTGCCGGCACGGGGCCCGATCCTGCGCGACCGCTACGTGCTTCGACTGATCGCCATCGACCGCGCCATTCACGTGATCGTGCTCAGTGTGTTGGCCATCGTGCTGTTCACCTTTGCCGGTCATGACGCCGCGCTCCACCGGGACTACAACAACATCATGAACGACCTGTCGGGTGGCAACCCCGGGGCCGCCCAGCTGCGCGGTATCCTCGGTTACCTTCGGAAGGCATTCACGTACTCGCCTCGGCACCTCATCCATCTGGGCTTGGCCGTCACCGCCTACGCCGCCTTGGAGGCGACCGAGATGGTGGGGCTCTGGTACGCAAAGCGCTGGGCCGAGTATCTGACGTTTGTGGCCATCACCGTCCTGGTCCCAATCGAGATCTACGAGCTGTCGCTCAGCGTCAGCGTGTTCAAGCTGCTCACATTGGCCATCAATTTGGCCATCGTCGTCTATCTGCTGCTGGCCAAGCGACTCTTCGGACTGCGAGGTGGGCACCGGGCCGAGATCGAGCGGCGCCGCGAGCTCGGCGGCTGGGCGGCGATCGACCGAAAGAGCCCTCCCGCGCCGACCACGCTTCACTGACGGTTGGCCACCGAAGCGACCCTCTCCTGCCCGTGAGCAGTTCGACAATCATGGAAGGGTCACCCCAGCGCCGGATCCGGCGAGTGGTATCGTCGAGCGTCAAGGGCCGTTGGCGCAGTTGGTAGCGCACTTGCATGACACGCAAGGGGTCGTGGGTTCAAGTCCCGCACGGCCCACTCTGCACGGCCCACCGAGATGACGGAATTCCTGCCGTGTGTGAGGAGACGCCTAGGTTGCCTGCCGTAGGTTCTGCAACGTTCTGGGACCGGTGGGTCTGGCCCGCTGGAGGCTCGGGAGGGATCCCCGGCGATCTGGTCGCCACGCTGATCTGGGTTGTCATCGTTGGCATCGTTGGCGCTCTCGTGTGGCCGCCGGCTCGGCACGCCATCGAGCGGTTCGTCACACGCCATGCCGAAGGGGCGAATGAGGAACTCCACCGGAAACTGGATCACATCATCGCCCACCACCCGGACATTCCGCCCCTCCCGCCGAAGGACGAGGACAAATGATTCGGATCCGCCCGAAACATCGATGCCTGGCCTGTGGTCTACAAAAGGGCAACTGTCTGGCCATCCCCTCTGATACCGGTGATGCCCTCGACCGGTGTTGATGTAGAGAGGAGCGGTGCCGTCCAATTCCGGTTCACCGGAGAAGTCGCCGAGCGTCAAGATCGTATTTCCCGTGGCCTGCGAGTACCACGGTGGAAACAAGGAACTCGGCAGTCATGGAAGGCACTTCTGGATCGAGAACGGTCTGGTCGGTCATGGAGAGCTCCGTCTGACTCACGGGGTTCCGCTGGGTGACGTCACCAGTGTCGAGGTAACGGAGCGGGAAGAAGGCGGTGAACAGGTCGGTACCTTGCTGGCCGTCGGTGCCGCCGGTGGCGGGTACTTTTCCCACGAACCCAAACAAGTCACCGATATCGTGGTGCGGACGAAAGACGGCCAAGCTGCTGCCTGGGTCGTCGAGCAACGTGGGGCCGATTGGGTACGGGAGAAACTGACGCCCGTACTCCGCCAGCTCGGGATCCCGTATGACGAGGACCTACCGCCAGCGGACAGAGCGAGGTAATTGAGCGTGAGGCAAAGGGAACGGAGCGAAGGGACCGAAGAGCCGGCGCGTGCGGGGTTCGCGTCGAACCGTGGGGCCCGCCGGACCTAGGACAACCTCAACTGGCCTGCGAGCGAGGCGAGGTAGCCGATGTGGGCGTCGACTGATTCGAGCCCGAGGCCCATCGTGACGACGGTCACGTGGGTGCCCCCTGCTGCGCGCCATGCGTCGATTTCCCTGATGAGCTCGCTCACGTTGGCACCACTCAGCGCCACGTAGTCCCCACCGAAGGCTTCGACCGGCCTGTCCAGGCTGGCGACACGATCACGGAGCCGCGTCCAGGCTTCGATGGCGTGATCGACGCCTCCGCCGAAGAAGATGAAGCCGTCTGCCAGCCGGGCGGCCCGGTCGAACGCTTTCTCGCCCGACCCACCGAGCCAGATGGGGATGGATCGCGCCGGCTTGGGCACGAGCGAGGCCCGGTCAATCCGGTCGAAGCGACCCGAGAAGTCGACGACGGGTTCTGTGAACAACCGGCGCAGCAATCCGATCTGCTCCTCCTGCCGGGCACCCCGGGTGTGGAAATCCTGGCCGAGGGCCTGGTACTCGACATAGTTCCAGCCCACCGCCACGCCCATTCGCAGCCGACCACCGGACAGCAGATCGACATCGGTCGCCTGCCGGGCGACCAGTGCCGTCTGACGCTGCGGGAGAACCAGGATGCCGGTGGCGAATTGGAGGCGCTCGGTAATTCCGGCCAAGTGGGCGAACATCACGAACGGGTCGTGGAACGGGTCGCGCTCGGTATACGGGCCCAGCAGCTGAGGCGTCCGATCCGAGTGGACAGCCCCGAGTACGTGGTCGTAGGCAAGCAGGTGGTCGAAACCCAGATCCTCGACCGCTCTCCCGAACTGTCGGACCGCGGCCGGATCTCCGTGTAGTTCAATTTGGGGGTATGCGACACCGACGTCCACGAGGCTCAGTGTTTCACGCGTTCGGGTGGCGTGGGAAGAGAGCGGCGTGGGCACTGGGAACCGGGGAAGTGGGATGGGATCGGACGGGTCCACCGAAGGCACGGCCGTCCTTCGAGTGAGTGGACAGGGCGGTCCGACAGGTGTAAAAACCATGAAGCCTGTCAAACACACCTACTAGGAGGGGATTCCATGTTTCGCTCGTCTGCACGAGTCGCCGCTGTCGCGGCGATGTTGGCTGTCAGTTCACTGGGTTCAATCGCCATCGCTTCAGGGGTCGCATCTGCGAGCGCACCGAAGGCGAGCTGCACCTCCGGCACCCTGACCACAACCGGTGGCGGGACCATCAAGGGTTGTACGCCCACAGCGGCTACCGGTGGTTCGGGGAAGATCGTGGCCAGCATTGCAAAGAAGACCGGGGTGATCACCTGGAACAAGACCGGAACCACCCTGTTCAAGTACACGGAGAAGACCGTCACGAACACCAAGTGCACTCCCAAGACGGACACGGAGATCAGCGAGACCGCGACCGTCACCGGCGGCACGGGCGCTGCCGTCAAGACGATCGCCAAGGGTCAAGTGTCGACGACCTTGATCTGTCTCGCCGGTACCAAGATCTCGTTGGTGAAGGGCGAGAAGTACCAGATCTAGGTACAGCATCCGAAGAAAACAACCTGCGACATTCGTAGCGTTCGGCGTGGCCCCTGGCGTCATGGTCAGGGGCCGCGCCGCGCTCAGCCGTATGGCACCTGCTTGGCGTCGCAGCCGTGGAGTGACTGTGGATGCGGCGGACCATCCGAGTCCACCGGCCCGGGTCACGCCACCCACGGGTGCCGGCGAGGTGCCGGCGACAGACCGGGCCGGAATGCAGCCGCGTGCTACTCGGCCTCCGCCAGCTGCTTGATCGCAGCCAGGGTTCCTTGTATCCCCTGATGCGCGGCCTCGGCCCGTTTGGCGATCTGCACATCGGCGTCATCGCCGAACCGTTCGTGGAAGCTGACCAGCCCTCGTGGAAGGAACCTCCACGTTTCGGTCACCCTGGTGCCCCCGAGGGCACTGGCAAAGCTGTACGAGAATCTCATCCACGATCCGGCGACGACATAGGCGAACTCCCGACCACGGTTTGCCACCGTCACCTCGGATCGGCTCTCCCATTGGGAACGCGTGTCTCCCGAACGATCGGGAAACTCGTTTCGCCCGACGAACCAGGCACCGACATGCGGACCGCCATCTTCTTCCCACCAGCACTCCTTGCACACGGGACTCCACTCGCTCATCCGGGTGACGTCGGAGACCAGGTCGTAGAGAACGTGGGGCTGGCGGGCGATGACGATGGAATCCGAGAAGGTGGGGATGTCCACCCCTGAAGTATGAACCCTTCCGGCCTCGGCCGCATCGAGAAACCCGTAGTGTTCGACGGATGGCCGTGTCAGTGCGCCCGCCTCCACCGAACCCGGATCCGGGTGGATGGAACCGGATGGCGGTATCCCTTGGTTCCGGTGATCCACCGGTCGGCGTGCTGCGACTCACGGGCGGACTGGAATGTGAGACCTACTCCTTCAGACTCGCGTTGAGACTCGGCGCCCGGCATCTGGTCGTGAAGGTGTTCACAAGCAACGGATCCCGTGCTTCCACCGAATTCGAAAACCTGTCGATGGTTTCCGCAGCCGGCGTACCGAGCCCCGTGCCGGTGCATTTCGATGCCAACGGAGACTGGTTCGGGGTTCCCGCAATCGTGATGTCCGCCCTACCCGGGAGACCAGATCTGCACGCCACTGACGTCGAACGGTGGGTCGGCGGTGCGGCAACGGGACTTGCCGCCATTCACGGCGTCGACCCGGGGATGGCTCGGGTGGTGAGGGTCCCCCGGTGGCGGAGGTGGCGGCCCTCCTTGGACGGCCTGGGGGATCGGGCGGCGGCCGTGGAGGTGGTCCTGGCCCGACTCCATGAACGAGTGGATGCCTACCCCACCGTGTTCAGCCATGACGACTACAACCCCGGCAACGTCCTCTTCCACGACGGCGATCTCTCGGGCGTCGTGGACTGGGCCGATGTGACGGTCGAACCCGCCCAGGCCGCGGTTGCCCAGTACCGGCACCTGCTGGCCATCCATCCGGGCGGTGCGGCCCCCGAACAGTTTCTGGCTGCGTACCTGGCTCGGACCGGTCGATCTCTCGCCGATCTCTCGCTGTGGGACGTTCTCTACGGGCTCAGGGGTCTTCCGGCGGTCGAGCACTGGGTACGCGCCTTCGACGGCCTCGGGGTGACAGTGACAGTCAGTGATATCAACACGCGGTCGCGGGACTGGATCAGACGTTCGGTGCACCGGTCGATGGGTTGAACGACGGCCCGGTTCGGCACGACCCGGACATGACGACACGAGGAGGCCCTAGTTTCAGAGCTTGTCGTAGAGGGCGGCGATGAGCGCCCGATTCCTGGTGCTCTGCCACCGCGGGATGACATCGTTCATCACGTAGCCGAAGGCCACGCCCGACCGCGGGTCGGCGAATCCGACCGCCCCACCCGTTCCGAAGTGGCCGAAGCTGTCCGGATTGGGTCCGAAGGGCCTCCGGGCCGTGGTCGGGGTGAACCCGAGTCCGAACGTGACGTCTTCGCCCAGCACCGGACAGAAGCCGGATGACTGGGGTCCCGTCGCTTCGGCCAAGAGATCCGCCGACAGCAGGCCGGGTGAAGCGGTCAGAGCTGCGTACATGAGCGCGATCCCACGCGCCGTACCGTGGCCATTGGTCGAGGGCACCTCGGCACTCCTCCAGCTCGCGGTGTTGACCACCCCGACCGACGAGTAGCCGGCGGGGTTGAAGTAGCTGACCATGACCATGAGCTCGTCACCGGTCAGGGCTCCGAAGTCGACCTGGATGTCCGTCGCGCCGTGCCACACGACATCGGCACATCTCGGGTGCAGTCGCGGGGGAACGCCGAACCAGACGTCCGCACCGAGCGGTTCGGCGATGGATCGGAGATGAGCGCCGCACGACGTCCCGCCGACCCGGCGGACGATCTCACCGATCAGATGGCCGTAGGTGTTCGTGTGATACGCATGGCGGGTACCCGGTTCCCACCACGGTTCCGACGCCGCCAGCGCTCGTGTCATCCGATCCCATTCCCAGAGATCCGCAGTGGCCAGGGGCTGGCGGATCGCCGGAACGCCGGCCCGGTGGCACAGGGCCTGGCGCACGGTGACCACGTCTTTGCCGGCGCCGGCGAACTCGGGCCAGACCGAGACGACCGGATCATCGAGGCCGATGAGGCCCTGGTCGACGAGGCGAAGAGCCAGCAGGGCGACAAAGGCCTTGCCGACGGAGTAGAAATTGACCAGCGAATCCGGCTGCCACGGTTTCGTGCGCCGGCCGTCGGTCCAACCGCCGACGAGGTCGACAGCGGGGCGTCCGTCGATGAGGACGCAGACTCCCGCGCCGATCTCGCCCCGTTCGGAGAAGTTGCGGACGAACTCGTCTCGGACACCTTGGAACCGGGAATCGCACGTTCCGCTGATGGGAATGTCCACGCCGTGCAGTCTTTCATCTGCCGGGCACGGATACGCCGGAGCATCGGCAACAGAAGGCGATCCCGCTCAGTCAGTACTGGTTACGACCTTGCCGTCCACCCGGGCCCATGTAGTCAGGTGCGGCGTACACCGCGAGGAGGAAGAGAGCCGCACAGATGGTGATGCCATCTCCGACGCCGTGGAGAACCCCTTGCCGATAAGCCCCCCACGCCAGCAGGCCGATCACCGTCCCCCATCCAACCACGAAAACACCCGCCCGCCTCAGTCCATCGGCGAGGGAGTTGCCGGGCAGGAAGACCCGACGCCTGGCCCGCCTGCTCAAACTCAGCAGGATCCGCTTGGTCAGACGTGCCGGCGGTTGTCCGAGCGCTCGATCACTTGTCCGTGGCATCAGTACCTACGCCTTTCGCGGAGTCAGGCTAGCCGTCCTGAGCCGGAGATTCGCAAAGAAATAGGACTTCGGCGGCATTGGGCGCGTTCTTCCTTCCAGTCAACGGCGACGGGCATGAGCCAGTATCTGGCGGGCCTTCGGTCTGAAGCCCCACCTCCGGGATTCCTTCAAGTTGGCCCCGGACCCACTGTTCATCGAGAAGGTGCGGGACATCGTGGGGCTCTACCTGAAGCCGCCCGAGGCAGCCCTCGTGCTGTGCGTCGACGAAAAGACCCAGGTGCAAGCGCTCGATCGCACCGCACCGGTGCTGCCCGTGCGGTGCGGACTACCCGAGCGGGCCACCCACGACGACGTGCGCAACGGCACGACCAACCTGCATGCGGCCTTGGACGTGGCCTCGGGCAAGGTCGTCGCACGACATGGCCGACCGGCACGGGCCACCGAGTTCCGGAAGTTCTTGAACCTGATCGACCGATCCGTGCCCGAGGACCTCGACGTCCACCTCGCCATCGACAACGTCTCGACCCACGAGACGCCGGAGATCGACCGGTGGCTGCCCGGCATCCCAGCTAGTCAGAAGACGAAATCCTCACGACCTCGCTGCGTATACACGGCGAATCTCCGACTCAGGACACGAGGCGTGAGATGGGGTTCTCCTCTTCATCTTCTTGTCAGGTTCTCCTCGTACCATCATCCGGTGAGCCCGATTCTCATGCATCCATCCGAGCCGCGCGACCGCCCACAATCCGGCTCTACCCATGACACCTCGACTCAGTGGTCACGTCCCAGTGCTTTCGGGGCCAGTGTTGGAGCTCCATACAAGGCTCGGCTTCAAAGGGGGAGGCGGGAGCGACTCATTGGGTCCGGTACGGCAATGTCCGGTACGGCGATGCCCGGTACGGCGATGCCTGATCCAGCAATGCCCGATCCAGCAATGGTCACCACTCTGCGGCTGCGCCTAGCCTGACGAGGATGGGGAGCGCTGGCAACGCGGAGGACACACACGTCAGGATGAGCCGACCCCTTTTGCTGGTGTTGTGCTCCATTGGGTTTGTCGGAGTCCTGCTTCGACTGTGGCTGATCGCATTCGAACACTTCTTCAATGAAGACGCCTTGATCACGCTCCGGTACGGCCGGAACATCATCGAAGGGAACGGCTGGGTCTTCAACACGAACCAGCACGTCTTGGGCAGTACGTCCCCGATATGGACCGTCGTAGCCGCTCTGGCCAGCGGCCTTCTCAGCACAGGAGGAGCAAGGCTCCTTCTCTCCACGATGGACCTGGTCTTCTACTGTCTCGCCGGGTGGCTCCTCGTCAGACGAATATGCTCACGTTCTGACGTAGGCGCCGTAGCGCCGGTCGTGCTTGTGGCCGTTCTGGCTTTCCACCGATTGATACTGGACACATCGATAGGCGGCCTCGAAGAGTCCCTTTTCGTCCTGCTCATCGTCGCTGCCGTCCTGGTGGTGGAGCGATCGGTGCCCGCCGGCTTCGCCCTAGCGGGTATTGCCACACTTGTGAGGCCCGAAGGACTGGTACTCGCGATCGCTTTGCTTCTGATGCTGCTCACCGTCGACCGGCGATGGAAGAGTGTCGTGGGGGCGGTCTTGAGCTTCGTGGCTGTCATAACCCCCTGGGTCGTCTTCGCCACGATCTATTTCGGTTCCCCGATTCCACAGAGCGCCAAAGCCAAGTCGGGCTGGATTGGTCAGCACCTCACCTTGCTGCGCATACTTTGGCGCCCGCAGCATCTGCTATCGGTCTTCACCTTTCTGAACGCAACGTACACGGGTTCGACGACCGACGTCGCTCAATTGACATTGGCGGTCGCCGGTCTCGCACTCTTCGGTTACGGCGCGTGGACCTCCGTTCGCCGGCGTGATCGGTTCATGACGACTCTTGCACTTTTCTTCGTCGGATACGTCGCGTTCTACTACTTCGGCAATGGAGAGCTGTTTCATTGGTACATTCTTCCCTCGGCGGTCACATTCTGGTCGGTTACAGCTATCGGAATAGATGCCCTTGCGCGTAATTGGCTGCGGCGAATCTGGATTCTTGGTGTCGGTGCATTCGTTGTTTTTCTGCTCGCTCAGGCTGTGATCGTACTTCCGGAGCTCTCAGCTATGCAGGGTTACGAGACCGGTGTCGCTCAGGCGACAGGTCAATGGATCGCAAGGTGCACACCGACCGATGCGACCGTCATGCTCGAGCCACTGGGTTATGTGGGGTACTACTCGGATAGGCGTATCATCGACCTCGGCGGACTCATTTCACCGAAGTTCGCATCCCTTGACGCGTCCACCGTGGTCGGTTGGCCGGCAACTGAGATCCTCCTGATGCGGCCGGACTATCTGGTACTGCGCCGCTATGAAGTCGCCACGAACGAATTCCTGGTGGCCAACTGGCATCCGATGTTCGCCAACTCACGCTCTCGAAAGGAATTCGAGGACATTTACGTCCCAGTGGCCTCATTCAGTGATCAGTATGCGACGCATCAAGCCAACGGACAGGACATCTCCCTCGTTGTCTACGCCAGGAACGGGGTAGCACTCTGCCACTGACTGAGAGGACTCGTCCTCACATTGCGCCATCAGCAGTCCGTACTGGACTCCTGGAGTGCGCATTGCAGGGACCGGCGACGGGGCACCGGGGTCCCCATCGACCAGAACCTGCTTGCCGGGTCCGATGAGGCGCATCCTGAGTGTTCGATGGTCGAGGCAAGTCACCGTTGGCCGGACATGGTCGGTGCTCGGTGCAGCCGACAACACCGTCTTCGTCGTGGCCAGAGTGCGCACGCGGGACCCGGCGAGGAAGCCGGACGGCCAACCGGTGACCGCCTCAGAAACCACCCGGACAGCTGCTTGCGACCTGGGGTGCATAGGGCACCGAGGACCCGATTGAACAGCCGGGAGGTACGACCGGGGCTGGGGGCCCGTTCCCTCACGTTCCGTTGGTTGCTCCCGAAGCTGGAACCAGTCCGGGCGGGTCCGGTGCCCAGAACGCACCCTTGGAGGGCTGGTACGTCCAGGTGATGGCCTCGTTCTGCCCACTGGCGCAGTCCGGGGCGCAGGTGTCGTAGGTGGAGACGAGCCGCCCCCCTCGGAACTGCGGGTTCCCGCTCACGACGTCTGAGGTCGGGAACGGCCCGGTGTTGGGAATGAACCGCCATGAACCGCCAGCTTGTGACACCACGATGGCGGGAGTGGTGCTGGCCGCCTGGAGCATGATGAGGAAATCCGGACGTCCATCTCCGGTGACGTCGGCCACGGACACAGGGAGCCCGGGTTCGAGAGCCAACAGATGCGTGTTGCCAAGCGGTTGTGACGGTGGACCGAGATCGGCCCCGATGGTGGCGATGGTCGACCACCGCCCTCCGCCGTACGACAGGACCTCCACCGGCGTCCCGGCCGTTGAGTAGGAGAAGGCGGCGACAGCGACGATCACGCCCCGATCCTCGACCGGCGAGCTGTGAACGCTCACCAGGGCGCTCGATCGGCCGGCAGCTGCTGCTGCGTTCGAGGCGGCCGACGCCTGTCGTGACACGTACGCGTCCAGTCCGGCGATTGTCGCCTCGGTGATGTTCGCGGTGGGAACGGTTGTGGTCGGGGCCGTGGTGCTGGGAACGGTCGTGGTGGGGACCGTGGCGGCGGGAACGGTCGTGCTGGGGAGCGTGGGGAGCGTCGGAACGGAGGTGACGGTATGAGATTTCGACGCAGGGACGAGTGTCGACGACTCTTTCGGCCACAGCGCGGCAGTGCTGGCCGCCCCGACGATCACGACGGCACCGAGGACCAACGCTCCGAACCGGCGCCGGCGGCGACGATCGCTCGCCGCCCGGACAGCGCGTCCGGACGGAAGCGGGACGAGCTCGGCCCGTGCCGCCAATGCCCGCAGACGGTGCTCGAGCTGATCGTTGTTCTCGCTCATCAGATCGTCTCGTCCGACATGAGCTCGGACAGGTGGGCCCTGCCTCTGGACAGCCGGGCCTTGACCGTGCCCACGGGAGCATCCGTCTGGTCGGCGATCTGCTCGATGGTCATGCCGCCCAGATAGTGAAGGACAAGGGCTTCACGTTGGGCGATGGGTAGGCCGCGTAGCGCGCGTGCGAGGTGGATCCCGTCCGGGCTGGCTTCGGCCACCGCGGGTGCCGGCCCATACCGGACCCAGGCGCGCACGGCGTTCCGAGCGCGATGCCACCGGTTGATGGCCAGGCGCCACGCCACCTGGCGCACCCAGCCTGCAGGGTCCTCGTACGTCGAAATGCGGGGCCAGCGCTGCCAGGCGCGCAGATAGGCCTCCTGGAGGCAGTCCTGCGCCTCGTCCATGTCTCCACACATGATGTAGAGCTGCCCCAAAAGCGGTCGGCAGGTCGACGCATAGAACGCGTCGAAGCCCGAGTCGTCATCATCGATGAACACCGACCCGGCGTCACCCATCGCATCTCCTGCGCCGCAAGGACCACTGCCCAACCTCGACGGGCTCGCCGTCAGCCGTGGCTTCCGAAGAACCCGGCACTGCCGAAGGCGAAGACACCCCCGTCGGCGGCCACGAAACGGTAACCGAGCGATGTCGGCCCGCCGGTCATCCCGGTGACCGGTTGGTCGAGGTGGGTGCCTGCCATGGAGCCCACATAGGGTGCGTCGAAGGCGAAGACGCCGCCGTCGGCGGCCACCTCCCAGTACCCGCCGGTGGCCGCGTCGACGCTCAGGCCGACGACGGGCTGGTCGAGACGCTGACCGGCCATGGACCCATGGAATTGGGCGTCGCCGAAGCTGAAGATGCCGCCGTCGGCCGCCACTTCCCAGTACCCGTTCCCACTCGCTGTCGAGGCGATCCCCACCACCGGCCGATCGGGCTGCAGCTGGAGTCCCCCGAAGGAGTGCGCGTCGCCGAAGGCATAGACGGCGCCGCCCGCGGTCACCTCCCAGTATCCCTTCCCGCTGGGCGTGGAGGCCATGCCCACGACCGGTTGGTTGAGCGGAAGGCCACCCACGGAGCCGAAAAAGAGCGCGTCACCGAAACTGAACACGCCTCCGTCCGCGGCCACCAGCCAGTAACCCTTACCGTCGGGGGTGGTGGCCATCCCCACGATCTGGTCGGTTGGGACGATCCCGAGGCCGGGTAGCGATCCGTGGAAGGCGGCATCGCCGTAGCTGAAGACTCCACCGCCGGATTGGACGAGCCAGTAGCCCCGGACGTCGGAGGTGGTGGCCATGTCGACGAAGCGTGACGGCTGCTCCGTGGTGACCGTAAAGGAGATGGACACGGTGATCCCGGTGGCCGGATCATTGCTTGTGTCGCAGGTGACCGTGAACAGGTAGGCCCCGGGCGAGACGGTCGTACCGGTGCGGGCCGAGGGCGTGGCCAACACGCGGGGGATCACGAAGTCCTCACTTCCCGACCCGACGATGGGGGACAGGGCCTGGAGACCAGCGCCGTATCCCATCGCGGGCGTGAACAGTGGCTCCCCACACCCATCCCCTGGGGGTCCGAATTGCACGGTCACCACGGAGCCGACAGGCCCGGACCGGGGGCTCACCGAAAGAGTGGGCGAATCCGTGGCACCGGCGACGGTGGGAGTGCCGCCTACGCCGACGAACCCGACGAACCCGACGAACCCGACCATCACGAACACGGCCGCGGCCGGCACGGTCAGGAGGCGTGACTTCATACTTCTGACACCGCTGGGGGCCCCCGAAGGTTGCATCGAATCCGCAAGAGGAGGCGAGATCCCGCTCTTCGCGGCGGCGGGCTCTTCAGTCGCGTCGCCTCGGTTTGGCGCTGTCGATCACCCTGGCTGTGGTCTCGACCACCTTCGTGGTGGGCCGGAACGCGCCCTGTACGACCCGACGGTCCCGGTAGTGGGGGGAGATGACCATCATCAGGTGATTGACGGCCAGCGCGACCAGAGCTGCGAGCACGGCCACGAGGAATATCCCCACGATCACCACCAAGATCCCGACGAAGAGGATGATTCCGATGACGGAAGCGACGCCCAACGCCAACGAGCCGACGAAGCCGCGGCTGGGAGTGGGCCGGCCTTGAGGAGTGGGCCTGCCTCGATTCGACGTGTAGACCACCACTTTTTCCATGCCATCAGCGTATGGCGGCGGATCGGGAGCCGATACGCCGATGGCCTCGGTGGGGGCGGGAGAGGGACCGGCCGGAGGGCGAATGGACATCCGCCCACCGGGCCCGGCCGCCGAGCCCGGTGGGCCGGCAGCGGAGGGCTCGACCTCACCTCTGGAGTGAACATCCAGGTCAGGGGAGTAGAGCCGACGCCACCGGGTGGGGATCGTGAGCGGAGGGCGGCTCATGTCCGGACACCAACCCCCGGCGTTCTCAGAGGCTGTTGGGGCCCGGATCGCCGTCGAGGTCGATCGGCTCGACCAACTCCGGCCGGTCGTTGCGGGTGCTCCCGACCTCCTTGCCCACCGGGTGATGGATGAGCGTGCCGGCCGCGGTGGGGACCAAGAGCTGCTGCAGCTCGGCTCCGCCGGTGATCCCGGGGTCGAGCCAGAGATCCCAGTTCTCCCGCTCGAGGACGACAGGCTCCCGATTGTGGATCGGCATGTCCGGCCCGGCCTCCGCCGTGATGATCGTGGCCGTCCGTAGCTCTTGGCCTTCGGCGTCACGCCACCATTCCCGGAGTCCAGCGAAGACGATCGGTTCGCCATCAGCACGGCGGAAGACATACGGCTGCTTCACCTTGGGACCGAGCTTTTGCCACTCGTAGAACGCGTCCACAGGAACGAGTATCCGCCACCGTTCGAACGCGGATCGGAACATCGGCTTGGTAGCCACGGATTCGGCGCGCGCGTTGAATGTGCCGGTGACGGAAGCAGGAGTTTTGGCCCAGCTCGGGACCAGTCCCCATTTGTAGGCGCCCAGGATGCGCCGGCCGTGCCGCTCAGAGACTCCGAGGATCGGGGCTGTGGGCCCCACGTTCCAGCTCGGACGCCACGTTGCCATCAGGTCGGGGTCCACCCCGGCATCGAGCAGCCGGGCCAGACGGCCCGGGTCGTCGTAGAGGGCAATTCGGCCACACATGGATGGCAGCCTACGACCCGACCCCGGCGGCCCGAGCCGACGGGGACGGGGACGGGGACGGGCCTAGCGGTTCCCGGCGGGCCGGCACGCCCCGCACCACGGACCGGAGGTGACGGCGGTCGGAGACGACCGGGCCGACGACGGAGGATTTGTCGCTCCGACCTTCGGACCGTAGGCTCCCGCAGGGTACCGTCGGAAGGGGGGTCACATGAAACGTCGGCAACTTCGTACTGCCGCAATTGTCCTGCCGCTTGTCGCCGGAGCGTTCGTGCTGGCACCGGCCGCCGGCGCCACCGGGTCCCCTGCCCGGCAACCGCCGTTGACGGCGGCCGAGGCCAAGGCCCTGTCCAGCAACGTCTCCGACAAGGTCATCGTGGTGTTCAAGAATCAACTGCCGGCGATTTCGGACTCACCGCGGGACGAGGCCGACCGTGTGGCCGCTGTCGGCCACGTACAGGCCGGCGTCGTCGACGAGCTGACGCGCACCGGAGCCCGCCAGGTGAAGCGATTCCAGCTCATCAACGCTGTGAGCGCCACGGTCTCGCCGGGGGAGGCTCGACGGCTGTCGGCCAATCCGTCGGTTGCCGAGGTGGTGCCGGACGAGCCGATCCCCGTCACCAGCTCGGTGCCGAGCCCGGCCCGCACGCCCCACAGCGGCATCGCCCCACTGGCCGGAGCGTGCCCACCCTCGGGCAAGGTGCAGGTCGATCCGGCGGCCGTCGAGGACATCCATGCCGCCCAGTCCGGTACGGGCGAATCCGCCCAGGCACTCGGCTACAGCGGCGCGGGGGTGAAGGTCGGATTCATCGCTGATGGGATCGACGTCGACAACCCTGACTTCATCCGCTCCAACGGTCAACATGTCTTTACCGATTACCAGGACTTCAGCGGCAGCGGGACCGGTTCGCCCCAGGACGGTGGTGAGGCCTTCCTCGACGCCAGCTCGATTGCCGCGCAGGGACGTGAGACCTACAACATTGCCAACTACGCCGTCGAGCTCGACCGGTCGTGCGATATCCGCATCCTCGGCGTCGCACCCGGGGCAAGCCTGGTCGGTTTGAATGTGTTCGGAGCGGCGGCAGTCGTCTTCAACTCGGTCTTTCTGGAGGCCATCAACTACGCGGTCAACGTCGACCACGTCAACGTGCTGAACGAGTCGTTCGGTTCCAATCCCTTCCCTGATACGGCGAGCCTTGATCTCACCGACATGGCCAATGCGGCGGCGGTGGCGGCCGGCGTGACGGTGACGGCGTCGACCGGGGATGCGGGGCTGGCCAACACGATCGCGTCGCCGGCCACGGACCCGGCCGTCATCTCGGTCGGGGCGTCCACCACGTACCGGGCCTATGCACAAGCGGGCCTGGCCGGGATCACGATTCCCGGAGTGACCGGCTGGCTCAACAACAACATCAGCGGGCTGAGCTCGGGTGGCTTCGATCAGGCCGGGCGTACCGTCGACATCGTCGCTCCCGGCGACCTCAACTGGGCGCTGTGCACGGCAGACCCTGCGGAGTATGCGGACTGCACCAACTTCGCCGGCCAGGGATCAGCGGTCCAGCTCACCGGCGGTACCAGTGAGTCGGCCCCGCTGACCGCCGGGGTGGCAGCCCTGGTCATCCAGGCCTATGCCAGGTCCCACCGCGGCTCCTTCCCCACGCCGGCTGTGGTCAAGCAGATCATCGTCTCGACCGCGGAGGACATCAATGCCCCCGGCAACCAACAAGGTGCCGGCCTCCTCGATGCGTATCAGGCCGTCCGGGCGGCCAGTTCCTACCCGGGAACCACCGCGCATCCCACGGGAACGGCGATACTGAAGCGATCGACCCAGTTGAACGCGGTCGGGCAGCCGGGCAGCATCCAGCGATTGTCCGAGACGGTCGTCAACGACGGAGCCGGCACCGCCAAGCGGAGAATGTCGAGCCGCACCGTCGGCACGTACCGCAGCCTGGGTGCCACCCCGTTGACGCGGGCCGACGCCACGGGCGATGTCGGTCTCGTCAGCTTCACCGAGCCCCCGGGTCAGGCCCGGCTCAGCGTGTCCATCGGCTACCGAGGTGCGGGATCGTCCGCCGATATCGACGCGGCTGTCAACATCAGCCTCTTCTCACCGGAGGGGCAACTGGCGGAGACCAGCGATCCCCAGGGCACCGCCAATTACGGCGATGCCCAAGTTGCCGTTCCCGCCCCCGGCAGGTGGACGGCCCTCGTCTTCGGTGCCCCCTCCACCGAGGGGGGGACGGTCGGCCCGGTCCGGATCGGTGCCAGAACAGCACCATGGGAGACTCTCGGCAAGCTCTCGACGTCAAGCCTCACGCTGGCCCCAGGCGCTTCCGGGTCGTTCACCTTGACCGTGGCCACCCCGAGGGACCCAGGGGACCAGTCCGGCTCTCTCGTCCTGGCCGACGCTGCCGGTCCGTCGTTCGCCGCGGTGACCACCGTCCCCGTCACCCTTCGTTCCCTGGTTCCGACCCCCGATCCGTCCACCACGTTCACCGGCACGTTGACGGGCGGCAACGGGCGACAGTTCAGTACCGGCCAGACTGCGTACTACGAGGTCTCGATACCCACCGGCACGCCGGTGCTCAACGCCCAGATCACCACGACCAACGGAGCCAATACGTTCATGGCCGAGCTTGTCGACCCTGTCACCGGCCAGGTCGCGTCGGCCGCCAGCAGTGTTGCGGATGCCACCGGCAGTGGGACCTCGTTGGTGCGGCAACTCGGGACCCAGCTCCACGTCCTGCATCCGGATGCAGGCGACTGGACCCTCATCGTCGATTTCTACAATCAGGTCGACGGCACCTCGTTGTCTCAGCCCTTCACGGTCACACTGGACCGGCGGCCGGCCCCTGTCAGTGCCCCCGGGCTTCCTGCTTCTCGCACCACGACGTTGATCGACGGCGTGGGGAGGACGGTGGACGTGAAGGTGACCAACCAGGGCACGACGCCGGAGGCCTACTTCGTCGATGCTCGTCTCGACCGGTCCGTCGAGTTGAGCCTGGCCTCTTCGACCGGACCGTCGGTCACGGTCCCGGTGTCGTCGGCCACGGTGCCCCAGTACCTCGTCCCGAGTCACACCACCTCGATCACGGCCACCGCGTCGGCGAGCGTCCCGATCTTCTTCGACTACTCGTGGGCGTTCGGGGATCCTGACCTCATCTCCTCGGGATCCGGCAACAGCGACACGGCCAGCGGGACGTTCACCGATCCCTTTGTGGCGTCGGGAGACTGGATCATCACCCCGTTTCAGGACGGCCCAGACGGGACGGACGGCGTGCCGCCCGTCTCCGTCCTGACTTCCATGTCGGCCACCACAGCTGCCTTCGACCCGACCATCACCTCGACGACCGGCGATCTCTGGTTGGCCAGCACCGATCTGTCAGCCCCCCTCGATGCGGTGGTGGTCAGACCGGGGAAGAGCGTCGAGCTGCCCATCACGATCACGCCCTCCGGACCGGTCGGGAGCACGGTACGGGGGACCCTGTACATCGACGATCTGTCGCCGTCCGATGCGGCGGTCACCGAGGACTCCGAGCCGGGGATCACCGACGACGCCAGTGATGTGGCGGCAGTCGGCTACGCCTACACCATCGGAGCGCCTCCGAAGCCCTGACCTGGTGCGGTCGTGCTGGCCCGGAACTCGGCATCGGGGTGCGGTGAGGGCAGTACCACGGTAAGGGCAGTACCACGGTAAGGATGGCCAGACGGCCCGCGCCTGTGCGACCACGTGCGCCGGTCGGCCCCTCTGGTCCGGCCTCGGGGGGCCGGCAACCGGCACCCTCGCTAGTGGGCCCGCAGTTGTCTGGCCCGGTCGATGGACGAAATGCGGGATTGCGAGATGAGCCACCCGTTGGCGCGGGTCAGTTGCTGTTGGTGGGGGGCATGGTGGTTGCCCTCCGGGCCGTCGGTTTGCGATCCGCAGCGGCGGCAGACCGACATTCGCCCGTTGGTTTCCGGGAGGTGGTGCTCGTCGAGCCGAGTACCGAGGTACGTTGTTTCGGACGAAACCATGGCTCTCCGATCCGTCGGCACGCCGAGGGCGCCGAGCCGGAAGGGTAGGGACTTGCCCGCGTTGAGCAACGTTACCCTCCGCTCCACTCTACGCCCCAGCCGCTCGACCGGTGGCCCGAATGGATGAGGGCGGATCCCCGGGCGCACGGCCATGGCTCGACCACCTGGTCACCGTGCTGGGTCCGGTGGCGTCGTGCCGGGCCCTCGGTGGCCGGGTATGGCACGTGGCCATCGGCCGAAGGGAGCTGGTGGTCAAGCTCGGCCGCGGTGCGCTCGATGAGGCGGAGGGGCTCAGCCGTCTCTCACAGCTGGCCGGGGGCCCTCCGGTGCCTGCGGTCGTCCTGGCCGAGCCGGACCTCCTCGTCACCACCTGGATCGACCAGGCGGCTCGCACCGCCGGACACGAGGCTGCACTGGGTGAGATGCTGGCCCGTCAGCACACCGTCCCCTGGTCGGAGTGGGGAGGGGGTTCCTCGTGGATCGGCGACTGTCCCGTCGATCCGACCCCTGCGCCGGACGCGGCCAGCTTCTACGGAGCCCGGCTGCTCGGGTTGGCCGGCCGGTGCGGTCTGGACGGACCGATGGCAACGCTGGTCGGCCACCTGGACGAGGCGATCCCACCCGGGGAGCCGGCGCTGGTCCATGGCGACCTGTGGTGGGGGAACGTTCTCTGGGGAGACGACGGCCGACCGTGGCTCATCGATCCGTCGGCCCACGGCGGGCACCCGGAAGAAGATCTGGCCATGCTGAGCCTCTTCGGCCCGATCCCCGAGCGAACCATGCGGGCCTATGGGGAGGTCCGCGCCTTGTCGCCCGGTTGGATGGAACGAGTGGAGCTGTTCCAGCTCTATCCGCTTCTCGTCCACGCCTTGCTCTTCGGCGGTGGCTACCGGACCCGGGTGCAGTCCATTCTCCAGCGGTTCACCTGACCGGGCCATCGGTGGGTCCGACCAGCCATCGGTGTCGCGACCGGACCGACGATCGGCTCGGGTGCAGCGGTGCCGGGACCTCTCAACAACGCGACAGCCAACAACACCACAGTCATCGCCGACGCGGCGGCAACGAGGGTTCACTGACGCGGCTCATCGGCCATGTCCCCGCGCCGAGCCGATGGGCAACTGCGTGCACCACACGGATAGTGCTCGGTTCACCACAGGCACAGTGCTTGTCGCGGTCAGCTCTCGGGGTTGATGGCTGCCTGCCGTCGTGACTATTCGTCGCCGCGCTATTCGGATCGGGTGAGGATTGTAGGATGATTGCGTCGACGCACGTTCACGGCCGGGGGGTCTGAGCAGTCGGCTAACGTCGACCCGTGAGTACCGGAGATGTCAATTGACTGAGGGGAACGATCACCCACATCGTTGGCTTCCCGACGCGTTCGGAATCGCATGGGTCGTCATTGCCGCAGGAGCCGTGATGACACCGGTACTGGTCCACGGCCTGTCCCTGGGTCCGTACGATCAGCTTACGCGGCTCGGCCTGGCACAGCCCACGAGCCTCTCCCACGAGCTCACTGCCCACAACCCGCAAGTCGTCGATCTGATCCGCGAAATAATTCCCTGGACGTCACTTTCGTGGACCCAGGTGCATCATGGGCTGTTGCCCCTGTGGAATCCATACACCGCCCTCGGGGCGCCGCTCGCGTTCAACTGGCAATCATCCACCTTCAGCCTCCCGGCCCTGCTCGGCTATCTCGTCCCGGTCCGCTTCGACTTCACCCTCCAGGTGCTGGTCAGCCTGGTCATCGGGGGGACGGGAGTGTACGTCCTCGGCCGGGTCCTGCGATTCGGCGTGCTGGGGGCCGCCATGGCCGCCACCGCATTCGAGCTCAGCGGGGCCTTCATGGCCGTCCTCGGCTGGCCGATCGCCTCGGTGATGTCGTGGTCGGGCTGGCTGTTCGCCTTCGCAATTATGATCGTGCGGGGTCAGCATCGGCGGCGCGACGTCATCCTCTTCGCGGTTGCCCTCGCACTGTCGATCTATGCCGGCGAGCCCGACGTTCTACTCGTCCTCATCGTGGGACTGGCCGTCTTTCTGATCGTCATGATCGGGCTCCGCGCCCTCTGGCACCGGGACAACGGACAGGGCTGGTACAGCGTCATGGATCTTGCTCTTGGCTCCGCCGCCGGATTGGGCCTTGCCGCCCCCCTCGTGTTGCCTGCCGCGCAACTGACCGGAGGTTCCGTGCGCGGGACCGGGCATCTCACTGCCTTTCCCGCCTACCAGACCCTGCATCTCGTGTTCCAGACATTCGATGGGTCGTCGGTGGCACCGCTCGCAACCTTCAACAACAGCAAATTCACCTACACCCCTCCCGCGGCGTACATCGGCGTCATCGCGGTGGTGCTCGCCATCATGGCGGCGGTGAAATACCGCCGCCGGCCGGTCATCGTCGCGTTCGCGGCCATGGCGGTGGTAGCGGCTGCGATGGTCTATCTGTCGTCTTTCGTCTCCTTTCTGAACGGGCTTCCCGGTCTGGGGGAGATCCGTTGGGTGCGTGCCATCCAGGTTCTCGTCTTTGCCCTGGCCGTCTTGTCCGGCGCGGGGCTGGATATCGTCGTCCGCTCCAAGGGTGATCGGTCAGTGCGGCGATGGCTGGGTACGGCGTTCGGGCTTTCGGCCGTACTGCTTCTCCTGCTCTGGCTGTTCGGGCGCGGTCAGCTTCCCCCGGTCGCGGCCCACATACGGGCAAAGAGCTTCGTATGGCCCGCCGCTGAGGTGGCGATCGGCCTCGTCGTCTTCGGGTTCCTCGTGGTGGCGAGGCGCCGCAACGGCAGCGCCGGCCGGCGGTGGCATCCCCTCCTCCGCGATCCCGGTCGGATCGCCGGGTTCGTCCTCCTGGCCAGCTCGACGGGGTTCCTGGTTGCCCTCGGCGCACCGTGGTGGTCTTCGAACACCAGCTATCTGGCACCCACCCCGGCAGAGGTTGCGCTCCAGCGGGCGGTTGGTTCGTCGATCGTCGGATTCGGGACCGTCTCCTGCTGGTACGCCCCTACCCTGGGTATCCAGCCCGAGGTGAATATCGCCTATGGAGTCCATGAGCTCGGCTCCTATGACCCGCTGACCCCGGAGAACCTCTACACGGCATGGCAGGATTCGACCGGGACCCTACCCAGGCCGATCGGGCCGTACTACAACCTCCTTCCGGTCTCGCTGTTCTGTCCGGTGATCAAGACGACCGCGGCTGCCCGTCTGTTCGGCGTGGGATTCGTCCTCGAGCCCCACGGGGTGAAAGGCCCGCCGGGCAGCGTCTTCGACGAGCGGGTGGGCAACGAGGAGCTCTACCGGATCCCCGGGGCTTCGGTGGCCACCCTTTCCAGCGTGCCGGTCGACGGTTCCTTGCCCCCGGTGGATGCGCCTGGCAAGCCGGTTGCTGTGACCTATCCCAGCCCCACGTCGTGGAAGGTGGTGACCCGGGCCACCACGCCACAGGTGCTCCGGTTACGGCTCACAGACGTCCCCGGATGGCATGCATCGATCGACGGGAAGCCGTTGAAACTGACCCGTTTCAACCGGGTGATGCTTCAGGCACGGATTCCGGCGGGCACCCACACGATCGAATTGCACTACTGGCCCGACACGTTCACGGCCGGGATCGCGTTGGCCGTGGCCACCGCGATGGCGATGGTCCTCGTCGTGGTGTTCGGACGACGACGCCACCGAGGACACATCGGGTCGGGTGGCGCTCCGCCTGCTGGCTGACGGCAGTGTCTGTGCAATGGGCGCGTTCCTGCGTGACGTCCACCATCGCTGGACGCTCCGATCGGGGGAGAGGTGAGCACCGAGAATCAACCATTCATGCCCAGAGGATTGACAAGCACAAAACGGTGTCGAGGACGGGCTCCCTGCGGCACCGTCGGGAGAGCCGGGGCCGGCCCATCCCAGCCCGGCACTATTCCGGTGTTGGCGCCGGAGTGGATCGCGCCGTCCTGCTTCGCCGGCGCAGAGCCAGGTTCCCGAAGACCAGCGCGATCACGGTGGCCACGGCCAGCACGATCCCAACATTGAACGTGTCGGGCCAGTAGTGCAACTCGATGGTGTGCCGCCCGGGCGGGATCTTCGCCTGGAGCATCACCCGGTTGAAACGGGTCAGTTTCAACGGCTTCCCGTCGATCGATGCATGCCACCCGGGGACGTCGGTGAGCCGCAGCCGGAGGGCTTGTGGACGTGAGGCTTTGGCGACCAGCTTCCAGGACGCGGCGTCGGGATGGGTCACCACCACCGGCGTACCGGGCGCATCCACCGGGGGCAACGACCCGTCGGCACCCAGGGCCGAGAGTGTGGCCACCGAGGCCCCGGGTATCCGGTAGAGCTCCTCGTTGCCCACCCGCTCGTCGAAGACGCTGCCCGGTGGGCCCTTCGCCCCGTGGGGCTCGAGGACGAACCCGACCCCGAACAGACGGGCGGACGCGGTGGTCTTGACCGCTGCGCAGAACAGCGAGACGGGGACGGCATAGGAAGGTCCGATCGGGGTCGGAGCATGACCCGTCGATTCCTTCCACGCCGTGTAGAGCGACTGTGGGGTCAGCGGGTCGTAGGAGTCGAACTCGTGAACGCCGTAGGCGACATTGACGTCCGGTTGAATCCCGAGTGTGGGCGGGAACAGGCAGGACGAGTTCCCGAACCCGACGATCGACGATCCCACCGCCCGCTGAAGGGTCGCCTCCGCCCGGGTGGTGGTCAGGTAGCTGGAGCTCGATGACCACCAGGGTGCGCCGAGAGCAACCAGGAAGCCGGTCGAACTGATCAACAGAGCAAGCGCAGCTGTCCTTCCCGGATTTCCGAGCAACGGATGTCTTCGGGCCGCCGGTCCAGGGCTCCGGCGGCTCATCACCACGAGGAACCCGAACACGGCGAGGCCGATCGCCACTTCGGCGGCGGGCCAGATGAAGCTTCTTGCCCGGATATGGGCCTCGACAGGGGGGAGGTGGCCGCGGCCGAACAGCCAGACGACCAGGAGCAGGACGGCAGCGGTGCCGAACCCACCACCCAGCCAGCGGCGTACGGCACGACTGTTGTTCGAACGGAAGACGACATCCAGACCCGCTCCGGCCAGGATGGCCAGGGCAAAGACCAGGAGCTGGATGGCGCGTACCCAACGGATCTCTCCCAGTCCTGGAAGGTCGTTGAGAACGGAGACGAGGGGGGGCGCGTAGACGAGGCAGCCGGCGACGATGGCCACGGCACCGAACGCGACCACCGCGGGCTGACGGTGGCGTCTCGCCACCCCCATTACGGCGAGCACCGCGGCGATGATGCCGATGTAGGCGGCGGTCGAGATGTAGCCGAGACCGTGGGCATCGAATCGGTCGCCGGATGCGACACCGGCCACGAACCCGCTCCCGGCCAGCGACAGCCCGTTGAATGTCTGGAAGATCAGATGCAGCGTCTCGTAGGGGGGAAAGCCGGGATGACGTCCGGAGCCGCGCACCGCCCCCACGGTGAGCTGGGCGGCGGGCAGCAGCAGAGGTGCGGCAAGACCGATCCCGGCCACAGATCCGAGGGCCATGTCCAGCGCCGGTCGTCCGACCGCCTGCACCGTCCTGATCCGGCGGGCGCGGATTCCGAGGACCACCGCCACGAACACGGCCAGGGACACGACGAGGATGGCCAGCGTGTCCGGTTCTCCCGCGTAGACGGTCAATGCCAGCACCAAGGCGAAGAGAGTCACGTCGCGGCGTCGGTGGCGGCCCCGGACGACAAGGATGGCGCACGCGAACAGCCAACCCGACCACGACAGAACCGAGGCGATGGGCCACCCCAGCACGGCCGAGAACGACCCGCTCAGCTCGAACACCGTGGCCCCCATGGCCGCGCCCAGGGGGCCGATCCGCATCACCCGACAGAGGACATACGATCCTGATCCGGCGACCAGCAGGGTGACCAGCACCTGCACGGTGAAATCGAAGCGAACCGGGACCAGGTAGCCGAGCAGGGCCGGGAGGCTGAAGGTGGCCGACTGCCAGTTGAAGGCCAGGGGTGCACCCAGGGCGCTGTAGGGATTCCACAGCGGCAGCAGGCCGTGGTGCACCTGGGTCCAGGCCAACTCGGTCCAGGGGATGACCTCGCGAATCAGATCGGAGGTCTGCGAGTTGTGAGGGGCGACGGCATGCACATGTCCCGAAAGACCGAGCCGGGCGAGTTGGTCGAACGGGCCGAGCGTCAAGCTGTGGAACAGCGCAGGTGCCATGACCACGCCCGCGGCCACGATGACCCAGGCGAGGCCCAGCACGTCCGGAAGACGGGGTCGGCGCTGGGCGCCACGCCCGTCCTGCATGTCTGCGGTGGTGGCTACCGCCTCGATTCCCTCCGTGGTCGTCACGCCTCCACCACCGGTGACGCGCCGCCGACGGGTCTCGAGCGCCGCCGTTGCCGCCTCCAGACGGGTGGTACGACCACGAGTGAGATCACGGTGGCCACGGCCAGCACGATCCCGGCATTGAACGTGTCGGGCCAGTAGTGCAACTCGATGGTGTGCCGCCCGGGCGGGATCTTCGCCTGGAGCATGATCCGGTTGAAACGGGCCAGCGCCAACGGCTTCCCGTCGATCGATGCGTGCCACCCGGGGACATCGGTGAGCCGCAGCCGGAGGACCTGTGGGTGTGAGGCTTGGGTGACCAACTTCCAGGACGCGGTGTCGGGATAGGTCACCGCCACCGGCTTGCCGGGCGCATCCACCGGAGGCAACGACCCGTCGGCACCCAGAGCGGACAGTGTGGCCACCGAGGCCCCGGGTATCCGGTAGAGCTCCTCGTTGCCCACCTGCTCGTCGAAGACGCTGCCCGGTGGGCCCTTCGCCCCGTGGGGCTCGAGGACGAACCCGACCCCGAACAGACGGGCCGTGGCTGTCGAGTCGACGACCGGGCAGAACATCGTGTTCTCGGCCGCCGGAATCCCGTCGGCCCCGATGGGCAGCGGGTAGTGGCCCGATGCCAACGTCCAGGCCCGGTAGAGCTCCTTCGGGGTCAGCGGGTCGTACACATCGAGTTCGTGGACCCCGTAGACGATGTTGACGTTGGCTTGGATCCCGAGTGTCGGAGGGAGGAGACAGGACGAGATCCCGAACCCGACGATGGAGGTCCCGACCGCCTTCTGTAGAGCCGTCTCCGCGGGGGTGGGTGTGAGGTAACTGGTCGTCGACGACCACCACGATGCGCCGAGGGCGACCAGAAAGACGGTCGAGCTGACCAGCAAGAACACGGCGGCCAGGCGGCTGGGATCACCGAGCACCCGTGGCGACGCCGGCCCGTCCCGACCCCGTCGGCCCATCACCACGAGGAACCCGAACACGACCAGGCCCAGCACCGCCTCGGCCGCCGGCCAGACGAAGCTCCGCGATCGGATGGTGGTATCCACCGCCGACAGGTGGCCACGACCGAAGACCCACACCAGGAGGAGCAGGAGTGCAGCGGCGGCGAACCCGGCCCCGAGGCAGTTGCGCACCCGACGGTTGCCGCGTGAGCGGGCCAGGGCGTCGAGGCCTGCCCCGGCCAGGATGGCCAAGGCGAACCCGAGCACCTGGATGGCCCGGACCCACCGGACCTGGGCGACGCTCGGGAACCGGTTGAGGAACGAGACCAGCGGCGTGAGGTAGACCAGGCAGCCACTGACCACCACCACGGCACCGAAGGCCACGATGGCCGGTCGGCGGCGGATGGTGAGCAACGCCACCGCGGCGAGGACGACGGCGATGACGCCGACGTAGTCCGCCGTCGACACCCACCCGAGCCCGTGGCCGTCGAAGGACCTGCTGCCGGCCAGCGACGACCCGTTGAATGTCTGGAAGATGGCGTGCAGCATGTCGTAGGGAGGAAACGCTCTGTGCTGTCCAGCGGCGCGGATCGACCCCGATGACAGCTGCACGCCCGGCAGGACGAGCGGAGCAGCCAGCCCCAAACCGGCGGCCGAGCCGATGGCCATGTCGAGCAGTGGACGTCCGAAGACCTCCGTTCCCTCGAACCGGCGGATGCGAAGGCAGGCCATGACGATGAAGAAGACAACGAGCGTGGCGATGAGGACGACCAGCGTGTCCGGCTCCCCCGCGTAGATCGACAGGGCGAGAACGACCGCGAACAGCGAGATGTCGCGCCGGCGGTGCCGGCCCCGCACGACGAGGATGGTGCACGCGAACAACCACCCGGCCCAGGACAGGACGGCGGCGATGGGCCAACCCAGGACCGCGATGAACGAACCACTGAGCTCGAACACCGTCGCCGCCATTGCCGCCCCGAGCACGCCGAGCCGCATGACTCTCCCGAGCACGTACACGCCCGTCCCGCCGATGAGAAGGGTGGCGAGCACCTGGACGGTGTAATCGAGGCGCACCGGGAACAGATAGCCCACCAGGGCCGGGAGGCTGAAGGTGGCCGACTGCCAATTGAAGGCAAGGGGAGCGCCCAGCGCGCTGTACGGATTCCACAGCGGCAGGAGCCCGTTGTGCACCTGGGTCCATGAAAGTGTGGTCCAAGGAATGATCTCACGGATCAGGTCGAAGACCTGGGAATTGTGGGGCAGCGCCTGCGGGTGCTGGGTGAGGCCGAGTTGCGACAGCTGATCGAAGGGACCGAGCGACCACCCGTGGAACAGGGCAGGGGCCATCACGGCACCCGCGGCGACGATCACCCATGCGACACCCAAGAGGTCGGGGACCCACCGGCGGGTGTGTATGGCCGGTTCGGTCATCGGCAACTGCCGTGGGGATCACGCGGGGTCATGACGGGTGCACGCGCCTCAGCGCGGATGCGACGTCCCCGGAGACGCCAGCACGCAGGCCGTCGCCCGGCGGACGGCGCGAGCACCGCGGGGTTGGACCGCCGTCGTGCATTCGGCGACCCGGGTGCTCTCGGTGTTGGCGACGGCGCCGGAGTGTTCGACCCCGGCCCATACCCACGCATTCGCCTGAAGGACGGGAAGCCGGCCGGTGGCCGCCGTGATCAGTGCGGCGGCGAGCGTCACCGAGTGGATCTGGTCGTAGGCGGGCAGACCGGGCTGATCGGGGAGGACGACCATGGTCACTCGCCAGTCGTGGAGCGCTTGGCGAACTTGGGCGACACCGTCCGCGGAAAGGGTTCTGGCCCTGGGGGTCTGCGACGATACCTTGGCGATGACCTGGGCTCCTTTCAGCTCCGTTCCGGTTTCCACGAGCATCCCGCCGGGACCGCCTTCACCGACCATCGAGAAGTCCATCTTGTCGAGCGCCTGCCAGGTCATCGAGTTGTCGAACGAGGTGAACGGTGCGGGGATGATGAGGAGCACCTGGTGACGGGGCAGATGCGGGGCCACGGCCGTGAACCAGGTGGGGACGGCCACCGGGACAGTGGTCATGGGTATGGTCTGGGCCAGATAGGAGGCCGGTTGGACGAGGGCGATCACAGCCACGACGGCTGCCGCGCCGGCGCCCGTCCATGCGGGCAGTCGGGTCCACGGACTCGTCCGCTCGGCACCGGCGCGCGGCGCAGAGCGGCGTAGACGGTTGACCGAGACGTAGACGTGCTCGACGATCAACCCGAGCATGACGGCCACGGCCAGATAGGTGACCAGGACCAATCGGTAGGGCACCACGTTCTCGAGAAGCGGCAGGTTCTGGAGCGCCTGCCACGGCAGCCAGATGTCCGGTCTCGTGCCGAGGGACAGGACCCCGGAGATCACCGCGATGGCACCGAACAGCCAGAGACGGCGGTCGTGGCGCCAGACGGCGACACCTCCGAGCAGGACGACCACCATCCACGTCCCGAAGTACTGATAGGAGAGCGCAGGCCCCTGGTATCCGCCCTGCATGCGGTTGTGAGCGGTTGTGACCATGCCGTTCCACGCTGACATCGGGAAGAGGAAGAGGCTGGGCGACGTGCGTTGCCTCCGAGCCAGGCGGCCATAGACGCCGGGCCACACCTGGCTCCCGAAGTGGGCGGGGCCGAACAGGGCGTATGACGCCGGGCCGGCCAGGAGAACGAGGGCGAGGGCCAAACCGGCAGACAGACCCACGGTGGCGTGACGGGCCCGACGGCGAAGCTCGGACGGACGGCGCCATGCGGCGTACCCGACGATGATGACCATGCCGATGAGTCCCATCCCCACCGTGATCACGAGGACCTCGGTGCCGATGAAGAACTGCACCGTTATCAGCAGGCCGAGGACGATCCCCGTGGGCACCGGCCGTCGCCGCTGGCGGAACAGGAGCTCGTCCAGGCAGGCGACGATCAGTGGCGGGATCACCAACATCCCGAGCATCAGGTGGGCGTCGCCCAAGGAGAAGAGGATGAAGGGTGAGAACCCGTAGAGCAGGCCACCGACGAAGGCGGCGGGTGACCAGGTCACCCATCGCCGCAGGAGCACGAACATGGACAGGGCGGACAACGCCGGTGCGAGGGTCAGCGCCACGTTGAGGGTTGCGATCGGCCCGAAAAGCCAGGTGATGGGGGCGAGCAGGACTCCGATGGCAACGACGCTGGTGTTGGCCAGCAGGTTCACCCCGGTCGGCACATGGATGGCGGTCGAGTAGAACGGATTGAGGCCGTGGGAGATGGCATAGGCCGACCACTCGAGGAACCAGGTGAACAGTGAGGTGTCGCCGCACCCGCAGGTGGTGGTCGAGGTCGGATGGTGCCATGCGCTCGACCACACGAAGACCGAGAGGAGGAGGTAGGCGCCGGCCCCGAGGACGAGCGTCTTCCAGCCGTGGGAGCCGCGGGAGCCGGCGGACCCGTCGCCGGCCTCGGGATGCTCGGACTGGTCTTCCGGAAGCGACGCCGTGGCCTGGCGGTCCGCGGAAGACACTGCGGCCATCTCGCCAGTTGCTGTCACGACATCACCCCCCCTCCGACACGCTCCGTCACCGAGCTTCGCCCCCGAGACTGCTGCTGCGACCGACCCCGGGCTGACCGGAGCCGCCCGCCGAGACGGCACCCTGGCAGAGCCCCGTCATGGAACAGCGATCGTATAATACCGGGTGGGAGGGCGTGTAACGGGGTAGGGGGCCGGAAAACGCGGCCGGAGGGGACACGTTGTCGGGCTCGATCCCTGGCCGGCGGCCGCCGATGACGGTGAGGCCCCGGCTATGTGCCGGCAGGCAGGGTCTGCACTGTTGCTCCGGACGGGGGTGAGAATGTGGACGCCGGCGGGTTGGCCGTGAACGCGGTGAGGGTGACCGTGGTGCCGTTCGTGCTGGAGTAGGTGAGGATCCCGCTCGAATCGGCCACGCAGTAGGTCACCGGCTTCGGCGTTCCGGTGCTCGTCAACGTGGCGCAGCTCGAGGCCAGGCCGCCATAGGTCGCCGAAGAGGTGTGCACGCTGATGCCGGCGACCCGGGCCGCGGCCTCCGTCTCGATCCTCTCGAGGGTGGTCGTGAGGACGCCCGGCGAGAAGAGGTCGGTGAGCGCGCCAAGCGACGAGCTGAGGCTCGACGGCAGTGACGTGCAGGTGGCGCTGGCCCCGGAACCCTGGCACGCGGTCACCGAGGAGCCGTCGATGTAGAACGACCCGGTGGGCGTCACCACCGCGGATTTGGGCGAGGACTGCGCGAACGTCACCGTCTGGCTCTTCCCGGTCGTGCTGTCAGCGGTCACGTAGGTGGCGCTGAAGGTGGCGCCGGAGCCCCTCTTGATACCGCGCACGATAGACGCGAGTCCAGAGCCCGATCCTGCCGCGGCTGCCGTCGTCGCCGGTGAGGCTGCCGTCGTCGACGCGCTGGTCGAGCTCGAACTGCAGGCCGCAGCGAGGAACCCACCGGCCAGGAGGACGACGGCCGCCAACCCTCCACGACGCAATCCCTGCCCGACCCCCCTTTCCGATCCACGCTGTCGCATCTGAACCGCTCCTCACCTTCGACCCGCCACGCGACCGGACGTGGCGGCCACCATAGCCAAACGAGGGTCGAGATTCGTCGATGGGCCGCCGGCCGCGTCCCCTTCGATCGGCCGCGGAAGCCCATGATCCGCGGAAGGTCGGTCATCGGCACAAAAGATCGCTACCGTGGGGGCACCGGCTTCCCGGCTGAGTCCGGCCCGACCCGTCGGGCGCACCGGATGGACCTGGCCTGCCGGTCATGACGGCTGGAGGAGACCATGGCCAAATCGGAGTCCGGATTCGAGGTTCGGGGGATCAATCACCTGGCCCTGGTGTGCAGCGACATGGCCCGGACGGTCGACTTCTACAGCGGTGTGCTCGGGATGCCGCTCATCAAGACCATCGAGCTCCCGGCCGGGATGGGTCAGCACTTCTTCTTCGACTGCGGTGGCGGTGACGCACTGGCATTCTTCTGGTTTCCTGACGCACCGCCGTCCGCCCCGGGTATTGCCGCCCCGACCGGCCGCCCCGACCAGGGCAGCCTCAACAGCGCCATCGGCTCGATGAACCACGTGGCCTTCGCGGTGCCGCCCGAGCGGATCGACGAGTACCGCGATCGGCTGCGGGCCGCGGGCATCGACTGCACCGACGTGGCCAACCACGACGACAGCGAGTGGGGCATCGCCGACACCAACCATCCGGGGGTCTTCGTCCGGTCGATCTACTTTCAGGACCCGGACGGGATCCTGCTCGAGTTCGCCTGCTGGACCCGCTCGTTCACCGCCGCCGACATCGCCCACGTGCCGGCTCGTGCCTCCGACTCCGCGCCGGCCTGAGAGACACCGATGCCCGACCCCGACGACCATCTGGTCGACCGCGCCGATGAGCAACGGCACCGGCCCGGGGACGATCCCCTGTGGAACGAGTCCTACTACCTTGACTTCGTGGCCGAGGACGGGGCCCTGGCCGGCTACGCCCGGATCGGCCTGTATCCCAACCTGGGCGTGACCTGGTGGACCACGATGATCGTGGGCGCCGACCGACCGCTGATCTCGTCGGTGGCCTTCGATCTCCCCGTGGCCGAAGGGCCCGGGTTGAGCATCGGGGCCGACGGCTTCGACGTGACCGGCACCGTCGACGAACCGCTGACGGCGATGACCGTGGCCGGTACCGCCCCGGGGGCGGTGCACCGCGACCCGGCGGCGCTGTACCGGGGTGATGTCGGATCCCCGACGACCCTGGGCCTCGACCTGACCTGGACCACGGACGGCGTTCCGTACCACTACCAGGTGACGACCCGCTACGAGATCCCCTGCCTGGTTGCCGGGGAGGTCACGGTGGGCGGTGAGCGGCTGGCCGTCGAGGCACACGGCCAGCGTGACCATTCATGGGGGGTGCGGGACTGGTGGGCGTTCGGCTGGTGCTGGGCGGCGGCCAGGATGGACGACGGCACCAGGGTTCATTTCGCCGACATCCGGATGCCGGGTCAACGGATCCCCCTCGGCTACCTGCAGCCGCCGGACGGGCTGGTACACCCGGTGGGGACGCTCGAGGTGTCCGAGGAGCTCGGGGACGAGGGCCTGCCCGTGCACGGTCGCGCCGTGATCGAACCGGGTGGGCTCGACCTCGAGATCCGACCCATCGCCTTCGGACCGGTGCTGCTCACCGCCCCCGACGGTCGGACCAGTCGTTTTCCGCGGGCGGCGGCCCGGTTCGTCGCCGCCGACGGTCGCTGCGGCACCGGTTGGATCGAGTGGAACCAGCCCACGCCGCCCGGAACTCCGGCCGGAACTCCGGCCGGAACTCCAGGCAGAACCTGACCGGGGCGTTCCGAGGTGCGCCTCTCCCTGACCCCCTCCACCGATCCTGCGGACTATTCGTTCGTGCACCGCATCCGGCCTCGGTTTGCCGAAACGGATGCCATGGGCATCATCCACCACAGTGCCTACGTCCCCTATCTCGAGGAGGCCCGGGCGTCGTTGCTGCGCCACGCCGGCTTCCCCTACGACGAGGTGAGGAGCAGCGGCATCGACTTCGCCGTGCTCGAGCTGTTCGTGCGTTATCGACGGCCCCTGTATTTCGACGATGCGGTGGACATCTACGTGGCCGCGGGCGAACTGACCCGGACCACCTTTCAGGTCGGGTACCTGCTCCAGGTGGCGGCCCAGACCCGCGCCACGGCGGTGACCGTTCACGCCGCCGTCGATCCCGACGGGCGCCCGGCGCGGATGCCGTCCTGGCTGGCCGCGGTGATGGAAGGCGACGGGTCGGGAGGTTGATCGGCGCGTGGGTCGGGGCGGGGGCCCATGGCCCACGGGCTAGGCTGGAACCGGAGCGCCGGGAAGTCTGGTCGGCACGGGACGGTCGCCTGTGACCGCTCCCTGCGGAGGAGCGCGGTGACCGAACCAGAGAATGCGAACGCGGCCGGCCGGATGCCTCCGGGTCGCGATGGGCAACTGCGGCTTCCCAGTTGGCGGTGGGAGGCCCTGCGGACGACCTTCTGGGTGGTACCGACCCTGCTCATCGTGGTGGCCATCCTCCTGTTCGTGGTCACCTTCGAGATCGATCTGGCCGCCTACCACGGCCGCCTGAGTCTGCCCACGTGGATCAGGACGGGTAGTCCCGACGCGGGCCGTCAGGTCCTCATCGCCATCGCCGCGGCCATCATCACCACCGTCGGGGTCGTGTTCTCGATCACCATCCTGGCCCTGACCCTGGCCTCCCAGCAGTTCGGACCCCGGATGCTCCGGAATTTCATCCGTGATCCCGGCAACCAACTGACGCTCGGGGTCTTCGTGGGGACCTTCGTCTACTCCGTGCTGGTCCTCGGTTCCATCAGCAGCCCCGGGACCGCGTTCGTGCCCCACCTGTCGATCACCGTGTCCGAAGGCCTCCTACTGGTGGATGTGGCCGTTCTCGTCTACTTCATCCATCACATCGCCAAGTCGATCCAGCTCCCCGAGGTCATCGCCAGCATCGCCCGAGACCTCGACCGGGCCATCAACGCCGAGTTTCCCGTGCGCCAGGGTGCGACCGACGGCGAGCCGTCGTCGGCCGTCACCGCCGACCTCCTCGAGAAGTTGAGTGTCCGGGGGGCCGAGGTCACCGCCAAGCACAGCGGCTATCTCCAGTTCGTCAGCTACGGCCAACTGGTCGACATCGCCGAGAACCTGGACGCGGTGATCCGTCTTGCCCACCGGCCGGGCCACTTCATCGTGGCCAATCGCCCGCTGGCCAGTGTCTGGCCCGCCGGTGCGGCCGGTCAGGTCGCGGCCGCTCTGGACAAGGCCCACGTGACCGGTCCCCACCGCACCCTGACCCAGGATCCGGTGTTCGCCATCGACCAGCTGGTGGAGATCGCCATTCGGGCCCTGTCGCCCGCCGTCAACGACACGTTCACGGCGCTCACCTGCATCGACTGGCTCTCGGCGGGACTGTCGGAGATCTCGGCCCGGTCTCTCGACGAAGGCGTGTACCGCGGTCGCAGCGGCCGGATCCGCCTGATCGAGTCCGATCCGAGCTACGGGCGGATGGTGAACCGTGGCTTCGACAAAGTCCGGCAGGCGGCCCGGTCCATGCCCGCGGTGATCATCCGGATGATCGACGCCCTGTCCCACATCGCGGAGAACACCACCAGTGAGGGGCAGCGAGCGGTGCTGGCCCGCCAGGCGCAGATGATCCTGCGCGGCGCCGAGGCGGAGGTACCCGAGGCGAACGACGTGGCCGACATTCGTCTGCGGTACGATCGCTTCGTAAGCGTTTCGGCGCAGGTGGATGCCGACCAGCGGGGGGTCACGGACGGTGACCCCTGGACGACATCGTGACCTCGAATCGCAAGCTCTGCCACAGTGCCGCGGCCTGACGACTCGACTTACCGGCCGGCACGACGAGATGCAGTACCGGGTCATGCAGTACCGAGCCATGCAGTACCGAGCCATGCAGTAAGACCAAGCCAGAACTTACGACGAGGAGATTCACCATGAGCATCGCCGTCGGCGACAAGATTCCCGATATCAAAGTGATGACGTCCGGTCCCGACGGTCCGGTGCACGTGCAGACGGGCGAGGTCCTCGGCTCCGGCAAGGTGGTGCTCTTCGCTGTGCCTGGCGCGTTCACACCGACCTGTTCGGACTACCACCTGCCCAGCTACGTCATCCGGCATGACGATCTGACGGCCAAAGGGGTCGACACGGTGGCATGCATCTCGGTCAACGACCCCTTCGTGATGGCCGCGTGGGCCGAGGATCAACACGTCGGTGATCTGGTGGTGATGCTGGCCGACGGCAACGGCGAGTTCACCAAGGCCGTCGGGCTGGAGATGGACGGCAGCGGTTTCGGATTGGGCACCCGGTCGCAGCGTTATGCCATGGTCATCGAGGACGGCGTGGTGACCACCCTCAACGTCGAGCCGGGGCCGGGCCTGAGCGTGAGTGCCGCCGATGCCGTCCTGGCGGTGCTGTAACCGGCACCGTCCGAGACGGGACCTTCGGACCGGCCGGGGTGGCCTTCATCCGGTGACCGTCGGTGCCGGCCCCGCCGGCGCGGCGGCCAACCCACGGCGGCGTTGCCGTCAGGCCGCCCCGGAGGAGCGGAAGGGAAGGGGCGGGTGGTACGACCTGTCCGTTCCGCCGCTACCGTCGGGGACGTGGAACTCATCGAAACCCTCCGGACAACCGGGGCCGTGCGTGACTTCGTCGACGCCGAGGTCCCCGACGACACCGTCTACCGGCTGCTCGACACGGCCCGCTTCGCGCCCAATGGCGGGAACCGCCAGGCATGGCGGGTGATCGTCGTCAAGGACGGACGACTGCGCCGGGCCCTGCGGGACGCCTACCTTCCCGGATGGTACGAATACCTGGCCCAGGCCGGGGCGGGGCTCACCCCGTGGGCGGCGGTCACCGACCGCGAGCTGGAGCGGCGGGCGGTGGCCGGTGCCCCTGCCATCGCCCGTTCTGCTGCTGATGGACCGGGCGGCTTTGCCGAGCACTTCGACCAGGTCCCCGTCATGTTGGTGCTGCTGGCCGACCTGGCCGGCCTGGCCACCGTCGACCGTGACGTCGAGCACTACACGATGGTGGGCGGAGCGTCCATCTATCCGTTCGCATGGAGCATTCTGTTGGCTGCCCGCGCAGAAGGGCTGGCCGGGGTCCTGACGACCATGGTCGTGCGGGAGGAGGGCTCGGTCAGGGAACTCCTCGGGATCCCCGAGTCGGTGTCGGTGGCCGCCGTGCTGGCCCTGGGCCGGCCGGTGCACCAACCCACGAGGCTGCGGCGACAGCCGGTCGAGGGGTTCGCCACCGTCGACCGGTTCGACGGGGCTCCCTTGGGACCGGCATGAGGCCCCGGCCATGCCATCCGCGCCGGAGTCAGGGTCCGCGGTGAAGGTTCGTATCGGAGTGGGGATGGGCCTGACGCCGATCGCTGATGGGGGCGAATTCGCCAGGCTGGTCGACGACATCGACCAGCTCGGGTTCGATTCGATCTGGCTGCCCGAGATCCTGACCGCGCCGGCCCTGGACCCGCTGGTGGGCCTGGCCTTCGCAGCGGCCCACAACGACCACCTGAAGTTGGGCACCACCATGCTCCTGCCGGGGAGGAACCCGGTGCGTCTGGCCAAGGAGCTGGCCGGCTTGGACCGCCTCTCCGCCGGCCGGTTGCTGGTCACCTTTGTCCCCGGCCTCCCCCGTCAGCCAGAGTCGGCCGCCACCGGTGTCGCCGGCGGTGACAAGGGCCGCGTCATGGACGAGATGCTCCCGGTGCTCCGAAGCCTGTGGGCCGGGGAGACGGTGACCCACCATGGTGAGGCCGCTGACTTCGAGGGGGTCACGGTGTCGCCGCTCCCGGTGCAGGATCCGCTCGAGTTCTGGACAGGAGGGATGGTGCCCGCGGCCCTCCGACGTTGTGGTCGATTCGCAGACGGCTGGCTCCCCTCGTCGTGTACACCGTCGGAGGTGGCCGAGGCGAAGGTGGTCATCGATGAAGCGGCCGCCGAGGCCGGGCGCACGATCTCGCCTGAGCACTTCGGGGTGTCGATCGCCTATGCCGGTGGCCCCCTGTCGCCGAGAACCAAGCGGGCGCTGGCCACCCTTCGGCGCGGCATCGACCCGGAACAGGTCGTCCCGGTGGGCATCGGCGGGCTGCGCTCCATGTTGGAGCGCTTTCTCGAGGTGGGCTTCTCCAAGTTCGTGGTCCGACCTCTCGAGAATCCCGACTCCTGGCGGAGCGAGCTCGGCGCATTGGCCGACGGCGTTCTCGACCTCCAGACATGACCCGGAGCAGGCCACTCGAGCTCGAATTCACCGACCACGACGACCCCGAGCTCCTGGCCCGGATGGCCGAGGTGGTGGCCAAGGGGGCAGGATGGATCAACGTCGAACCGGTCATCGAAGAGGAGCACGAGCCCCCGCCCCCGGGGCCGTTCGCCTTCCTAGGGGGCTCGACCCACCATGTTCCGACCATCACCTGGATGCCCGGCAAACGCTCGGCCAACGGGACGGTCAAGCCGACCACCGTCGGCCTGCAGCACGCATCAGGCCCCCGGGTGGCCTGGAGGCTCCGGGACCTCGGATGCCCGCTGCCCGAGGGATGGCGGATCACCCAGGACCACCCGCGGCGAGGACTGGTCGCCCAGGTGCCAGCCGACGCCGACGACCGGATGGTCATCGATTGGCTGTTGCGTGCGGCCTCACTGGTCTGCACCGTGCCCTCGACCGGGCGCTGGAGGGCATCGCTGCACGCCGGCCTGCCCTAGTCGTTCTGCCCGCCCTAGTTGTTCGATCCAGGCTCTCGGTCACTTTTGTCCCGGTCGACCCCTGGATCGATGAGATGCCCGATGGCGCCGCCGCACGGCGATCGACCGGCTCACTCGTCCCGTCTCGCCCGTGCCCTCCGACTCTTGGCCTCGTCGGTGTCCCACCCGAGGTCCGGTTCCTGCCCGAAGGGGGGTAAGGGTTCGAATCGCCATCGGAGT